>CAUWLJ010000008.1:0-67277 GCA_963559585.1 uncultured Eisenbergiella sp. | reverse complement strand
TTTGAAAGTTTTTGTTTCACAAAAGAGGCCCGCTCACCCCTGAATCACTTTCTTACGCCTCAAACGGTAAACGTTTGAGGCTGCTGTGAACAGTAACGGATTTTTCCAGCTTAAAATTAGAAATGGAACCGTTTTCCGGCTTCCGCCAAATGGCAGGAGACCCCGAACTCCTGCTTCAGGTACACCGCGGCCTCCGCGCCGGTGCAGTGCAGGGGGATCATATGGCTGATCCCGTATTCCCGAAGGCCTGCTGCGGTATCCTCCAGCCGTTTCCTGCCATAGCCGCGCAGATGCATGCCTGCCAGAAGAAGGAAAATGTGCTCTCCCGGAAAAGTCTCCGCCACATATTTCAGGCAGTTTAAAATCCCCACGTGGGCACAGCCGGCAAAAACGGCCAGTCCTTCCTCCATCCTGACGATCAGAAGCTGTTCATCCTGCATCAGGTCGGGGAGGAGCACGCCGTCTTTTTTAATGAAAAACAGACCGGGCGCCGGTTCCTGAGGCAGTACGGCGGGGATCCGGCTCAAAACATAAAATCCAGGGAAAATCTCCTCCTTCTCCCCCGTCTCATGGACAGGGAAATCCCGCCGCCTCTCCCTCCATGGAATACCGATCCGCCGAAAATCCTCTGAGCCTGCATTGCGGCATAGCTTGTCCTCAAAAGCCAGCCCGCTTGCATAGATGGCCGGAAGCTTACCCGGAAACTGAGGCAGGCCGCCCGTGTGGTCGTAGTGCCCATGGCTCAGCACGATCCCGTCCAGACCGTCAAGGCTTACGCCCAGCCTCCCGGCATTGGCCGCATAGACACCGCTCTGCCCCGTGTCAAAAAGGATCCGCCTGCCGCCATGCTCTATGAGCACGGACAGACCATGCTCCGCCAGCAGCCCCCTTTTATTCGCCGTATTCTCCGTTAACAATGTAATATCCATTTTTCCCTCCCTGCCGGAGCGCTTTTTGCTTCGGCCGCGGTAAGAAAACACGCATGTGGTTTCTCATCTGCGATACTCACAGCTTTGTGACGCCCCGGCAGCGGAGCTTTCCATTCCGGCCTCTGGCGGAAGCCACACCTGCACTTTCCGCCAGCGATCCACACAGCCTTGCAGCCGCTTTGGCATTTAACCGATTCCGTTATAGACAAAGCCCAGGATCAGCACCAGAATAGTCAGCGGCACATATACGTACTTCGCCGCGATCCGAAAGGCCCCGTTCAGCCTTCCGCCGTGTCCTTTTTCCAGTTCCTCCCGGATCACCGGATAGCCCAGCACATAGTAGATGGAGATGGCTCCCAGAACCGCGCCCACAGGCACAATACCGATGGATACCATATCCAGCCACCGCCCCGCGCTGCTCTCCTTTTCCAGGAAAAGCCCTATGAAAAAGGTGACACCGCCGCACAGCAGGCAGGACAGGAGCCTGGAGCTGCCAAGCTGGGTCTGAAGGCTTTCTATCACCGCCTCGAACATGTTGATCAGAGAAGTGATTCCCGCAAAAGCCACAGAAAGGAAGAAAAAGACCGCAAACACTCTTCCTCCCGGCATCTGTCCGAACACCTCCGGCAGGGTGATGAAGATCAGGGAAGGGCCGCTTCCCGCATCGATCCCAAAAGCAAACACCGCCGGCATGATGGCCAGTCCGGACAGCATGGCCGCTATGGTGTCAAAAACCGCCGTTCTCACGCTCGCCCCGGGAATATCCGCATGCTCCTCCAGATATGCGCCGTACACGATCATCCCGAATCCGGTGATCGAGAGGGAGAAAAATGCCTGTCCCATGGCCATCACCCAGGTATCAGCCTGGAGAAGCTTCTCCCACTGGGGGATGAAAAGAAACTCATATCCCTTAGAGGCTCCGGGCAGAAAAGCGGCCCGCACAGCCACAATCACGAACAGCACATAAAAAAGGGGCATCATCACCCGGCTTACCTTTTCAATCCCCTTGGTCACGCCTGTGAGCAGAAGCAGGGTCACCGCCACCACCACCAGCAGGTGCCAGGGCACGCTGCCGAAGGCTCCCGCAGCCTCCGCAAAATATTCCTTCGCGTCCATGGAAAACAGCCGTCCCGTCACTGCGCCTGCCAGCGTCCTTAAAATCCAGCCAAGCACAATGGAATAGCCGATGGCTATCCCAAGCGACCCCAGAAGCGGAAACCAGCCGATGGCTTTTCCAAGCTTTTCCTTTCCTCTTGCCCGGAAGCAGTAACCGTAGGCGCCAACCGTCCCTGTCCGCGCCCTTCTTCCTATGGCAAACTCCGCAGAAAGCCCTACCCAGCCGAACAGGAATACGAAAAAGAGATAGGGGATCAGAAAAGCCGCCCCTCCGTACTGCCCCAGCCGATAGGGAAACATCCATATATTTCCCAGTCCCACCGCCGAACCCACGCAGGCTATGATGAAGCCCACTGCCGACGAAAAATGTCCGTTTTGATGCTTTGCATTATTCATACTAATCTCCATTCCTCCCTGACATGGCAGATGGTCTTCTCAAAAAAAGCCGCAGGCTTCTTTATCTGGCAGTTTCCCCATGCCCCGTCTCTTCTGCAAAGGTAATCCTACCATGTTTTCTATATTTTTTCCAGAGCGGACAATCAAAAATTAAAAGAGTATTAAGATTATCTCCCGCCGCTTGACTGTACTTTTTAAACCCTTTACACTTGAAAAAACGGCGCTGTATATTTCTGACAGCTGCTGCATATGAATCTGGATGGGAACCTTCCCAAATCGAAAAAGGAGGAAGCCGCGGCCAGTGGGTACTGGTGACAGCCTGCGGCATATGTCGTATGAATCTGGAAAAACAAAAGAATTTTCTGATCCGTTTTGCCTTTTGGGTGATCGTGGGAGCGTTAATTTATGCGTGCCTCAAGTACGCACTGCCCTTTTTTTCTCCCTTTGTCATCGCCTTTGTGATCGCTTACCTTCTCAATCCCGCGATCACCTGGATTGCCGGAAGGCTGAAGCTGAAAAGGACTCTGCCCGCCCTGGTCTGTACTACCCTGTTTTTCCTTGTGGCGGGAGCGCTGATCAGCTTCCTTGGCTTCCGCCTCTTTGTCTATCTGAAGGATATGTTCCTGGCACTTCCTGATTTTTATAATACCACGCTCCTGCCCCTTCTGACGGAGCTTTTCTCCCGGCTGGAGCTTGCGCTCTCCGCCCTGGATCCCGCCGCTGTGGCTGTTCTGGAGGAGGTTTCCACCAACTTTCTTGGGGCTCTGGGCAGCCTCGTATCCAAGATCTCCATGGGCGCTATCGGCACCGTGTCCGGTATGGCCTTTTCAGTTCCCGGAAATTTCCTGAACCTGGTCATCACTATCATCGTTACTTATTTCATGAACGTGGATTATGAGACGATCACCGGTTTCCTGGTAAGGCAGCTCCCGGAAAAGGGACAGAGGACTCTGGGCGAGGTGAAGGGCTATATAAGCGGTACGCTGATTAAATGTATTCTTTCCTACGCTCTGATCCTGTTCATTACCTTCTCAGAGGTTGCCGTCGGGCTCACCATTCTGCGGGTTCCCAATGCGGTGCTGATTGCTCTGTGTATTGGTATTTTTGACATTCTCCCGGTTCTGGGAACCGGCGGCATCATGATCCCATGGGCCATCATTTCCCTGATCACCGGAGATCTGTTCCACGGGATCGGTCTGCTGGTTCTGTATCTGCTGATCACGGTGATCCGAAACATCATCGAGCCGAAGATCGTGGGCCATCAGGTGGGGCTACATCCGGTGGTCACTCTTGCCAGTATGCTGGCAGGGCTGAAGCTGTTCGGCATCATCGGGCTGTTCGGCTTCCCTATCACCCTGTCCCTGCTGCGGAATCTGAATGATAAAGGCGTGATCCGGCTGTTTAAGTAAATGAAAATACGTGGAAAAGGGATTTATTGTAACTGCTCTCAGCTTTCCTGAGAGCAGTTAGCCGCATCAATGGCGATCACCAGCATGAGCGCAGTCAGCTCATCCGCCGGATCCGCGCAGTCGATCACGTAAGTATCGCCCCAGTGGAGCAGCTCCTTGCTGATGTGCACCACATTGCTGCAGCCATCAAAAACGTCGTACTCCCACTCCAGGAAATCTCCCTCCACTCTCCAGCCATTGAAGTCAATTTCATATTTGGGGCGGAACAGCGAAAACTTTTTCTGAATACTGCCGCACACATTTCCCCGGATCTCAATCTCAAATTCGGGAAGAAGCTGGAAAAGCTTTTCCCGTACCAGGCCAATCTCCTCCCCCGCATGATCGTATACATGCAGACGATGGCCCAGCGAGAAAAATTCGGCTTTCACAAAATATTTCTGCCGGCCCGCCTCATCATAAATGTCATAAGAATCCGTCCAGGAAAAAACGCGCTGCTTGATGAGTAGTTTCATAGGCTATCCTTTCCGGGGCGCATGAAGTCCCCTGCCCCAATCTCCTGGTGATTAATATACGCATTAAACTCCTTGAAGGCCAATCCCAGCCGGTCAAGCAAATAGTGTATGAGAAAGACCTGCTCCACACAGGTTCCTATCCGGTGGGAAAAGATCTCGTCCAGGGGACATGGTGCGGCAGTGTCTTCTGCTGAGAACCGAAGGCAGCCCCATCAGCTATGATCAGTCCTTTTCCTTCCTTGTGAGATAGGAGGAATCTGAAAATATTTGACTTTCCATTCGCAGAAATACATTGCAAACCGTTCCTGCTGCTGATTTTTTCAAAAAACTGAAAACCGGAATTGGAATCCTCTGTCAAAATCCATTCCGGCCGAACCGTCTCTGTCTGTCTCACAACCGGATACAACTGATACATTTCATTGTAGGTCTGTTTCAGGAAACCATACTTTCCCGAATCACGTATCCCATATATTTCCGAAACACTGAAAGGAAGCGTCTCTATTCCTTCTCTTGTTACAATCACATAATAATTATCTGTCTTTTGTATTGCTGATGCAGACTCCTTCGTAGTGACAAACAGATTTCCCTCGTCAATGAAAAGTATATTTTCATGATAAACCGAAAGCTGTGCCTGCCAGTTCTTTCCTTCCAACACGGCACAATTTCTCATACAGGAAAGGGTAACGCCGCTTTCCTCTCCGTTTTCGTAATGCTCCCGGATCATATCCACTAATGTGGTTTTGCCTGTTGCACTGTCTCCACGTATGATCGTAATATTACGTCACCGGACTGTCAATCACTCCGCCATACAGAACGGAGGATTTATCCACGTCCTGTATCATCTCCTTCGCAAGTTCATCCGTGATCCATTCATCCCTGTATACGTTTTTAAAATATACAGACGTGTTAAAAATCGCTTCCGGCATATTGCCATAGAAAATATGAAGCATCTTTCCCTCCCTGCATCGCTTCCTGTCACACGGTCACTTCCGTCTCCGCGCAGATCTCCTCCACATTTCTGCCTGCCCCGATCCGGTAAACTCCGGGTACTGTGACGAAGGCCTGGCTGTCCGCATCGTAGCGGCAGAACGCTTCCCTTCCCAGGGTAAACTCTACTGTGCGGCTCTCGCCGGGCTGCAGCTCTACTTTCTCAAAAGCCTTCAGTTCCCTGGAAGGGCGGTCAGCTTCCCCATCCGCCTTTTCCACGTAGAGCTGCACCGTCTCCATTCCGGCCCTGTCCCCGGTGTTCGTCACCTTCACGGACAGCCTGAAGGGCTCAAAGGAGCCTTCCGCTCCCTGCTGCCGGGTTTCACCATTTTCCACACACAGGCCGCAGATAGAAAAATCCGTGTAGGAAAGCCCGAAGCCAAAAGGGAACAGCACGGGCACATGACGGGTATGATAATGACGGTAGCCCACGAAAAGCCCCTCTGTATAGCGGACTGTTTTGCCTCCCGGGAATTCTCCGATGCTGTGTGCCGGGCAGTCCCCGCAGTGAATAGGGAAGCTTTCTGCCAGACGGCCGGAGGGGTTCACATCGCCGAACAGCACCTCGGCCAGAGCGGTTCCCCCTTCCATACCGGAATAATACTGCCATACCAGCGCTTTGGCCCGGTCTGCCCAGGGCATCTCCACCGGGGAGCCGGAAAACAGCACCACGATCGTATTGGGATTTACACCTGTCAGCTCCCGGATCAGCTCGTCCTGGGCGTAGGGAAGCGTCATATTTTCTCTGTCCCCGCCCTCCGTATCCTGATGATGGTTCTGGCCGCCCACGAAGATTACCGTATCGTACTGGGCCGCCTTCCCCACGGCCTGGCGGCGCAGCTCCTCCTGACGGCTTTTCAGACTTTTCAGGCGCAGAAGCTCCGGGCCTTTGGAGGATACTTCCGCTTCCTTTGCTTCATGTCCTTCCCCGTCTTCTGTACGGCCGCTTCCCTGCGCCGTTCCCGCCGCATATTCTGATTCAGACTGTGCGGCCGCATCAGAGGGCTTCAGGCTGTCGGCCTGCCAGTTGATCTCGGCCGGAAGCTCCTCGCAGTCGTCCGGGAAATATCCCTGTACATAGTCCACCTGCACATTTCCGCCCAGCAGCTTTTTGATGCCCAGAAAGGGCGTCACCTCGTACAGCGCCTTAATTTCTGCGCTTCCGCCTCCGCAGGAATGGATACGGTTGGCATTGTCGCCTACCACCAGAAGCTTTTTCACCTTTTTCCGGTCAAGAGGCAGAAGCTGATCCTCATTTTTCAGAAGGATCACGGACTCTCTGGCCGCATCCAGCACCGTCTGGCGATGCTTTGGTGTGTTGTAGGCGCCGGGCTTTCTGTTCTCAGGATCCATTTTGCCGATGCGCAGCAGCAGGCGCAGGATGTTGCGTACCTTCCTGTCGATCCATTCCTCCGGCACCCTTCCCTCTTTTACGGCCCGGATTAACGGCTCTGCCAGGCAGTATTCATCAAAATTGTCGGTGACGGACATTTCAATGTCCAGTCCGCTCTCCGCCGCCTTTTCCGTGTTATGTACGGCTCCCCAGTCGGAAACCACCATGCCGTCATATTTCCATTCCTCACGAAGCAGCCGGTTCAGAAGCTCCCGGCTCTCACAGCAGTGCTCCCCATGCCACAGGTTATAGGCTCCCATCAAGGACCAGGAGCCGCCCTCCTTCACCGCTTTCTCAAAGGCCGGAAGGTAGATCTCATGCAGGGCCGCATCGTCCACCTCCACTTCCACCCAGAGCCGCTCCGTTTCCTGATTGTTCAGCGCAAAATGCTTCACACAGGCCGCCGTATCCTGCTCCTGGATCCCCTGGATCATGGGGACGGCCAGTTCTCCGGTAAGGTAAGGGTCCTCACTCATATATTCAAAGTTTCTGCCGCACAGAGGGCTTCTCTTGATGTTGATGCCGGGAGCCAGGATCACATCCTTTCCCCGTCCTCTGGCCTCCTCGCCCAAAACCTGGCCGCAGGAGCGCGCCACGTCCCGGTTCCAGGTGGAAGCGATGGCGCTGTTGGAGGGCAGGTAAGTCACATAATCGTCCGTATTTCCGATCACCCTCCAGGCTGCATTCTCAAAATCATGGCGGACTCCCATGGGCCCGTCCGACATGGTTAACGGCGGGATCCCCAGCCGCTCCACCCCTTTGGTGGCAAACAGGCCGCATCCGTGGATCATTCCTGCTTTTTCCTCCAGTGTAAGCCGGGAAACCAGCTCCTCTATTTTCTGTTCCACACTTCTGTCCTCTGTTTTTTTATCCTGTTCCATACTCTGCACCATTCTCCATTTTCTCTTCTGTTCCGGGGCGTAAAGCACAGCGGCGGGGCAAAACCGCGGATGCGGCTTCTTCTCCGAAGCGTGCCGGAAAATTTATTCCCGCCATGTGTCTGTTTTAGAGCGTGTTTAAAATTGCTTTCTGCCAGATGTGCGTCCCAATTTGGGGCAAATATGCCGCGAAGTGGGGTGTGCAGATGGCGGGAATGAATTTTCAAACACGCTCTAACGCTCCGCTGTCCCATATTTTATCATATCCGTCAGCATTCTGTAAGTCCGGAAAATGCTTTCACGAACGTTTTGCTCCCATAGCCCTCAAACTCCACCCGGATCATACTTTCATCCTCCCCGGACACCACACCAACGCCGTATCTGGGGTGGCGAACCCGGCGGGGAGCCGGATTTCCTGCTGGATTTCCTGCTGGATTTTCTGCCGCACTTTCTTCCGTATTTTTTTCTGACTTTTCCTCCGGCTCCTTCCCTGCCTTTTCCACAGCCCTGCCTTCCCCGCCAGGAGGACTGCCGGGCAGGGTGTCGGGTATCCTGCCCGGCAGCTCAAGCGCTTCCTTTTCCTTCATCCCCCGTTTCTGCTCCAGCACTGCCCTGCGCAGCCGCTGCAGGTTCTCTGCAGCAGCCTCCTGTGTACGCGCCTCCTTCCAGTCCAGGAGGGAGACGGGCAGCAGCCTCAGATAGCTTCCGGGGCCGCCCGCTGCCCGGTAAGGCGCAGGATCCGTGTAATAGGACAGCTCCAGCCGGTCCCTGGCCCTGGTCAGCCCCACGAAAAAGAGCCTGCGTTCCTCCTCCTTCTCCTCAAAGCTTCTGCCGGACAGAGGGATCAGCCCCTGATTCACCCCGATCAGGAACACCTGGGAGAATTCCAGTCCCTTGGAGGCATGAAGCGTCATCAGCCTGACCCGATCCGTCCCCTCCTCCCTTTTCAGCTCCGGGGAAAAGCCGCAGAGGGCCGCACCGTTCAGGAATTCCCGTATTTCAGACAGGAAGTCCTGTTCAGACCTGCAGTCCCCCTCAGACGGGAAATCCCGCCCTCCTTTGGCGCACTGCTCCGCCAGCCTGCCCAGAAAGCCAAGCGCCAGCTCCTTCTCCTCCCGGTATTCTGCCCTGGCAGGCCTTAAGCAGCGATCCAGCAGAAGATAAGCGTACAGGGCAGCCCCAGCCCCGTCCATCCCGCCGGAAACGTTTCCGGCGAAGGCATGTTCGCCGAAAGCATGTCCATTGGAAATCTGTCCACCGGAAACATGTCCGGCAAGCCCCCGGATCCGCTCCTCCAAAGGCTCCCCAATCCCATACCGGCGGTCTGAAACCACATCCTTCAGAAGCTCCTCACTCCTTACACAGGCCGCCCGAAGCAGTCTCACCAGCCAGTCCAGCACCGGAATGTCTGTGATACTCCTGCTTCCCGCCGTCTCAAAGGGGATCCCCTCCCGCTCAAATACTCTTTCCAGAAGCTCCGCCTGCTCCTGAAGGCGGTAAAAAACCGCGGTCTGCCCATAGGCAGTCCCCTTTTCATGCAGCTGCCTGATCCGCCCGGCCAGATATTCCGCCTCCTGAAAAGGATTGTAGTGGTTTCTCACCACAATACGTTCTCCCCTCTCCCTGCAGCCCGCCAGCTCCCCGCCGAACTGGCGGAATCTGCCCGCAGCCTCCAGGATCACTCCGTTGGAGCGGTAGTTGATGGACAGGGGAAGCTCCTTTGCCTGAAAACGGTTTTTCAGCCGGAAAAACATGTTTTCTGTGCCGCCCCTCCAGCTATAGATAACCTGATTGGGATCTCCCACTGCAAAAAGGCTGGTCTTTTCCCCATACAGCGCCTCCAGAAAAGCAAGCTGGGAGGGATCCACATCCTGTGCCTCATCTATGATGATCCATTCCGGCGTAAGGGGCTGCCCCTCCGACAGAAGCTCTCTCAGCAGATAAGCGGCTTTTTCCAGAAGATCGGCGAAGGTCATCTCTCCCCGTCTCCGTTTTTCCTCCTCCATGGCCGCCATCAGTGGGAACAGCTCGTCCCCCAGCCGGTTCTTCTCCCGCCCTTCCAGAAAACCGGGGCGTTCCTGCTCCAGCCTTTTCTTCAGCCGGTTCTTATACTTCACGGCAAAGCCCTTTTCCCGGATCAGCTCCCGGGCCAGCTCCAGCTCCTCCTCCGGGATAATCACCCTGAAATCCCTGCCGTATCCGATCCGCTCCAGAGGCAGCTCCTGTTTCAGAAGGTACAGGGCCACGCTGTGGAAGGTGCCAACGGTGGGAATCTCTGTGCAGGCAAGCCGCTCCCTGATCTCCTGCGCCGCCTTGTTGGTGAAGGTGAGCGCCATCATGCGTTCAAGGGGAACCTTCTTTACCTCGTGCAGATAGCAGATCTTCGCCGCAAGCACAGTCGTTTTCCCGCTCCCCACACAGGCGTTCACCACACAGGCACGGCTCTCGTCCTCCACCGCGGCGCGCTGGAGCTCATTCAGTTTTTCCTTATTTCTTTCGTACCACATCTTCGTAACGGCGGCGCAGTTTTTCCCGCGTCTCCTCTCCATCCTCCCCGCTTTCCCTGATCAAAAGCTGAAAATCGGCCGGGCAGACAGCCAGCCGAAGCAGAATGCGCCGGAGCATTCTTTGATTTTGCTCCTGCATGCCCCATCCGGCGGTGAAACCGGTGCGCACCGTGAGGATCAAATCCGGCCCTTTCGTTTCCACCGCTTCAGCCTCCTTCAAAAAGCCTGCACCTGCCATCCGGCCCTGTTCCGCCTCCCGGCAAAGCTCCTGCCATCTGTCCGGCAGCTCCCGAAAAGGGATCCCGGGACGGGACGGAGGCTCATCCTCCCCCAGCGGGAGCCCGCTCCGTGTCTGCCCACAGCACGGTAGCAGGAAATCCCCCTGCGGGAAGCTTCTGCCCTGCGGCAGCTCTCTTTCCTCCATAAGGCTTTGAAGCCCCCACAGAACCATTTCCTTATCCAGAGTGAAATCTCCCACACAGGCCGGGCAGCCATCCCGGCAACTGCAGCCCTGCACCAGCGCCGCAGCCTGTTTCAGGATCCGGGGCACAAAATCGCTGATCTTCTCAGAGTACCCCAGGCCGCCCACATATTTATCGTAGATAAACAGATAAACCTCCCGATCCGGATTGGAATCCGGGATAAGAGCATTATCGGAAACCACCGCGTTCACATCCTCGCCGGAGGCCATCGTCACCATCATGGCCGCGTTTTTCAACGCATAGGCCATCCCCTCAAAGCAGTTTCCTCCCGTCACATTTCCGTTTCTGTCCCGGCGCAGCAGACTCTGGTAAGCCCTCACCACCTCCCGGGGCATCAGGAGCCATACGCTCTCCGTGTCATACCCCTTTTCCAGAGGCTGCTCCAGCCTCTCATAGCCCAGGTTCTGGCGGCTGTGAAATTCCAGCTTCTTGTACAGCTCCACCCTCTCGTCCACATGAATATCTCCGAATCGGATATATGTTCTGGCGTATTCCTCCTCCTTCTGTACCCGCAGGATATGGGTGGCCGTCTGCCCCATTGGAACCGTATAATAGTTTCCCTCAGAAAGCCCGGCCAGGGCCACGCGCCCTTCCACCTCCAGAGACACTACCTGGTACTGGACGCCCTCATGCAGATAAACGGCTCCCGGATAAATCTCATGATAGGCCTGGGTTTCATCCATCTCCGTGATCTGCCTGCCGCTGTCCTTCTCCAGCAGGCGGAAGCGGACTTGATCCATGTTTCTGAGGCTGTAATCCCCTGCGGGAAACGCCGGCCCTGACCAGATAAACTTTCCTCCCAGGCTCTCCAGCTCCTCCTGCGACAGGAGCACCGGGATCACCTCTCCCAGATCGGGAAACAGCGCCATATCGTCCAGTGTCAGGGGAAGCTCCGCGGCCGCCGCCCGGATGTGGGCAAGCTGGATGAGAAGATTGTCCCGGTCCACCACCGCGTTCTCGCTTTTTCCTGAAAAAAGCCATTCCGGGCAGGCCGCTATATACTGGTCGAAGGGATGGCTTTTCAGAATCAGATAGTTGACGCAGGAAGCCGTGCCGTTCCTCCTGCCGGCCCGCCCCGTCTGCTGCCAGAAGGAAGCGCAGGTGCCCGGATATCCTGCCAGCACGGTGGTATCCAGCGCGCCGATGTCTATGCCAAGCTCCAGCGCATTGGTAGAAACAAGGCCGGACAGCTCCCCGTCCGCCATTTTCCGTTCAATCTGTCTCCTCTCCGCCGGAGTATAACCGCTTCTGTATCCGGCGATCCTCCGGGCCATATCCACCGTCTCCATCCGGTCCCGGGCCTCCCTCAGGATCACCTCCACATTCCTCCTGCTCCCCGCAAATGCAATGAAATGGCGCCCCTCCCTCACCAGGCCGGGAATCAGGCAGGCGGCCGTCCCTGCGGCTGACATACGCAGGCCCGGGTTCTCCCGCCCCCCGTTGGAGGCAGGGGAGAGGGGCGGCGGCTGAAGAAAGATAAATTCCTTTTCCGGCGCAGGAGAGCCGTCCTGGTCGATGACCCGAAACGGCCTGCCGCAGATGAGTGAGGCAAGCTGGGCCGGATTGGCAATGGTTGCCGAGCTGCACAAAAACTGCGGCCTCGCCTGATAATACCGGCAGATCCGTTCCAGCCTGCGGAACAGATTTGCCAGATGGGAGCCGAAGGCTCCCCGGTAGCTGTGAAGCTCGTCGATCACCACGAATTTCAGATGGCTGAAAATAAAATCAAACCCGTAGCTGCTGTGGTTTGGCAGAAAAGAAGTATTCAGCATATCCGCATTCGTCAAAATCAGGTTTGCACACCTTCTGATCCTGCTCCGCTCCTGTGCGGGCGTATCCCCGTCATACACCCCTGCCTCTATCCTTCCCTGGAAGCAGGAGAGAAAAGGCTTCAGCGCACGAAGCTGATCCGCCGCCAAAGCCTTGGTGGGATACAGAAAAACAGCCCTTCCCGACGGATCCTCCAGAAGGCTTTCCAGAACCGGAAGCAGGAAGGAAAGAGTCTTGCCGCTGGCCGTGGAGGTTGTGATCACCACATCCTCCCCCGACCGGACAGCCTCAAACATCTGCGCCTGGTGGCTGTACAGCCTGCTGATCCCCATCTGCCCCAGACAGGCTCCAAGCTCCGGGCTCATGTCCGAGGGCAGCTTCGCATACTGCGCCCTTCTTGCCGGGATTTTTCTTCTATGTATCACGCGCGCCTGCTCATCCATCCCCATTCCTCCCGGAAACCCTTTCCCGCAGCATCCTGATCTCCTCCTTATGCCCTACATCGTCCAGGGGCGTCTCCAGATAAAAGGGAAGATGGCGCAGGGCCGGATGGGTCAGCACCCGCAGAAGGGCTTCCATTCCGATCTGTCCCGTCCCGATGGTGCTGTGCCTGTCCTTATGGGCTCCAAACGGGGTCAGGCTGTCATTCAGATGGATGGCCCGGAGCAGAGAAAGCCCCAGCACCCGGTCAAACTCCTCCAGCACCCCGTCCAGATCGTTTACAATATCGTACCCTGCCGAAAATACGTGGCAGGTATCCAGGCAGATCCCGATCCGCTCCGGATGGTCTGCGCCATCCCGGATCTCTTTCAGCTGTTCAAACGATACTCCGATCTCCGTCCCCTTGCCGCTCATGGTCTCCAGCAGCACCGTGATCCGCTCCTGCCCCGTGATGGCCTGGTTCAGCCCCCGGATAATATTCTGTATCCCTGCCTGTACGCCGATTCCCGTATGGCTTCCCGGATGAAACACGATATTTTCAATTCCAAGAGCATCCATGCGCCCAACATCCTCCCGGATCACCGTGCAGGCAAACTCGTACACCTTTTCCTGGGCACTGGCCAGGTTCATGGTATAGGGCGCATGAGCCAGGATCGGCCCCCAGCCCTGCTCCCTCCTGATCTCCTGGAATCTGCGAACCTCCTCCCCGTCAGGGATCCTGAAATTGGAGCCTCTTGGATTCCTGCTGAAGATCTGCATGGTGTCGGCCTCCATCTTCACCACATTTTCCGCCGTTTTCACCAGCCCGCCCGCTATCGACATATGTGTTCCTATGATCATTTTATCCGTTTCTCCTGTTTTAAAGCGCAAGAGCATTTTTCAGACATGCTCTAATTCCTCTTTCGTCCCGGCATGCGCAGTGAAATCAGCTCCTTCACATCCTCCAGAACGGCCTTCTTTGTTACATCCAGCATCAGCCAGCGGCTTCCGGATCAGCCGTTCGATCCCGTCCTCCGGATAGGACAGAAGGCGCCCGAACTCCCGCGCGATCTCCTGCGCCGCCTGCACGGTGTACGTCCCCTGGGCCATAAGCCGTCTCTGTCTCTCCCTCAGCTCCCGGTACTCCTCCAATACCTCCTGCGTCCTGAAAAACAGGAACAGGCACATCCCCTCGCTCATCTTCCTGGGAAACAGCTCCGTGACAAAGGCCTCATCCTCCGCATAGTATAAAATCCCATACTGCCCGCAAAGCCTTTTCACCTCCGCAAGATAGGAATCCCGCTCCCTCCTGTCCGCAAAGGGATGGCTCATGGCCAGCTTTTTCAGGCCGTTTGCCACCATCTCGCAGAAACAGTCCATCACCCCAAGCTGATACGACCAGGGATCGATCCGCCTCTCCTCCTGCTCTGCCCACTCCTCATATTCCTCCCGGTCCAGTGAAACGGGCACCCCCGATCTTCCCGCGGCATGAACGCCGCCGTACCAGGTTCCCTCCACCGTAAGAATATCCCCAACCTGATATTCCTGGGAATATTCGTCGTTTTTCTTCACGATCCTGATCTTCCTTGGTTCCATAGCTTCCTTTCTCCGTTTCTTCTTTTCAGCCGGTCATCTGTTCTTTCCCGGTTATCCTTCTCATCATCAGGCATACAGCAGTCTGCCCTTCGGCTCTGGAATATCCCTCCCATCTTCTGCACATTTTCCACATATGGCCTCTGCTTACTTCCCCGCGATCAGATCATAGCTTTCCGCGATCATCCGCTTCACTTCCCTCTCCGGTATGCTCCCGTCCAGACGCAGGGAATTCCAGTGCTCCTTATTCTGATGATACCCGGGCAGCACCCCGTCATAGGCCGCCCGCCACACATCCCTCCACTGAGGATCCACCTTCACATTCACCCACAGAAAACCATCCTTCTCATACGTCCACGCAAAAGCCTTCCGGTTCTTCCGGTACCGGAGCAGTACCCAGTTGTCATCATGAAAAGGCGCGTCCACGTAAACCTCCGGAAACGTAAGCCCGTAATCCAAAACCGCTTTTCTTGTTGTCATTTCGACACTCCCCCGCTGCCGCCATCTGGGCCTCCAAAACCATCCGGCCTGCCAGGCAGCCTGATTCACTTTATCTACGCAAAAGTATAGCACATACGTTCTCTTTCCGCAAGCTTTTGCCGTTCAGCCGCGCCGATTCAAAAACACTTGGTTACTGTTCACGGCAGGCCCGTAAACAGTAACTTTCGCGGGCCTGTTGAAAGCTTTGCTGCGCAAAAGAGGTACGTTCACATATAAAATTCATGCCCGCCATAAGCAAACAGCCATGTCAGATTCCGGTCAAACCAGGCCATACGGTCGGAGGCTGCCGCGCTTCTAGCCGCAAAGTAAAGAGCGCCTTTTGAAAGATCCTCCCCATCATAGACGGCTCTCTCCACCGCTCTCCTTGTCTCCTCGCTGACCGTGACCCGGTCGATGCGGCCATCGCCCACCGGGGAGAACTGGCAGACTCCGTACTCCTTCTGATACACCACCTCTGTGACAGTATCAGGAAAAAGGCTGCTTTCCACCCGGTTCAGCACTACATTTGCCACCAGAAGCTTCCCGTTCTCATCCTCTCCTCCGGCCTCTGCCTCCACAATGCGAAGCAGGGTGTCGTAGTCGGCGTCGCTGAGCCGGTAAGCCGGTTCCTTTTCCATCACCTCATAGCGGATCACCCTCTGCCGGGAATCCGCCGGAGCCGCCTTCACCTGACAGCTTGTCTCCTCCATAGCCGTGAGCTGCTCCATCACGGCGGCGTGCTCTGCCTGTCTGGAGGCCGTCAGGTTCAACGCCGTCCCCCTGCCGCAGACCGCCGCCATGGCCGTCACCATACTCGCCGTCAGAAGCATGACTCCGTATCGCTCATACCTCCTGTATTTTTTATGATCCGCTTCCCAGCAGGCGCTTTTTACTGCTCTGGCTTCCACTCCTCTTCCCGCCTTTCTTTTCTGTTTTGTAATACAAATGTAAAATCTATTTCACACTATAGTCATATTTTACGCATCAACGGATAAAAATATATCCACAACTTTTCCAGCCTGACAGGATATGGCAGTTCATGCCAACGCGAACCAAGCCACGGTTTTCAAGTTTCTCATAACATGTTATATTTAATTTTGTCACCGGAAATCATTTTCAGAACTGTATTTCAGAAGATAAGATATTGCTGTTTACCGGCTTACCCGGAAACAGCGGAGAAGGATTCTTACGTACATTTAAGAAAGGTAATCCCTATGATGCTGAGAAAAGCCATGTCAGAAAGAATACAAAAGAAATTGTTAATAAGAAAAAAACTACTAATAAAAAAGGAACTATTCATGGAAAAGGAACTATTCATGAAAAAGAAACCGCTTCCCCTTTTTTTCTGTCTCTTTTGGGCACTGATGCTGTCAGGCTGCGGAAAAGCCTCAGAACCCATTTCCCGGACAGGCTTCTATTTCGACACGGCAGTCACCATCACCGTCTATGATGCGACGGACGAACCTCTGATCGACACCTGCTTCAGCCTGTGCCAGAAGTACGAGGAGCTGTTCAGCCGCACGAAGGAGGGAAGCGATGTCTACCGGATCAATCACAGCCAGGGAAAACCTGTGGAGGTCTCCCCTGAAACCATCTCCCTGCTGCAGACTGCCCTTTCCTACGCGAAGCTCAGCAACGGACGCATCGATCCCACCATTGCGCCCCTGTCCTCGTTGTGGGATTTTGGCGTCCAGGCCGCCCTGGACGAGGAGCAGGTACGGATACCGGATGAAACCCAGATACAGGAAGGTCTGAGCCATGTGGGCTATGAAAAAATCCATTTGAGCGGAAACCAGGTTGTCCTGGAGGATCCCGGGGCTTCCATCGATTTGGGGTTTGTGGCCAAGGGATATGTGGCCGACCGTCTGAAGGAATATCTGCTGGAGCAGGGCGTGGAGCATGCCCTGCTGGACCTGGGAGGAAACGTGCTGACCCTGGGAAGCCGTCCTGACGGGGAGCCTTTCCGCATTGGCATCCAGAGGCCCTTCGATCAGGGAGGAAGCGCCGCCGCCATTCTGTCCGTCCGCGATCAGTCCCTGGTTTCCTCCGGCGTCTACCAGCGGTATTTTGAAAAGGACGGCCGTCTCTACCATCATATTCTCGACCCGCAGACCGGGTATCCGGTAGAAAACAGCCTGTACAGCGTCACCATCCTCTCACGCTCCTCCCTGGAGGGGGATGCGCTGAGCACAACCTGCTTCTGCCTTGGGCTGGAAGAAGGGATGAAGCTGATCGAGAGCCTGCCCGGAGTGGAGGCAGTTTTTATCACCCAGGATCAGGTTCTCCATCCCAGCAGCGGCATCTCCCTGGATGGAAACGGCACAGGATGACTTCCTTCTCCACAAAAGGAGGGAGCGGTTATCCCCCCGCCACAGCCTTCCCGCCCGTCACCACAATCACCTTCTTCGGGCACTTTTCCGCACAGATCCCGCAGCCGGTACACTTGCTCTGATCAATCGTGGCATTGAAATTCTCCACCTTAATAGCGCCGGAGGGACAGTTCTTTGCGCAGATTCCGCAGCCGATACAGCCTGCACGGCAGTCCTTCATGGTAATCGGCCCCTTATCTCCGGAGCTGCAGGCCACCGCATACTGGGCTGAATAGGGGATCAAAGTGATCAGGTTCTTGGGACAGACAGAAATACATTTTCCGCAGGCCTTACAGGCCTCCCTGTCCACTCTGGCCACTCCGTTAAACACGTGAATGGCGTCAAAAGGGCAGACCTCCACGCAGCTTCCATAGCCCAGACAGCCAAAGTTGCAGGACTTTGCGCCGCCGTTGGGAACAAAGGAGAGCATCCGGCAGTCCTTTACCCCCACATATTCATAATCCACCTTGATCTTATCCTTGGTTCCCTGGCATTGGACGAAGGCCACCATCCTTTCGCTCTCCTGGGCCTCCACGCCCATGATCTGGGCGATCTTCGCCCCCACCGCCTCCCCGCCCACCGGGCAGGCATTGACGGGCGCTTCCCCCGCCGCAATGGCGGCCGCCAGGCCGGAACAGCCCGGATAGCCGCAGCCTCCGCAGTTGTTGCCGGGAAGCTGCTCCAGCACAGCCGCCTCCTTTTCATTCACGTCAACGGCAAAGATCAGGGAGGCACCGCCCAGGAACAGGCCGATGAAGGCTCCCACGCCGCCCACCACCGCTATCGCAATCAAAATTCCAGTCAGCATAAGGCACCTCCCCTACAATAATCCGGCGAAGCCGCAGAAGGCAATCGCCATCAGTCCCGCCGTCACCAGCACAATGGGCATTCCCCGAAAAGACTCGGGAATGTCGTTGTACTGCATTTTTTCCCGGATACCAGCCAGGATTACAATGGAGACGGTAAAGCCCGCCGCTGTGGCAAAGCCGTTCACCGTCCCTGCCAGAATCCCGTACTCCTTCTGCACGTTGTTTAAGGCCACGCCCAGAACCGCACAGTTGGTTGTAATCAGGGGAAGGTATACGCCCAGGGCCTGATACAGAGCCTTCATATATTTCTTGAGGAACATTTCCACGAACTGCACCAGGGCCGCAATTACCAGAATGAATACGATGGTCTGCAGATAGGTAATGTCCAGAGGCACCAGGATGAACTTATAGATCACCCCTGCCACCGCACTGGAAACGGTGATGACGAAAATTACCGCAGCCCCCATGCCCGCAGCCGTCTCCACCTTTTTGGACACGCCCAGGAAGGGACACAGGCCCAGAAACTGGCTGAGTACCACGTTGCTCACAAGGGATGAGCTGATTAAAATTAACAGAAGCTCTTTTACCTGTTCCATGCTTTACTTCGCCTCCCCTTCTGCCTGTTCTCCTGTCTGTCCCGCGGCCCCTGCCGGGGAACTGCCGTCCGTCCCGAAAAACCGTCTGGAACAGCCGCTCTCCCCACAGGACATACAATCGCTGCTGCAGCCGGACTGGATGCGGGACATATCCTTTCCTTTCCGCTCTCCGTTGATCTTGATTTTATTCTGGATGGCCGTCAGGGCTGCCAGCACGAAGAACGCACCCGGAGCCAGGACGAAAATACTGATGGGCACATAGGAATCCGGCATGATATGGAAGCCGAAGATCTCTCCCGCGCCCAGCAGCTCTCTCACCGCGCCGATGCAGGTAAGAGCAAGGGAAAAGCCAAGCCCCATGCCGATTCCGTCAAAGAGGGACGGGATGGGAGGATTCTTGGAGGCATAGCTCTCCGCACGGCCCAGGATGATGCAGTTTACCACGATCAGAGGAATATAGATTCCCAGCGACTCGTTCAGCGCAGGCACATAGGCCTTCAGAAGCAGCTCCACCACCGTCACGAAGCTGGCCACGATCACGATAAAGGCGGGAATCCTCACCCGGTCGGGAATCACCTTTCTGAGGGCCGAGATCATCAGATTGCTCAGTGCCAGAACCACCATGGTGGACAGGCCCATGCCCAGCCCGTTGATGGCCGAGGTGGTCACCGCCAGGGTGGGACACATGCCAAGGGTCAGCACAAAGGTGGGATTTTCTTTGATTATGCCGTTATACAGGCGTTCCAACGCTTTATTCATCGCCGTTTCCCTCCTTCAGTTCCGTTTGAAAATAGTACAGCCCGGCATTGACCCCGTTGGTCACCGCATTGGTAGTCACCGTAGCGGAGCTGATGGCATCCACCTCGTTGTCCGCAGACGCGCCCCCCTTGGTGTACACAAAGCTGTCCGCCTTCCGGCCTGCAAACTGGGGAACCAGCACCTCGCCGGCCTGCATGCCAAGCCCCGCCGTCTCTGTGATGGCCAGCAGGGATATTCCGTTCAGGGTTCCGTCCAGCCTCACGCCCATGGCAAATCTGATGTCGCCGCCATAGCCCTCATGATTGGTCACCGTGATCACATAGCCCAGCCTGTTTCCCTCCCCGTTCAGCGCCGAGGAAATCCCTTCTATGCTGCTGCCCGTATGGCCGCCCTGATCCAGCACGGCCTGGACCGCCACCGCATCAAAACCGCCTGGCTCCTCAAACTGCACCGCGTCCTCGAATACCTCCTGCATGGCCCGGGTACGCTTCAGTTCCTCCTGCACCGCAATCGGCTCCTTGGTCAGCTGATATACGCCTCCAAGAGCCAGTCCGGCAAACAGGGTGATCAGAAACAGGATCGCCGCATCCTTCAACATGCTTTTCATGCCCGTTCCCCTCCTTTCCCGAATGCCTTCGGCAGGGTAATCTTTTCCATCAGGGGAACCAGGAGGTTGCCCAGGATGATGGCGTAGGATACGCCCTCGGCGCTTGCGCCGAACACCCGGAAAATACCCGTCATGATCCCGAGGAAAATTCCGTACAGGTACTGTCCCTTCTTCGTCACCGGCCTGGTCACATAGTCCGTCGCCATGAAGAAAGCGCCAAGCATCAGTCCGCCGCCTGACAGCTGGGCGGATATGTAATAACGGTCAAACCCATGCCCGCCGAACAGAATCAGGAAGATCACAAAGGTGACAATATAGGTTCCGGGGATCCTTAAATCAATGATCTCAAACCAGATCAGAATGCAGGCTCCCAGGACGATGCACACCATGGAGGTCTCCCCGATGGTCCCGCCTGTCCTTCCCACCACCATATCCAGCACGTTCACGCTCTCTCCCGCTCTCATGGCCGCAAGAGGGGTAGCTCCCGTGTAGGCGTCACAGTCAAAATTGGTCATGATGGAGGTAAAGGAGATCAGCAGGAAGCATCTGGCTCCCAGAGCCGGATTCATAAAGTTCTGTCCCAGCCCGCCGAACAGCATTTTCACCACCAGGATGGCAAACACGCCTCCGATTACCCCAATCCACCAGGGCACACTCACCGGCAGGTTCAGAGCCAGCAGAAGGCCCGTCACCACTGCGGACAGATCGCCGATGGTATTCTTTTTCTTCGTAAGCTTCTCAAAACAAAACTCCGTCAGCACCGTGGAGGCAATGGTCACCGCCACGATCAGAAGAGCCCGTATCCCAAAATTCCAGATTCCAAAAACCGTTGTCGGAAGCAGGGCAAGGATTACCAGAAGCATGATCCGGCTGGTGGACGCCTTGTCCCTGATATGCGGATTGGATGATACTCTCATCAGGTCGCTCATCGCATCTTTCCCCCTTATTTTTTCTTTTTACGTTCTGCAAGGATCATCTTGCGCATGGATTTGATGGACTGGGTGAGCTGCCGTTTGGCCGGGCAGACGAAGCTGCAGCAGCCGCATTCACAGCACTCCATGCCGTCACGCTTCTCAAAGGCTTCCATGTCATAGTGCTCCGCATAGGTGGTGAGCAGGGTAGGAACCAGCCTGGAGGGGCAGGCCTCCACACAGCGTCCGCAGTTGATGCAGGCGGAGGGCTCCTCCACCTCATCGTGGGACAAGCACAGCAGGGCGGAGGCCGTTTTGGTGGTGGGCACATCCAGGTCAAAAATACCGAAGCCCATCATGGGCCCGCCGGAAATAATCTTCACAGGCTCCTTTGCAAAGCCCCCCGCCTCCTTGATCAGCTCATGATAATTGGTACCGATCCTCACCAGAAAATTCCTGGGATCCGCAATGGCGTCCCCTGTCACGGTCACGATCCGGTGCATCAGAGGTTTTCCCTCTCTCACCGCCCGGTTCACTGCCACGATGGTATCCACGTTGTCCACGATACAGCCTGCGTCCGCCGGAAGCATGGAGGAATTGATGGCCCGGCCCGTCACCGCAAAGATGAGCTGCCGTTCCGAGCCCTGGGGATACTTGGTCTTCAGCTTCTTCACCTGAATCCTTTCCTCCCCTTCCGTCCGCTCCTGCAAAAGCCTGATGCAGTCGGGCTTGTTGTCCTCCACCGCCAGCACCCCTTTTGCATTGGGAAACAGCTTCAGGATCACCTTCAGGCCGTCCACCAGCTTATCCGGCTCCTCCATCATCCTGCGGTAATCGGAGGTCAGATACGGCTCGCACTCCGCACAGTTTGCAATCACGTATTCTATTTTCTCAGGCTCCCTGGGAGACAGCTTCACATGGGTGGGAAAGCCTGCGCCTCCCATGCCCACCACTCCGGCCTCCTTCACCAGGCCGATGATCTCCTCCCTGGAAAGCTCCTCCAGAGGCTTTACGGCGGGATACCCCACCTCCTCATACAGACAGTCGTTCTCCACCACAATGCTCATCACATTGTCCCCGGTCACCACCCGCCGGGGCTCGATGGCTTTCACCGTTCCCGACACGGTACAGTACACCGGCGCCGATACGAAGCCCGCCGCTTCCGCGAGCTTCTGCCCCGCCAGGACGCGCTCCCCCTTCTCCACAACGGGAACCGCAGGCGCACCGATGTGCTGAGACAGCGGAAATACCAGATCCCCCTTGGGCAGAACCGCTTTGATGGGCTTGTCCTTCGACAGATCCTTGCCGTCGTAGGGATGGACGCCGCCCACAAAGGTACATTTCGCCTTAGCCATATTAATCTCCATTCCGGAGCGTAAGCGACGGGGCGAAGAAAAATTGCGAATGCCATTTTTCTTCTGCCATCCTTGCTATTTGTGACGCTCCGGCACAAATAGCCGTGTGAAAAATAAGCCATCAGGCTTATTTTTCACACTACTTCCCTCTTTTCTGTTTCATTTCCCGTCTTTTCGAGGCTCCCCAAAAAAACTCCACCGTTACTGTCCGCCGGCAGCCGGCAGACAGTAATCTGCACTCCATAATCATACCTCAATTTTCATCAAATTACTACAGAAAATCCAAAAAATGTGGTATATTGTTTGTATGAAAACACAAATAGAACTCATACCGGACAATTTAAAAGAAACAATCTCCGCCTCTGTGGGAGCAGCGGAGGACGCCCTGTTTTTCGACATCGAATCCACCGGCCTTTCCCCGAAAAGCGCCCAGGTCTACCTGATCGGCTGCGCTGCGATGGAGGGCGGAGACTGGGTGCTGCGGCAATGGTTTGCCCAGGGGCCTTGCGAGGAGGAGGCCATACTGGAAGCATTTCTGAAGTATGCAGGCCAGTTCCGCAGGCTCATCCACTTTAACGGAACCACTTTCGACCTGCCCTTCCTGCAGACCCGGTGCAGGAAATACGGGCTCCGCTCCCCCCTGCCCGATATGGAGCAGCTGGATCTATACCGCCGGATCTCTCCTCTGAAAAATGCGCTCAAGCTTCCCAACTGCAGGCAGAAAACGCTGGAGGAGTTTCTGGGCATTTTCCGTGAGGATCCCTTTAATGGCGGGCAGCTCATCGAGCTGTACCGGGTCTATGTGGGGCGGCAGGATGAGCGGCTTCTGAAGGTGCTGCTTCTGCACAATGCGGACGACATCCGGGGTATGCTCTCCATCCTTCCCGTCCTGTCCTTCCCTGCGCTCTTCTCAGGAGGCGTTCAGGCCCAGGGTGCGGAGGTTTCTTCCTATACACCCTATGCGGAAGGTACAGGGCAGATGCAGGATTCCGCACCGCTTTCCCACACAGCCGGAAGCAGCAGACGGCTTTCCCAGCCTGCGCAGAAGGAGCTGCTGATCCGTCTGACGCTGGACTGCCCTCTCCCTGTTCCTCTCGCCGTCCACGGAAACGGCTGCTTCTTCTCAGGCGAAGGAAAAACGGGGCTTCTTAAGGTTCCCGTTATTCAGGATGAACTGAAATATTTCTACCCGGATTACAAGAATTATTCCTACCTGCCCGCAGAGGATCGTGCCATCCATAAATCGGTGGCCATCTATGTGGATAAATCCTGCCGGGTTCCCGCCACACCGGAAACCTGCTATACCAGAAAGACAGGAGAATTTGCGCCCCTTCCCGGCATTTCCTCCGGGACACGGAAAAAGGATGCTTCTGCCAGGGTGGACACGGATCTTTTTTCCCATGTTTTCCGCAGATCGGCAAAGGGGAAGGAGGCTTTTCTTCTGTTGGAGGAGATCCTGCCGCAGAATGAAAAGCTTTGCGGGAATGAAATGGTTTACGGAAATGAGAAGGCTTACGAAAATGAAACGGTTTACGGAAATGAAAACGAAAGGGGCAGAGCTGCGTCCGCCCCGGCTCCTGCTGATGGTGCGGCTTCTTCTCCTTCCCGAATGACGGAATACGCCCGTCTTGTCCTGGCAGGGATGCAGAAGCAATGAACCTAAACCCATGGAGAGATTTGCCCCAAATTCACGGATCGTACCATTACGCCGCGTTCATTTGGGGCAAATCTCCCACAAATTGGGACGCACATCTGGCAGAAAGCAATTTTCAAACACGCTCTAGAGAACTCAAGGGAGGCTTTTATAATGACCAAAAGAAAAATATGGATCATTCTTTTCATTGCTGGCATAGTCATGATCTTAGGCGCTTCGGAATTCAGCCGACTTTTAGCGAATGAAAGAAACTGGTACACGGCAGGAAGCATATTGTCTGTTATTTCCGGGCTTGGATTATTATTTGAAATGTATATCAGACGGAATAAGTAAATTTCAGCTCTGTATGGAAATTTGAATCTATAGATAAAGAAAGAGGAATAAATAAAATGGCCATCACGGTAAACATCTATTATACCGGTGAAGCAGGCAAAGCCAGAGGCTTCGCCGAAGAAATGCTCTCTACTGGAATTGCAGGCCAAATCCGGTCGGAGGAAGGGAATTTGAGATATGAATACTTCTTTCCAATGGAAGATGAGAACACCGTTCTGCTCATCGACAGCTGGAAGGATCAGGCTTCCCTCGACCTGCATCACGGGTCTCCCATGATGCGGCAGATCATAGGCCTGCGCGAAAAATATGATCTTCATATGCGGGTAGAACGCTATCTTTCGGATGAAGAGGGAATCCCGTCTCACGACAAAGCCTTTATTAGAAAGTGAGAAGCCTTTCACCTGGAAAGAAGCGGTATGCCCAGCATACCGCCTCCTGTTTTATTTCATTTTATTCTTCTTCAGCCGCCTGCTTTGCAATCACAGCGTCAATATCCACGGACACTACATCCGCGTCAGACTCTGCTACGGACTCCTCTTCCTTCACTTCTCTGGGTTCGGGAGTGAGAAGAGCCTTGATGCTCAGGCTGATCTTCTTGTCAGCTTCGTTGAAATCAACCACCTTTGCAGTGATCTCCTCTCCGGTCTTGAGAACATCGGAGGGCTTGTCCACATGCTCCTTGGCGATCTGGGATACATGAAGCAGGGCATCGATTCCGGGCTCCAGCTCCACGAATGCGCCGAAGTCGGTCATTCTGGCAACTCTTCCGGTTACCACATTGCCTACTGCATACTTCTCAGCTGCATTCCTCCAGGGATTGGCGTCGTCAAACTTCATGCTGAGGGCAATCTTGGTTCCGTTAATATCCTTGATCTGAACCTTAACCTGATCGCCAACCTTGAACACCTTCTTGGGATGCTCGATCCGGCCCCAGGACATCTCGGAAATGTGAAGCAGTCCGTCTGCGCCGCCCAGGTCAATGAATGCACCGAAGTCGGTAACGTTCTTCACAACGCCTTCTACTACATCGCCCACATGGATTCTCTCCAGCAGCTCCTTCTGCATCTCAGCCTTTCTGGCAACGATGAGCTGCTTGCGGTCTCCGATGTATCTTCTTCTCTTGGGATTGTATTCGCTGATTACAAACTCAATCTCTGTTCCGGCATACTTGGTCAGATCCTTTTCATAGGTATCGGAAACCAGGCTGGCAGGAATGAAAATTCTTACTTCCTCTACAACCACGCTCAGGCCGCCATCCAGAACCTGGGTAACCTTTGCCTTGAGCACCTCATGGCTGTTGTAGGCCTCCTCAATTCTCTTATTGCCTCTGTCCGCTGCGAGGCGCTTGTAGGAAAGGGTCACCTGGCCTTCCCCATCGTTTACCTTGAGAACCTTTACTTCCATCTTGTCACCCACGTTAAGCACCTGGGTCATGTCCACGCTGGAATCGTTGGTATATTCGCTTCTGGTAAGAATGCCGTCAGATTTGTATCCGATATTGAGGATTACTTCTTCAGGCTTCACATCAATAACCGTGCCCTCGACTACCTCTCCTGCATGTATTGTTTTTAATGATTCCTCCAACATTTGTTCAAAAGTTAATTCTGACATAATTTTGAACCTCCTCGATTAATTTATTCGGGGTAGACGCTCCGGCTGTAATACCCACCAGGCGGACAGCTTCGGGTAGTTCTAAGTGCAAGTCATCCAGTGTCTGTATCAAACAGGTGTGAGCACATTCCTTGCAGCAGATCTCGTACAGCTTCCTGGTGTTGGAGCTGTGCCTGCCG
Source organism: uncultured Eisenbergiella sp. (assembly GCA_963559585.1). Classification (GTDB taxonomy): domain Bacteria; phylum Bacillota; class Clostridia; order Lachnospirales; family Lachnospiraceae; genus Eisenbergiella. The sequence continues at coordinate 41,222 of CAUWLJ010000008.1, read as the reverse complement.
CCGATCACGATCATGGCATCGACCTTTGCTGCAATTTCCTTTGCCTCAGTTTGTCTCTCCTCAGTTGCGTTACAGATAGTATTCACAACACTAGTATCATAACCTTTTTTTTGAAAAATTTCAACTAATTCTTGAAATTTATTGTAGTTAAATGTCGTCTGAGACACGATGCACAGCTTTTTTCCTGAATTAGAGGGGTTTTCCGCCCCCCATTTCCCCTTATCCAGCTCTTCCAGAAAGCGTTCCGCCTCCTCCCTGGTCTCCACCGCCGCAGCCGGCGTACACGACCAGCCCCGGATTCCCTCCACCTCCGGATGGCCCGCGTTGCCGATAATCACCACCTGGCTTCCGGCAGCGCTTTCCTTTTCCACGATGCGGTGGATGCGCTTCACGAAGGGACAGGTGGCGTCCACGCACTCCAGTCCGGGACGGCCGGCCTTCTCATAAATGCTGCGGGGCACGCCGTGGGAACGGATAATCACAATGCCCTCTTTAAGACGCTCCAGCTCCTCCGGCGTCTCAAGCACCCTCACGCCCTTCCTTTCCAGATCCTGCACCACCGATTCATTGTGGATGATGGGGCCGTAGGTGTAGATGGGCCTGGGGGAAGCGCTGCTCTGCTGTGCCTCGATCTGTTCGTATACCTTCTCCACCGCGCGCTTCACGCCGAAGCAGAAGCCTGCGCTCTTGGCGCGAATCACTTCCATGTCTTTTACCCGATTCCCTTCTCCCGGCAGATATGAAGGATCCTCTCCACTGCCTGGTCAATATTCATTTCAGACGTGTCCACATGCACCGCGTCCTCCGCCTCCCGCAGAGGGGAAATTTCCCGGTTCCGGTCATCCTCGTCCCTTTTTATGATCTTGCGCTCCACCTCCTCCAGGGTTTCCTTTCCGCCCTTTTCAGAAAGCTCCAGATAGCGCCGTCTGGCCCGCACCGCCGTGCTGGCCGTGAGGAAAATCTTCACATCCGCATGCGGGAGGATGCAGGTTCCGATGTCACGGCCGTCCATGATCACATTGTGGGCCGCCGCAAGATCTCTCTGCAGATCCAGAAGCCTTACGCGCACCTGCTCCACTGAGGAAATCCGGGATGCCATGGCGCTCACCTCTTCTGTGCGGATCAGGCCGTTTACGTTCTCTCCGTTCAAAAGAACCACCTGCTCCCCATCTTCATAGGTGATGCTCACGTCAGCCCCGGCACATTCCGCCGCCACCCTCTCCCTGTCGGAGGCGGATACGCCTGCGCGCAGCAGATACAGGGCAATGGCCCGGTACATGGCCCCTGTGTCCACATAAACAAATCCAAGCTTCTTCGCCGCCTGGCGGGCAATGGTGCTCTTTCCGGCCCCTGCCGGCCCGTCTATTGCAATATTATAGCTCATGCTTTCTCTCCTATCTGTAAAAATGTAAAATCACACACGCACCGGCGCATATGTCCATGCCAGGCACAGCTGTTGCCAGGTGATACCGCCATCAGGTGATGCTGCCGTCTGGCGATGCCTGCCGGACGCATGAGAGGTATGCCGGACGCCTTTTCTGTCAGGCGGTCCCTCGCCTCCACGCCTGCCCTCCTATACACTGGAACCAGCCAGCCAGCCCGTTGACCAGGCGATCTGTAGGTTGAAGCCCCCTGTGAGAGCGTCCAGATCCAGCATTTCCCCGGCCAGGTACAGCCCCTCCGCCAGCCTGGAGCCCATGGTGGAGGGATTGACCTCCTTCACCGGAATGCCGCCTCTGGTGATAACAGCCTCCTCAAAGCCCCGCGTCCCGTTCACGGTCAGGCGGACGCTCTTGATCAGTTCCACAAACTGCTTCCGTTCCTCCCTGGTGATCTCATTCACCTTTTTCTCCGGATCGATCCCGGACAGCCGGAGCATCACCGGGATCAGGCGGGCAGGGAAAAGGCCGTCCACCGCGTTCTTAAACTGCCGGTTCCGGCTGGCTTCAAAGTCCCTGAGAATCCGCTTATCCAGCTGCTCCCGGGTAAGGGCAGGCTTCAGATCAAGAAGCAGGCAGGCCTCCGGCGAAGGAGCCGCCTCCCGCGAAGGAATACGGCCGGTCTCCGGCAAAGGGGCCGCTTTCCCGCCGCTCTCTGCGCCTGCCGCCCTTTTGCCGTCCTTCCGTTTCCCCTTCTTCCCGGACAGTCTGGCCAGTTCTCTCTGATAATAGCTGCTGGCGCTTAAAATCAGCGGCCCGCTCACCCCGAAATGGGTGAAAAGCATCTCCCCAAAGCCTCTGTAGATCTCCTTCCCATCCACCACAAGCGCAGCCTCCACATTTTTCAGAGCAAGCCCCTGCAGAGCAGGGCACCAGTCCTCCCGGATCACAAAGGGAACAAGGGAGGGGGCAAGAGCCGTCCTGGTATGTCCCAGCTCCTGAGCCATGCGGTAGCCGTCCCCGGTGGAGCCGGTAGCCGGATAGGACAGGCCGCCGCAGGCCAGGATCACCGCGTCCGCAGACAGCTTTTCACCAAAGAGAAGCTCCGCTCCCGTCACCCTGGGCTTCTCCCCCTCCGTGCGGTCTGCCAGAATCCTTTTCACCGGGGTTTTGAGACGGACGTCCACGCCCAGGCGTGCCAGCTCCCGCTCCAGCGTCCGGATAATATCGGAGGAATGATCCGATACCGGGAATACCCGGTTTCCCCTCTCCACCTTCAGCGGGCATCCCCTTTTCTCAAAGAAATCCTGCACCGCAGCATTATCAAAGCCATAAATGGCGCTGTAGAGGAATCTGGGATTGGTAACTACATTGTCAAACAGCTCCTGTACCCCGCAGGCGTTGGTCACATTACACCGCCCTTTACCCGTTATGTAAACCTTCTTGCCCAGCTTTTCATTCTTTTCCAGAAGAAGGACGCTGTGCCCCTTCTGCGCGGCGGCTGCGGCGGCCATCATCCCGGCCGCACCACCGCCTATTACGATCACTTCACTCATGCCGCCTCCCTCATTTCTCTTTCAGCATCAGGGCGTTCTCCTGCACCGCGATGCTGCCAAAGCTTCTCAGGAAGCTGGACACCCGGCTGTAGCCGTAATCGCTCAGGTTAAAGCGGGGATGCTTCTTCTTCAGCTGCTCCAGCACCAGGGAAAGGTTGTCCACCTTGCCGCCGTTCTTTTTCAGGAAGGCAATGATCTCCTTTTCCAGATCCTCCGGCCCGGTCTGCTCCTGCAGCTCGATCCGGTAGGAGGTTCCCTCCTGGATGATGGTCAGCTTCGGGCATTTATCCCGAAGGAGGGTAACCAGCTTGGTATAACCATAGTTTCTTGCGTCAAACTCGATGAACTTGTCGCACAGGCGGCTTCCCACCTCGCCCAGGTAGGTGGATTTCCCCTTGTTTTCATTGTTCTGCACAAAGGTAACGATGGATTCCTCGATCTCGCTGATGGGCGTCACCGTGCTGTCCTGCTTCTCCTCCGACACGCTGGCCTTCTGCTTCTTTCCGCCTCCCGACGGTCTGGCGGGCTTCTCCTCCACCACCTCTCCTGAAATCAGATCCAGGTGGATGAACTTGTTGCAGGCCTTGGTGAGAGCCAGGGGCGTCTTGGATTCGCCCATCCCGATCACGTACATCTGCTCCTCCCGCAGGCGCATGGCAAGCTTGGTAAAGTCGCTGTCGCTGGTCACCAGGCAGAAGCCGTCCACCTTGCCGGAATACAGGATGTCCATGGCGTCGATCACCATGGCCATGTCCGTGGCGTTCTTTCCGATGGTGTAGTTGAACTGCTGGATGGGATTGATGGAATTCTCCAGAAGCGTGTCCTCCTTCCACCCGTTCCCCTTGGCCCAGTTGCCATAGATCCTGCGGTACGACGCATAGCCGTAATCCGCAATCTCGTTGAAAATACTGGCCGCATACTTTTCGCTGATGTTGTCCGCGTCGATCAGCACCGCAAAATGCTTCTTTTCTTCTTCTATATTAATCATATCTGCCCGCCCTCCGTGCGCCGGAATTCTTATTTTGTCCAGTATAGCACAGGTTTGAGGGAAAGTCACGGGACAGTTAACGCGCGGGACGGATCCGCCCGTGTTAAGGGGTTGTTAACAGAATGCCAGAATTGTGTTAAGACCAGCCGCAAAAGCTTTTCTTTTGAGTGGGATGTTGCTAGAATATGGCCTGCGTGAACAAACAGCTTTACTTATTTGAAAGGAGATCCTTTTTATGAATATCGGACTTTTGATCATCATGCTTATCGGCGGCCTGGCAGGCATCCTCTCCACGCTGTATCTTCTGATCAGCCTTCCGCTGGTCATCGTACAGAAGATCTACAGAAGAATCCGTTTCGGCACTCCTGTTATGGGTTGACCGGATCAGAAAATCACCCGGAGGAAAGTGATTGTCCGCTTTTCTCCGGGTGCGTTTTTTCCGGGCCATTTTTGATTCCCCTACGGTTCCGCTGTATAGAACTGGATATAGTCTGCCGGACAGACCTCTCCGGGCTCACGCAGCAGTTCCTCGTGAAGCACAATTTTCCAGCAGCAGTGATTCTAAATGAAGTTTTCAATGACCGCTTTCCGTAAAATAATACCGCTGCATATCTTCGGTATATAAATGATCTGTTTTGTAGAGCCGGTCCGCATCATAGTCCTCCATGACTGTGCCCATGGGTTCTCCAAAGCCAAAAACCAGGCCGTCGTACTCTTTGGGGATTTCCGCCTGCATGATAACACGGTTGTTGTCGGAATAATGCAAAATATTTACGACGCCTTCATAACCCAGCTCAGGATTCCGGATTGCCAGTTCATATACCTGTACGCCTCCCGCTTCCATCAGGAGCGTGCTGCGCTGTGCAAACGAGACGCCTGTATAGCGGTCTGCGGCCTCGAAGAAGTAGTAAAATTCGTCAGCTGAAGCTGGTATATCCTCCATATCCACCTCAAAAACCGCTTCTACCATCCGATAGCCTTTTTTCTTAAAATCTATATCTATAGTCCGGAAGCTGGCGGCGGCAGAGACATGGGAAAGGCTTATCTTCTTTCCGGTCTGCCCGTCCCTTACCGTAAGCGGAATTGAAAAATTTCCGGCAGGCTGAATGGGAATTCCATTCCGGTAAAACCAGTCGTCCTGCCGCATTACGGTTTCCTGCACATCAACCGGAATGATGAGAATCTGTCCTGCATAAATCAAAGCTGCATTTTGAATCCCGCTGCATTCTGCCAGCAGCGGATAATCTTCTGCGCATCCCCGATACTGCATGGACAGCGCCCACAGCGTATCCCCCGGTTTTACAACGCAGCGGCGGTACTCTCTGTTTGTGCGGACAACGGGAATTTCCTCCGTTTTTGGAATGGTAAGCACAAAAGCTTCTTCCGCTTCCTCCTCCATTCCATCGTCGGGAAGAAGCCGGGGCTGTGTCCCGGAATCTGCCGGTTCCTGTCTGAATATGAAGGTAAGGGCGTTTCCCGCTATGGCCACCTCAATTCCAATTCCTGCAATTGCGAGCACAGCAGCCAGATACCTTCTCCATGATCTGCCCATTTCTGGTACACAGCCCCTTTCCTGTTCATTCCGGCTTCATGGAAACAGCAAGCTCCCAGCCCGTCTCACCCTCCTGCCCTGCCCGATCCCCCGCAGGGCTGCAGCACACTCTGGCCGGCGCGCCGCAGATCAGAGGCATCATGGGGGGCAGGTGGCCCAGATCCACGTCCATCAGGACCGGAACCTGATATTCCTCCAGAAGATCCCAGACGGCATGGTACTGATCCAGTCCGATCAGCTTCTGGCCGAAGCACAGAGGACGTCCGATGAGGAAGCCCTTCACATGCTCAAACCAGCCTGCGTGCTTCATCTGCCAGATGGCCCTTCTGATGGAAAAAACGTTCAGATCGCAGGCCTCCAGGAACCAGATAATCCCATCCTCAGCGTATTTTTGGCAGAACTGATTTACCCTGTCATATTTTGTTCCAAGCAGATTCACCAGGCAGTCCAGACAGCCGCCCAGAAGCCGCCCCCGGAAAACGATAGGCCCGCCTTTCTTTGCAAGGCCGGCGGGGAAAGGGCGGATCCGCACCGGCTCTGTGGTATTGTAGGGAACGAGAGGGTTTTCCTCACATTTAAAGCCTTCCTTTTCCCAGGCCGGATAGCTGTGCATTTCCAGCTTTTCTCCGGCCAGCAGGGCCAGAGCGTCCGAAATGGAAGAATGCCAGGGCTCCATGCCGAAGGCTCCCGCGCAGGGGCCGTAAATGGCCGCCGTGTCACAGAGCGTGGGCAGGAGGAAGGTGAGGTTCGTATTATCGGAATAGCCCATATACCACTTGGGCTTTCCCTCCGCTATCGCCTGAAAATCCACGCTGTCCAGGATCTCGCACATCAGCTCGCCTCCTCCGCAGGAGATCAGAACGTCATTCTGATCCGACAGCATGTATTCATTGATCTCAGCGCCGCATTTTTCCGGGGTATTGCTGATTCCGATTCCTTCTCCGGCATAGCAGTTCGGCCCAAGATCCGTTCCATACCCCTTCTCCTCCAGCTTTTTCAGCGCGTTCTGAAAGGCAGAGCGGTAGGGTTCTATATTGCACCCGAAGGAAGGGGCCACAAAGCCAATCCTTCCCCCGGGCCGTAAAAAAGCAGGATACCTCATTTTCCTCCTCCGTTTTCTTAACAGATTCTGGTTCCCTCAGGAATGATGTCGTCCACAAAGATCACCTGACAGCCGCAGGCGTTGTTGGTTCCTGCCAGCAGCATGCCCTCGCTGGTCACACCGGAGAAGCGGGCAGGTTTCAGGTTTGCCAGAACGATAATCTTCCTGCCGATCATCTGCTCCGGCGTGTAATAGCTCTTGATGCTGGACACGATCACCCGCTCCTTCAGGCCGTCAAACAGGGTAAGCTTGTAACAGCTGTGGGATTTCCTGATCTCCGTGCACTTTAACACCTTACATACGCGCATATCCATGCGGATGAAATCCTCCATGGTGATCTCGTCCCGCACCGGCTCCACAGGATCAGGCTCGCCGTACTCCACGTGCCTGGTTTCCTCAACAGGGGCTTCCTCCTTCACCTCAGGCTCCTTCTCCTCCTCCGTCATGGGAGTGGAGAAATCCAGAAGGCCCACATATTTCTCAGGCTCGATGGCATAAAGGAACAGATACAGCCTGGGCCCCTTTTCCTTATCGATCAACAGCCTGTATACATTCTTAAAGAACTGTCCCTGAAGCTTCTTCAGCTCTTTGGCGTCCTCCAGCTCTCCCACCACCTGCCTGGGAATCGCATACAGCTCCTGGTTCAGATCCTCCAGGCTGTATCCGCCCTTTGTAAGGTACTCATGCAGGAGGGCGATCTCCTTCTTTTCCGCCTCGCTCAGTGTCTCGTATACTGCCCAGTTGCGGCCGGAGCGCAGACGGTTTACATTTTCAGGGGAGCACTGCTCCAGCCAGTACCTGGCGCGGTCCAGCCTGTCCTTAAACTGGTCAAAGGTAAAGGGCTGGCCGATCTTCTCAAACACGGTCTCCAGAAGGGGAACGTTGAAATCCACCACGCTGCCAAGCTGTACCAGAAGTCCCATGGGAACGGTTTCGATGGGGTAATAACCGCCCTGGCCGTCCTCTCTTAAACAGTTCGCCATAACCGTATTCAGGAACTCGTCCCCTTTTCCGGCCAGATAATCGTTGTACTGCTTGTCAAACTCAAAATACTGGCGCAGGATCCCGTCGTCAAAGCAGAAGTCGAAGGCCTTAGTCGGTTCGGATCTGGCGTACAGCCACAGGATCATCTCCGGCTGGTACAGCTTCAACAGGGTATCCGGGGTCAGATTCAGTCCGGAGGAGCCGGACATCTTGCCTGTCGCCCCCTTGATGCCGATGAACTCATAGCCCTGGAAAACAGGCGCTTCATAGTCAAAGATCTTCTTGGCAATCACACGGCTGGTATCGTAGCTTCCTCCCGGGCTGGCGTGATCCTTTCCGCCCGGCTCAAAATCCACGCCCTCATACATCCAGCGCATAGGCCAGTCGATCTTCCAGGCCAGCTTGCAGTTAAAGTCCTTCGTGAAATCAAAGGTTCCCTTATGGCCGCAGGAGCACTCATACTCCGCGGTGGTGCAGTCCTCCGACAGGGAAAGGATCTTCGTGGTATCCCTTCCGCAACAGGGACAGTAGATGCTCACCGGATAGTAAGCCTCCCGTTCTCCCTCCTGGGCGGTCTGGGTGCGGAAGCTGTCCAGAATATCAAAAATCTCGCCCCTTTTTTTCAGGGATTCCATCACATACCGGGCATATTTGCCGGAACGGTTCATATCCGCCTGATAGCGGTAGTCCATCTCGATACCGAAGCGCTTCATGGCCTCCTCAAATTCAGCCTCAAAATGCTTCGCATAGTTGGGAAGTCCATCCTCAAAGGGGTTTGGCACATCCACGTAAGGGCAGCCAATGTACTCCGCCCAGGGCTTCTCTCCCTCCGGGCGTGCAATCCTCTCCACGTTCACGGGAACCTTGCGGAAACGGTCATATTCATCCCAGGAAAAAAGAAGCTTCGCCTTCTTCCCCTGCCGTCTCAATGCCTTTACCACAAAAAGGCTGGTTGCAATGTCCCTGAAATTACCGATATGGATGGAGCCGGAAGGGCTGATCCCGGCGGCACACACATATTCCTCCTTATCAGGCCGGCGCCTGATGATCTCCTGCGCGATTTTGTCTGACCAATGCATACTATTTCGTACCTCTCAGTTTCTGTTATTCTTCATATAGGTTCATTTTCAGCTTATAATGTACCATTCAATCGGGTGGTTGTCAATTCATCTGATTTTCTCATATTTATAATAAGAAAAAGTTGGTTACTGTTCACTGCAGCCTCAAACGGCAAGCGCTTGAGATGTAAGAACGTGATTCAGGAGTGAGAGGGCCTCTTCCCGCGAAGCAAAACTTTCAATAGGCCCGCGAATGCTGCTGTTTACTGGTTTTCCAGTGAACAGCAACAAAAGTTGCATCCAAATTCTTAAAATTTTACTAAAACAGGCGCCGTTTTCTTTATCTTTTTATAAGAATATGTACATACTCCTGTCACAATTATCCGGTATGATAAAAACAAGTTCAGAAGAACACGGAGCCGTGCCGGTCAGATCACATGCGTCGCGGTTCTGGATCTGCATAAATCAACAAAAAAGAGAAGGTCCCGTTTTCTACGCGGGGCCTTCCGCTATTTTGGCGGCAGTTCGGCTTATATCGGCATGCACGTTCAAAATCATGCAGGCATGTTTTGAACGTGCAGACCGGTATGGCTGAACTGCAGCACTTCCTTTCATTTATTCCGGCTTCATTGTAAAGCGGAAGCTTGCGCCGTCAGCCGCTTTGATCCTGAATTCTTCATGCGCTCTGGCGTTGCGGCTCCAGGTGTCGTCACCGCCTACTCCGGTCTGTCTGTAATTGATGCGTACCACCGTTTTGTCGGAGGGGGCAAGATCCTTGTGGTGCATGGCCGTCTCCATCTCTTCCGGGCTGTAGGGCAGCACGTTTGCTTCCACTGTGGGGAAGCCGGTGAAGGTCAGGCATCCGCCCTCTTTATTTACCAGCTTTAAGCGTCTCACATCGATCATGTTGCCGCACTCCTGGGGAACCAGGTAGGGAACCATGCGGTCAGCCACCTTGGACTGCCAGGTGCCCACAAAGGCGGATTCCTTTCTGTCGATGTAGTTCTCATGCTCTCCCCTGCCGAACCACTGGAAGCGGTCGAAGCCCGCAGGCAGAGTGAACATCAGGCCGATCTCAGGAATGTCGGGCAGGCTTTCCTCACAGGCAAAGCTGTTGTCGAACAGGATCGTCCCGTCCGGATAAATGGAGAGCTTCGTATCCATGGCGCATTTTGTCTGGTCGGATGCCGCCGAATAGATGGGAAGGACGAACTTCATGCCAACCTCCACATGGCCTTCCGCCTTCCGGGCATCCGCCACCCACTTGGAGGCTGCGGCGCCTGCGTATCTCCACACGGCTGCGTTGTAGCTCTGCCTGCTTCCCCTGTCATTGTCGGTGCTGGCTCTCCAGAAGTTGCACGCAAGGGGCGCTTTCAGATACTCTTTTCCATTCCTCTTTATACTGTAAAAATCCCCGGTCCTCTTGGAGAAGCGGTACTCGAAGTCCCGGCCCGTCACTATGATGGCGGCATAGTTTTCCGTTACGGCCAGCTCTCCGGCCTCCCGGCATACAAAGGTTTCCGTTCTGCTTCCGGTCATAAACTGTCCCATGGCCACCGCGTATCCGGCCTTTGCCCAAAGAGTATCCTCGGTCAGCACAGCTTCCAGATTCAGGAATGCCTCGCTGCCTGCTGCCGGGCCGCCCTCTCCCAGAGCCTTCGCAAAGGGAACGGATACGCTCACCCGCTCACCCGGCTTACAGGAAATTCGGAAGGAGCCGCAGTCCTTCTTTTCCTCATCCGCGTACAGGCTCCACCGGAATTCATAGCTGTCCAGATCAGTGAACAGGCTTCTGTTTTTCAGGGTCACCTCTCCCTTTGCCCAGTCCGCGCTCTCAAACACGATATTCTGGTAGCAGATCCTGGCCTCCTTGATCTTGGGCGTTTCGGTGCGGTCTGCAAACATCAGGCCGTTTCCGCTGAAATTACCGTCATGGTAGCCCTCGTTAAAGTCGCCGCCGTAGCCCAGGTATTCTTTTCCGTTTTCATCCCGTGTCAGGATGGCCTGATCCACATAGTCCCACACGAAACCGCCCTGAAGCCTGGGATACTTCTCAAAGGCCTCCGTGTACTTCACAAAGCTTCCGCAGGAATTCCCCATGGCATGGACGTATTCGCAGAGGATGGCAGGCTTTTCCCGTTCAGAATAGCCGGCGATCCACTGATCCACATGGGTATACATGGTGGAATTCATGTCGCTCACGTCTTCATAGCCGGGGCAGTGGCTCTGTCCCTCATAATGCACCAGCCTGGTGGTATCCCTTTCCCTCAGGAAATCGGCCATGGCCCGGAAATTGGTTCCACAGTAGGACTCATTTCCCAATGACCAGATCAGGACGCTGGGGTGGTTTCTGTCCCGGTAGTACATGTCGGATACCCGGTCTATCACCGCCGCCTTCCACTCCTCGTGGCTGCCGGGAAGGGCGTACATCTGCTCCTCCTCCGGCATGCTGTACGTCCAGGTCCCATGGGTCTCCAGGTTCGTCTCGTCGATCACGTACAGGCCGTATTCGTCACACAGCTCGTACCAGTAAGGGTGGTTGGGATAATGGGAGGTTCTCACCGCATTGATGTTGTTGCGCTTCATGCTCACCGCATCCGCCAGCATGGCCTCCCTGGTGATGGCGCGGCCAAACGCAGCGCCGAACTCATGGCGGTTGGTTCCCTTGAAAATGATGCGCTTATTGTTCAGCATCATGATGCCGTCCTTCATCTCAAAGGTACGGAAGCCGCAGCGGTTTGCCACGATCTCCTCCTGCTCTCCGGCCTCCAGGGTCAGAACCGCCGTATAGAGCGCAGGAGATTCCGCGCTCCACTGCCAGGGCGTCTCCACCGTCTCCTCAAAGCAGGCCCTTCCGTTCTCCACAGGCGCGGATACGGACAGCACCTCTTTTCCTTTCGGTCCGAACAGCTCCAGGCGGATCCTGGCATCCTGCGCCTCTCCTGCCACATCCGCTTCCACCCTCAGGATACCGTCCTGATAATGCTCATCCAGCAGAGCGTCCACCCGGTAATCGCTGATATGTACCTGGGGCAGCATGTACAGATAGACATCCCGGAAAATACCGGACAGGCGGAAGAAATCCTGATCCTCCAGCCAGCTTCCGTCGCACCAGCGAAGCACCTTCACCACCAGCCGGTTCTCCCCCTCCCTAAGAAGGCCGGTAATATCGAATTCCGCCGCGGTGAAGGACCCTTCCGTGTATCCGGCGAATCTGCCGTTCACATAGATCTCCCCACAGGACTCAATGCCGTCAAAATGCAGGATGGCGTGCTCCCCCTCCCCTGCCTTTCCCTCAAAGCTGCAACTGTAAACCCCCACCGGGTTGTATACTCTGGGGATCTGCGGCGGCATGACGTCCTCCGTCATCTCCCATGGATATTTCACATTGGTGTACTGGGGATAATCGTATCCCTCCAGCTGCCAGTTGGCAGGCACTTTGATCTGTCCCCATGTATGTACATCCACCTCCTGCTCCAGCCCGTCAGGGAAAGCGGCGTCGAAGGCGTCAGGATTTTCAAAGAACAAAAAATCCCATGTCCCGTTCAGATCCGTAACCTCCCTCGCAGCCTTCCTCCACGCGATCGCATCCTCCCGGGTGAGGAAGGGCACGATGTCCGTATGGGGCGCTCTTTTGTTGATCTTAAAGCACTCCGGGTTGTTTTCCCAGGGCATACAGCCGTTCGGCTGAATCAGATTACTGCTCATCTTGGTTTTCCTCCATTTCATATAGTAAGCATAGCCCTATTATATCCTTTTTCCTAAAAAATGGAATGGAAAATCCTGTCCCGTTTCCTGTTTTTTTGCAATCGCATATGACAGTCCCGCAAACGAAATAAAATCTTGTAAAAAAAGTATCTTCCCCTTCCCGCCAATTTCTTATATAATAGTCAAAAGGGAATTTCCGGGCAGGAAGCCCAGACGGCCCGTCCGGGCGGCTTCCCGCCGATTACAGAGGAAATAGAAATACAGATTTTTCCCAAAAAGAACAGCTGTCCCAACAGACAGCAGAACGGAGGAATTATGCCACAGAGAACTGACATTCACAAAGTAATGATTATCGGCTCCGGCCCGATCATCATCGGCCAGGCCTGTGAATTCGACTATTCCGGCACTCAGGCCTGCAAGGCGCTGCGCAGGCTGGGATACGAGATCGTGCTGGTCAACTCCAATCCGGCCACCATTATGACCGACCCGGAGACCGCCGACGTTACTTATATTGAGCCGCTCAATGTAGAACGGCTGGAACAGATCATTGCAAAAGAACGGCCCGATGCCCTGCTCCCCAACCTGGGAGGGCAGTCCGGGCTGAATCTTTGTTCCGAGCTGAATCAGGCCGGAATCCTGGACAAATACAACGTGAAGGTGATCGGCGTACAGGTAGACGCCATCGAGCGCGGCGAGGACCGGATCGAGTTTAAGAAGGCCATGAACGAGCTTGGCATCGAGATGGCCCGCAGCGAGGTAGCCTACAGCGTGGAGGAAGCCCTTCAGATCGCGGATAAGCTGGGCTATCCCGTAGTTCTGCGTCCCGCATATACCATGGGCGGCGCAGGCGGCGGCCTGGTCTACAATGTGGACGAATTAAAGACCGTCTGCGCCAGAGGCCTGCAGGCTTCCCTGGTGGGACAGGTTCTGGTGGAGGAATCCATTCTGGGCTGGGAGGAGCTTGAGCTTGAGGTGGTAAGAGATGCAGAGGGCAACATGATCACCGTCTGCTTCATCGAAAACATCGATCCCCTGGGCGTGCACACCGGAGATTCCTTCTGCTCTGCCCCCATGCTCACCATTTCCCAGGAATGCCAGAAGCGGCTCCAGGAGCAGGCGTACAGGATCGTGGAGAGCGTACAGGTCATCGGCGGCACCAATGTGCAGTTTGCCCATGATCCGGTGAGCGACCGCATCATCGTCATCGAGATCAATCCCAGAACCTCCCGCTCCTCCGCCCTGGCCTCCAAGGCTACCGGCTTCCCCATCGCACTGGTATCCGCCATGCTGGCCACCGGCCTGACCCTGAAGGACATCCCCTGCGGCAAATATGGCACACTGGACAAGTATGTACCCGACGGAGATTATGTTGTAATTAAATTTGCCCGCTGGGCTTTTGAAAAGTTCAAGGGCGTAAACGACAAGCTGGGCACTCAGATGCGCGCGGTAGGCGAGGTTATGAGCATCGGCAAGACCTACAAGGAGGCCTTCCAGAAGGCCATCCGCAGCCTGGAGACCGGCCGCTATGGGCTGGGCAATCTGGATAAATTCAAAGCCTCCAGCAGGGAGCAGCTTCTCAGCATGCTGCGCACTCCCTCCAGCGAGAGACATTTCCAGATCTACGAGGCCCTGTACAAGGGCGCTTCCGTGGACGAAATCCATGAGATCACGAAGATCAAGAAATGGTTCCTGGAGCAGATGCTGGAGCTGGTGGAAGAAGAAAAGGCTCTGCGCGCCTGCGCCGGAAGCCTGCCCTCTGACGAAGCCCTCACTGCAGCCAAGAAGGACGGCTTCTCCGATAAATATTTAAGCCAGATCCTGGAGATCCCAGAGGATTCCATCCGCAGCCGCAGGCTGGCCATCGGTGTGGAGGAGGCCTGGGAAGGCGTTCACGTAAGCGGCACCCAGGACAATGCCTACTACTACTCCACCTACAACGCGCAGGACAAAAATCCCGTCAGCACAGCCAAACCGAAGGTAATGATCCTGGGCGGCGGCCCCAACAGGATCGGACAGGGCATCGAGTTCGACTACTGCTGCGTTCACGCTTCCCTTGCCCTGAAAAAACTGGGCTTTGAGACGATCATCGTCAACTGCAACCCGGAAACCGTATCCACCGACTACGACACCTCCGACAAGCTCTACTTTGAGCCCCTTACCCTGGAGGACGTGCTGAGTATCTATAAGAAGGAACAGCCCGTGGGCGTCATCGCCCAGTTCGGCGGCCAGACGCCCCTGAACCTGGCGTCCGAGCTGGAAAAGAACGGCGTGAAGATCCTGGGAACCGCTCCTTCCGTGATCGACCTGGCAGAGGACCGTGATCTGTTCCGCGCCATGATGGACAAGCTGGAAATCCCCATGCCCGAATCCGGCATGGCTGTAAACGTGGAGGAAGCCCTGGAAATCGCAGAGCGCATCGGCTATCCCGTCATGGTACGTCCCTCCTATGTACTGGGAGGCCGGGGCATGGAGGTGGTATACGACGCTGAGAGCATGGCAGGCTACATGAAGGCTGCCGTGGGCGTGACGCCTGACCGCCCCATCCTGATCGACCGTTTCCTCAACCACGCCACCGAGTGTGAGGCGGACGCCATCAGCGACGGCACCCACGCCTTCGTTCCTGCGGTGATGGAGCACATCGAGCTGGCCGGCGTGCACTCCGGCGACTCCGCCTGCATCCTGCCCTCCGTGCATATTTCCGAGGAGAACCTGGCTGTTATCAAGGAATATACCAGAAGGATCGCAGAGGAGATGCACGTCAAGGGACTGATGAACATGCAGTACGCCATTGAGAACGGAAAGGTATATGTATTGGAGGCTAACCCCCGCGCATCCCGTACCGTTCCGCTGGTATCCAAGGTCTGCAACATCCGCATGGTTCCCCTTGCCATCGATGTAATCATGCAGGAATACACCAACGCACCCTCTCCCATTCCGGAGCTGAAGGAGCAGCATATTCCTTACTATGGCGTGAAGGAAGCCGTATTCCCCTTCAACATGTTCCCGGAGGTGGATCCCATCCTGGGACCTGAGATGCGTTCCACCGGTGAGGTTCTTGGTCTCTCCGCATCCTTCGGAAAAGCCTTCTACAAGGCGGAGGAGGCCACCCAGTCCAAGCTCCCTCTTAAGGGAACGGTTCTCATCTCCGTCAACCGCAAGGACAAGGCAGAGGTTGTGGAGCTGGCAAAGAGCTTCCATCAGGCAGGCTTCCATATCCTGTCCACCGAAAATACCTGTAAGCTGATCCAGTCCGCAGGCGTACCTGCGGAGCGCGTGTTCAAGCTTTCCGAGGGAAGGCCCAACATTCTGGATCTGATCACCAACGGCAAGATCCAGCTGATCGTCAACACCCCCATCGGAAAGGACAGCATCAACGACGACAGCTACCTGCGCAAAGCCGCCATCAAGGCCAAGATTCCCTACATCACCACCATGGCCGGAGCACAGGCTACTGCCGAAGGCATCCTTTATGTGAAGGAGCACGGCGAGGGAGACGTACATTCCCTGCAGTCCCTGCACGAGAGGATCACAGACAAGTCCTGATCCCCGCCGCAGGCAAAAGAGCAGCGGGCCTGGCCTGCCGCTCTGCCGCTTTGAAATGATGCTGCAGCCTTCTGTACTTTACCGCCCCGGGAGAATCCGGGGCGGTTTTTATACAATAGGAAGGTTCCTTTTTTTGATGGTTGCAATCCTCATCTGTCTCCGATAAAATAGCTTCATAGCGGTCTGCCCACAGCCGGGCCGCCTATCTATAGAAAGAGGAGTAACCATCATGATCAATAGACTGCATCCATACGATACCGACAGCCAGGCGTCAGAAGCTCTCTGCCGCCTGATCGGCGATCCTGCCCTGGAGAATATTCTCTCCGGTATTCAGGCAGATTTCCCCCAGGAGGCTTATTCCCTCCGCCATCTTGCCCTTCGCTTTTCTTCTTTTTATAAAGAAGATATGGCGCCCTCCCAGCTTCTTCCCACTCTGGAACGGGCTGCCATGGAGCTGGTCAGCAGGGAAGCGCCCGACTGGGAAATGATTGCCGCCCGTTTTCTGTCTCTTGATACGGACAGGCGCATAGAGGAAAGCCTGCGTCCACTGCACCTTACCTGCTGGCATGACAAGCTGGCATGGCTGGCCCGCGAGGGATACCTGGCCTCTTTTCTCCTGGAAAGCTATACCCCCGGCGATGTGGAACAGCTTTCCGCTTATATAAAGCCTGAAAGGAACCTGCTTTTCAACTACAGCGGCCTGGATCTGCTCGTCAGACGTTACCTGATCTGTGATCATCAGCACCGTCCTCTGGAAAAGCCTCAGGAGATGTTCATGGCAATCTCCATGCACCTTGCCCTCCCTGAAAAAGACCGGGTTTACTGGGCAAAACAGTTTTACGATATGCTCAGTACCCTGAAGGTAACCATGGCCACCCCCACCATGTCCAATGCCAGAAAGCCTTTCCACCAGATGAGCTCCTGCTTCATCGACACGGTGGAGGATTCCCTCACCGGTATTTACCGCAGCATCGACAATTTTGCCCAGGTGAGCAAGCACGGCGGCGGCATGGGACTCTATTTTGGAAAGGTGCGGGCCAGCGGCAGCAGCATCCGGGGCTTTGAAGGAGCCGCTGGGGGCGTGATCCGCTGGATCAAGCTGGTCAACGATACCGCCTCTGCGGTGGATCAGCTTGGCGTGCGCCAGGGAGCCGCCGCCGTCTACCTGGATGCCTGGCACCGCGACCTTCCCGAATTTCTGCAGCTGCGCACCAACAACGGAGATGACCGTATGAAGGCTCACGATATTTTTCCTGCCGTCTGTTACCCCGATCTTTTCTGGAGGCTTGCCAAAACGGATCTGGATGCGGACTGGTACATGATGTGCCCCCATGAAATCTATCTGACCAGGGGATACCATCTGGAGGATTTTTACGGTGAGGAATGGGAAAACCGCTATCTGGACTGTGTGCAGGATGAACGGATTCGAAAAAGAGTGATGAGCGTAAAAGAAGTGGTCCGGCTCATCATCAAATCCCTTGTGGAAACGGGAACCCCCTTCGCCTTCAACCGGGATACGGTAAACCGTCTGAATCCAAATGCCCATCAGGGAATCATCTACTGCAGCAACCTCTGCACGGAAATCGCCCAGAACATGAGCGCCATGCACGCGGAGCCGCCAAGGGCTATGGAGATTGACGGGGAAACCATTGTGGTGCAGAATACCCGCCCGGGGGATTTCGTGGTCTGCAACCTGGCTTCCCTGACGCTGGGCCGCATGGATGTGAACGATGATTCCCAGCTCTGCCAAACCGTCTCCACCGTTGTGCGCGCCCTTGACAACGTGATCGACCTGAATTATTACCCGCTCCCCTACGCCCGGCTAAGCAATCGAAAATACCGCGCCATCGGGCTGGGAACCAGCGGTTATCACCATATGCTGGCAAAGCAGGGGCTTCGTTTTGAATCCCGGGAGCATCTTGCCTTTGCAGACCGTCTTTACGAAAAGATCAACTACTATGCGCTCAAGGCTTCCATGGAGCTTGCCGCAGAGAAAGGCCCCTATTCCTGCTTTTTGGGCAGCGATTATGAAAGCGGCGCCTATTTTGAAAAGAGAGGCTATACCTCAAAGCAGTGGCAGTCTCTTGCTGCTGATATTCGGAAATACGGCCTCCGAAACGGCTATCTGCTGGCCGTGGCCCCCACCAGCTCCACCTCCATCATCGCCGGCACCACCGCCGCGGTGGATCCTGTTATGAAAAAATATTTTATGGAAGAAAAGAAAGGAAGTATGCTCACCCGCGTTGCCCCGGATCTGAACGAAAAGACCTTCTGGCTTTATAAAAACGCCCATCATATCGACCAGAACTGGATCGTGGATGCGGCGGGAATCCGGCAGCGCCATATAGACCAGTCCCAGTCCGTCAACCTGTACATAACGAATGAATACACCTTCCGCCGGCTGCTGGCCCTCTATATCCGTGCATGGGAGAAGGGCGTCAAGACACTCTACTACGTGCGCAGCCAGTCGCTTGAAGTTGAAGAATGCGAATCCTGCTCCTCCTGAGCAGGACTGCTTACCCTTTGAAATGGAGAGAACTATGAAACTAACCAAAAAAGCCCTGTTCAATGCCCAGGGAGATACGGATATACGCAGACGCCGCATGATCGGCGGAAATACCACCAATCTAAACGATTTCAACAACATGAAATATACCTGGGTCAGCTCCTGGTATCGTCAGGCAATGAATAACTTCTGGATTCCCGAGGAGATCAGCCTGGCGCAGGACATCAAGGATTACCGCCTGTTAACGGAAAACGAGAGGACTGCCTACGACAAAATCCTCTCCTTCCTCGTGTTTCTGGATTCCCTGCAGACTGCCAACCTTCCTAATATCGGGGAGTATATTACCGCCAATGAGATCAACCTCTGCCTGACGATTCAGGCCTTTCAGGAATCCGTGCACTCCCAGAGCTACAGCTATATGCTGGACTCCATCTGCTCTCCCGCCAAAAGGGACGAAATCCTCTACCAGTGGAAATCCGACCGGCATCTTCTGAAGCGGAATGAGTTTATCGGAGAACAGTACAATGCCTTTCTGGAGCAGCCTGACGGAGAGCATCTTGTCCTTACGATGATGGCCAACTATATTCTGGAGGGCATCTATTTTTATTCTGGCTTCATGTTCTTCTATAATCTGGGGCGCATGGGCAAAATGTCCGGCAGCGCCCAGGAGATCCGCTACATCAACCGGGATGAAAATACCCACCTCTGGCTTTTCCGCAGTATCATGCTGGAGCTGCAGAAGGAGGAGCCGGAGCTTTTCACCCCTGAAAAGACGGAGCAGTACCGCTCCATGCTCCGCCGGGGCGTTGAGGAGGAAATCGCCTGGGCCGAATACGTGCTGGGGGATCGGATCGAGGGGCTGACTATGGAAATGGTTTCCGGCTACATCCGTTATCTGGGAAATCTACGCGCCTCCGCTCTCCATTTTAAGCCGCTGTACGAGGGATATGAGGAAATCCCCAAATCCATGGAATGGGTCGGCGTATACAGCAATGCAAACCTGATCAAGACGGATTTCTTTGAGGCGAAGTCCACCGCCTATGCAAAGTCCGGGGCGATAGAGGACGATCTGTGATCCTTCCGCCCCCGGCGCTGCATAGCGGCAGGAGCCCGCATTATCATAGCTGCCCGGCCAGTTATCCCCCCAGTCTCCGCAGTCCCTTGGGATAGTGGTTCTTCATGATTCCTCCCGCCAGCTTACCCCAGCCCAGGCTGAAACCGTCCACGCAGATCAGATACCAGCCCTTTCCGGTTCCTCTCTGTTCAATCTCCTCCTTCAGAAGGCCTTCATGCAGGGCCTCCCCATTCAGGTAGCTGCCGACGTCCCGGCTTCCTGCTTTCAGGTTCCACACGTTCCTCACATCCTGTGGGCCAAGCGTCAGTGCCAGAGCGTGTGAGGGTTCAAACCGGTTCTTCTTTACCGTTCCCAGATGCAGGCCGGGACGCAGCACCTTCAATCCTCTCAACGTGGGAGTTCCCTGTGGAGCCAGATAAAGCTGGCCGCCGAAGCGCAGATAGGTTCCCTCCGGCGAAGCCGTCAGATACTCCTTCCTGAAGGCCAGATACTCCGCGCATTCCCTCTCCGGTATTCCCTGCTCTCCGTCCCTGCGCCTGGAGGACGCCGCCTTCTGTCCGGGCGCAAAGGACGCGGCGCAGTCCCCAAATCCCCCCTCCTTCTCCAGGACGGCCACAAAATGGCCTTCGCCCCTGATCCGGTGAGGCCACAGGCGCATCGTGCGGGAAACAGCCTGCACGTCCCTGCAGCCTCCCTGCTCCGGCGCTTTTCCTGCCGGGTCTGACCCTTCCGGCTCTGCCTCCGTCCCCGGCCCTGCCATCCTGACGCCCTCCGGGTCTGACCATGCCCACTCTGCCCACTCCGGCCTGCCGGGCCGGAAGCCCTCCGGCATTTCAGGCTGTACCAGATACATGTCTGGATGCTCTTTTATCAGCCAGGCCATGTTCCCCTCATTTTCCTCCGGGGCAAAGGTACAGGTGGAATAAACCATCCTTCCTCCCGGCCGAAGCATCTGTACCGCACAGTCCAGGATCTCCCGCTGGCGGCCTGCGCACAGCCTGACATTTTCCGGGCTCCACTCCCCGCAGGCTTCCTCATTCTTGCGAAACATCCCCTCCCCGGAACAGGGGGCATCCACCAGGATCCGGTCAAAATAGCCCGAAAAACGTTCCGCCAGGCGCTGCGGCGTTTCGTTTAACACAAGTGCATTGCGCACCCCCATGCGTTCTATGTTTTCAGAAAGGATCTTCGCCCTGGCCGGATGGATCTCATTGCATACCAAAAGCCCCATGCCTCCCATCTGCGCGGCGATCTGGGTAGTCTTGCCGCCGGGTGCGGCGCACAGATCCAGGATCCTCTCTCCGCCCTGCGCCTCCAGAAAGGGGACGGCCGCCATGGCGCTGGGCTCCTGAATATAGTAGACGCCCGCCTCATGGTAAGGATGCTTCCCCGGCTGAGCCTCCCTCTCATAATAGAAGCCATTCTTCGCCCAGGGAACCGCCGTAAGGGAAAAGGGCATGGCAGAGGACAGGCTTTCCCTATCCTCCCCCCGCCTCTTCAATGGATTCAGCCTGAGAGCCTGGTATCTGTCCCCCTCCAGAGCCGCCAGGAAAGCTTCGTATTCTGTGCCCAGCATTTCTTTCATCCGTTCTTTAAATCGTTCAGGAAGCATGTTCCGGTTCCTTTCTGCCGCTGCCTTGATATGGCTGATCTGTTGCGGTCTGTATCTCATTTTTCTTTGTTATTTCTCCAATTATAGCATTATCCTCTTATATCGTCATTACTTTTATTGCAAAACGCCGCACACAGAACAGTTCAGTCGCGCCCATCCAGAAACAGCAGCAACAGAACAGCCTGCGGAAATCACATCCCCGCAGGCTGTTCAGAATGATGGGCATAAAACCCGGATTTTTTATTTTTTCAGTCTTACCACATTCCAGCTATGCTTTCCGAATACGGTATGAAGGCGTCCGTTGTCCAAAGTGGAGGCCTGGCTGGTTTCGGGCTTCACGCGGTCAGGATCGTTTTCCGTATTCACGGCCTTCATGTCATCATCAGACATTACGATATGCTCTGCCACCTTATAATCGGCAAACTGTCTCAGATCGCAGGTAATCTCCAGATCCTCCTCCAGGCTCTTGTTCACCGCAAAAATGGTCAGCTCCTCATTTTCCTCATTCCAGATGCACACACTGTCCAGAGTGGAAACCTCCCCGTATGTTTTGCTCTCATAAGTGGGAGCCTGTACCAGGGTGTTGAGCACGGTTCCTCTGCCGTATACGCTGGCGTGCATGTAAGGATAGAAGATGGTCTGTCTCCACGCCCCTGTGTCGGAAGTCATGATGGGGGCGATCACGTTTACCAGCTGTGCCATGCAGGCAACCTTCACCCGGTCTGCGTGACGGAGCATGGTGATCAGCATGCTTCCAACCAGAAGTGCATCCTCGAAGTTGTACACATCCTCAAGCTGATGAGGGGCCTGAACCCATTTCTCCAGCTTCTTGTCGGCCTCATTACTGTGGTACCACACGTTCCACTCATCGAAGGACAGGTGAATCTGCCTGCTGCTTCTCTTTTTGGCCTTAACCGCATCCGCAATGGACACAACGGAGCTGATGAAGCGGTCCATCCCGTTGGAGCTGGCCAGGAAATCCGGCGTATCATCGTCACGGTTGCCGTAATACTGATGCAGGGACAGATAATCCACCTGGTCATAGCACTCGCTCAGCACCGTATCCTCCCAGTATCCAAAGGTGTCCATGGTAAGGCCGGAGCTTCCGCAGGCAACCGTCTCAATAGAAGGATCAAGGAATTTCATCAGGCGGCTGGTCTCCGCAGCGATACGTCCGTACTCTGCCGCCGTCTTGTGTCCCATCTGCCAGGGGCCGTCCATCTCATTTCCCAGGCACCACAGCTTCACATTGTGGGGCTCCTCGTAGCCGTGCTTTCTTCTCAGATCGCTGTAATAGGTGCCGCCCTTTAAGTTGCAGTATTCCAGCACATCCTTGGCCTCCTCCGGCCCCCTGGTTCCCAGATTGACGGCCATCATCACCTCAGAGCCCGCCTTCTTCGACCAGTCAACGAACTCGTTCAGCCCAAACTGGTTCGTCTCGATCACCTGCCAGGCCAGATCCACCTTAGAGGGACGCTGATCCTTGGGGCCTACGCCGTCCTCCCAGTGATAGCCGGACACAAAATTACCGCCGGGATAGCGCACGATGGGAACCTGAAGCTCCCTCACCAGTTTAAGCACATCCTTCCTCAGCCCCTGCTCGTCTGCAAAAGGGCTGTTCTCCTGATAGATTCCCTCATACACTGCACGGCCCAGGTGCTCGATAAAGGAACCGAAAATCCTCTTGTCCACCGCTCCGGTGAGATAATACTTATCCACAATAATTTCCGCTTTTTTCATATCCGCTCCATTCCGCCGCCGGACTGCCGGTAAACAATACACCTGCATCCTCTGCAGCTTTCTTTTGATGCTTCCATCTTATAAAAAACCAGACAAATCTTCCAGTCCATTTTCTCCGATCTATTTGACTTTTCTTCCGGTCTGTTTTATTCTGTTAAAAGAAAAAAGTCAGGCTGCCCGTAGGCCGGCAGCCTGTGAATCCACCCGGGCCGTTCTCCGGGCAGCCTGTAAATCCACCCAGAGCCGGCACGCCCCGTTTCAGGAGGCTTTTCTATGATAACCTTACATTTCTGTGAATATAACCGTTTCAACAACGATTTCGACACCATTTCCCGCCCCGGCGGCACAGGAGATTACCTTTTTCTCCTGTTTAAATCCCCCATGAAAATCTATCTTGGGGATAAAATCCTGATTACCAGGGACAATGCCTGTCTGCTTTTCCGTCCGGGAGAACCTCAGCACTATCAGGCGGTTCACCGCTTCTGCAACAGTTACCTGCATTTTTCTTCCGATGAGAAAATAGAGGAGCAGTACCGGATCCCCGCGGGGACACCTTTCTATCCCGGCTGCTGCCAGGAGATCGACCTGCTGATCAGCCGCCTGCAGCAGGAGTATCTTTCCTCCTCCTTATACAGGGAGGATTATATCAATGCCCTTGCAGTCCAAATGTTTATTTCCATTTCCCGCAGCCTTTCCCATCAGGCGGTACAGCAGGAGGATACGGAACACCTCTACCCTCTCTTTCAGTCTCTCCGCCTGGAAATGCTTGCCAACTGCCAGGAGGACTGGAGCATTGAAAGGCTCTGCAGGCGGCTGAACCTGGAAAAGAGCCAGTTCTATGTATACTATCACCGCTTCTTCTCCACCACGCCCAAGAACGATCTGCTGCAGGTGCGCCTGGACAAAGCCAAAAACCTGCTGAGCAATGAGGCTCTGCAGGTCGGTGAGGCTGCCCGTCTGTGCGGTTTTCACAATATGGCTCATTTTGCCAGATCCTTCCGGAAATACTGTGGCTGCTCCCCCCGGGAGTACAGCCGCAGGCCGCAGAAATGATGCTCCGCTGCGTCATTTCTGCGGCCTGCGCAGTGACCTGCCTGTCATATGCTTCACCTTTTCCCGGCGGCTACGCCTGGGTAGGCAGCATAAAATCGCAGAGCCTGCCATACACCTCCGGGTAATCCCGTTTCAGATGGACC
Organism: uncultured Eisenbergiella sp.; assembly: GCA_963559585.1. GTDB lineage: Bacteria > Bacillota > Clostridia > Lachnospirales > Lachnospiraceae > Eisenbergiella. The sequence continues at coordinate 17,223 of CAUWLJ010000008.1, read as the reverse complement.
GGCTTCATTCCTCTGTCCAGGAAGCAGTGTCCTGTATGCCCTGAGGCATGCAGCTTCCCATCCTCCGCTCCGTAGATCTCATATCCCAGGCTCATCTTGATACCGCTGAAGCTTTCAGGAATGATCCTCACCCTGAAGCTCTCCCCATACCGGAAGGAAATCCTGTATTCGCAGGAAGCATCCAATACCGGAATCAGAATTCCCTGTCTCTCAATCCTTTCATAGGGAATACCAAGCTGCTCCAGCAGATCCGTCCTGGCCTCCTCCATCCATCTCAGATAGTTGGAATGGTGCACCAGACCCATCCTGTCTGTCTCATAATACTGAACCTTTCGTTCGTAATCCTTAACCTCCATCTCTTGCCTCGCTCTCCATCCTCATGATCTCCTGCCGCACGGCAGGCCTTCCATACCGTCGTGATCCCCGCCGCATCCGGCAGGGCTTCCATGCAGAAAGGGCAGGCATCCGTTTGCAATGAATGCCTGCCCGCTCTTTTTATCCTTATTTATGCAGGATATGCTCCGTTCTTGGTATCCGCCTGGGTCATATCAACCTTCTCCTGCTGAGCCTGACGATACTTGAAGAAGTCCATGGCAACCTGAGGGAACAGTGCGTAGCTGAGCACGTCCTCATCCTGCTGCTTCCATTCCTTCATCTCGGATTCGATCTTCTCCAGCTCGTTGGGAATCAGATCAGCGGGACGGCAGGTGATAACCTCTCTGTCACCGATTACCTTCTTCTGAACCTCAGCATTGAAGGGCTTCACGGTAGCGCCGTACTTTCCGGCAAGCAGATCCTTGGTCTGATCGGTAGCCATCTTGTATCTCTCACCCATCAGTACGTTGAACACAGCCTGTGTTCCCACGATCTGGGAAGAAGGAGTAACCAGAGGGGGCTCGCCGAAGTCCTTACGAACCTGAGGGATCTCCTGAAGCACTGCATCGTACTTATCGCTTGCATTCTGCTCCTTCAGCTGGCTTACCATATTGGAAAGCATACCGCCGGGCACCTGATACATCAGGGTCTTGATGTTAACGCCAAGAACCTTGGGATCCATAAGGCCGCTCTTTAAGCATTCCTCTCTGTAAGGTCTGAAGTGGTCTGCAATATCGGCCAGCAGGTTCTGATCGTATCCGGTATCATAAGGTGTCCCGCGGAAGGTCTCAACCATAACCTCGGTTGCAGGCTGGCTGGTTCCCAGTGCGAAAGGAGAGATTGCGCAGTCGATGATGTCCACACCTGCCTCAACAGCCTTCAGATAGGTCATGCTGGCCACACCGGAGGTGTAGTGGGTATGAAGCTGGATCGGCAGCTTGGTAGCGGACTTGAGGGCACGGATCAGCTTGTCTGCCTCATAGGGAACCAGCAGACCTGCCATATCCTTGATACAGATGGAATCTGCACCCATGTTCTCGATTTCCTTTGCAATGTTCATCCAGTAATCCAGGGTGTAGGCATCGCCCAGAGTATAAGCCAGTGCGATCTGGGCATGTCCGCCTTCCTTATTACAGGCCTTCACGGAAGCCTCCAGATTGCGCAGGTCATTCAGACAGTCGAAAATACGGATCACGTCAATACCGTTTGCGATGGACTTCTGCACGAAGTACTCCACCACATCATCCGCATAATGACGATAGCCCAGGATGTTCTGTCCTCTCAGCAGCATCTGAAGCTTGGTGTTCTTGAACGCTGCTCTTAACTTTCTCAGCCTGTCCCAGGGATCCTCATGCAGGAAACGAAGGGATGCGTCGAAGGTAGCGCCGCCCCAGCACTCCACCGCAGCGTAGCCTACCTTGTCCATCTTCTCTGCAATAGGAAGCATTAACTCGGTGGGCATTCTGGTGGCGATCAGAGACTGGTGAGCGTCACGTAAAACGGTTTCCATAATTTGAACAGGTTTCGGATCTGACATTTCCTTTTCCTCCTAAAATTCAATAGATAATTGGCACCTCCGCCGTAATCAGAATACTCCGAAGATAGCCATGAAAGTTCCGGCCGCTACCGCAGTACCGATTACACCTGCCACGTTGGGGCCCATTGCGTGCATCAGCAGGAAGTTGGTAGGATCCGCTTCCGCACCCACCTTCTGGGATACTCTGGCAGCCATGGGAACAGCGGATACGCCCGCTGATCCGATCAGAGGGTTCACCTTTCCATGAGACAGCACGCACATCAGCTTGCCGAACAGAACGCCGGCCGCCGTGCCGAATGCAAATGCGATCAGGCCCAGAGCCACGATCTTCAGGGTATCAAGGTTCAGGAACGCCTCTGCGCTGGTGGTAGCTCCCACGGAGGTACCCAGCAGGATAACTACGATGTACATCAGAGCGTTGGAAGCGGTATCGGTAAGCTGTCTCACCACGCCGGACTCTCTGAACAGGTTACCTAACATCAGCATACCAACCAGGGGTGCTGTGGTAGGAAGGATCAGGCACACAACGATGGTAACGATAATGGGGAACAGGATCTTCTCCAGCTTGGTTACGGGACGAAGCTGTTCCATCTTGATCTTTCTTTCCTTCTCTGTGGTCAGAAGCTTCATGATCGGGGGCTGGATGATGGGCACCAGGGACATATAGGAATATGCCGCCACTGCGATAGGCCCCAGAAGGGACGTCTGTCCCAGCTTGCCGCAGAGGAAAATGGAGGTAGGGCCGTCCGCTCCGCCGATGATGGAGATGGCTGCCGCCGCCTTGTCATTGAAGCCCATACCGATAGCTCCAAAGTATGCTGCAAAAATACCGAACTGGGCTGCCGCACCCAGCAGGAAGCTCTTGGGATTGGCGATCAGAGGGCCGAAGTCGGTCATGGCTCCCACGCCCATAAAGATCAGGGAAGGCAGGATCGCCCACTCATCCAGGACATAGAAGTAATAGAGCAGTCCTCCCACTCCGTTTGCCGCCTCGTCCGCATGCAGCATGATATCCGGATAGATATTCACCAGCAGCATACCGAAGGCAATCGGAAGCAGAAGCAGAGGCTCAAAGCCCTTGGCTATTGCCAGATAAAGAAATATACAAGCTACTACGATCATCAGGTAATTTCCCCAGGTCAAATTGAAGAATGCCGTCTGATGTATCAGATTGTCTAATGTGGTTACAATGTAATCCATTCTGTTGACCTCCCGTTTATGATTCCAGGCCTGCGGTCGTGATTACTCCGCCGCAGGTTTGGGCAGGACTTATCCCGCTGATTAGTTTAACGTAGCGAGCACCTTGCCTGCTTCAACAGCGTCGCCAACAGCCACGTCGATGCTGGCAACGGTTCCGTCGGAGGGAGCTACAACAGGGATTTCCATCTTCATGGCCTCGATGGTGACAACCGCATCTCCGGCCTTCACAGCCTGTCCAACCTTGGCATCAATGCTGAATACCTTACCTGCCGCACCGGCTTCCACCTTGATGCTGCCTGCTGCGCCTGCGGGAGCGGCAGCCTTGGGTGCTGCTGCGGGAGCAGCCTTGGGAGCGGCTGCAGGAGCTGCCTTAGGGGCGGCCTTGGGTGCTGCTGCGGGAGCTCCTGTGGATGCTCCCTCTTCCACTACTACATCATATACGTTTCCGTTTACGGTGATGGTATAATTCTTCATGATAATCTTTCCTCCTGAATATTCCTTATCTTAATAATTGGATTTCCATCTGCTGGTGCCGGCGCGTCTGATGCTTCTCACCACGAAACCGTCCGTGGAAGCAGCTCCCTCGCTGGCTGCAACGGCTGCGGCGATTACCGCCACAAGCTCAAGATCATCTGTCAGTTCCTCTTCCTCCACAACGGGGACTGCCACAGGGGCAGGAGCGGGAGCCGCAGGCTTTTCTTCCGGCTTTTTCGTGAAGGCTGCCTGGATCTTGGGGATAAATACAAAGCAGTAAATGATCAGACTGATCAGGATCAGAACCACGAACACGGTTCCCATTCCCAGGATGGTGTTCAGCGCCGCATTCTCCATCAGTTCTCCAAGAGAATACTTCACGTTGGTGCTGATGCTGGTAAGCATCAGCTCATCATCCAGAAGGATCTCGATCGTGGCATCATGACTGGAGCCATCCACCGTCACATTGATGGTTGCCCCGTCTTCCTCCATAAGCACCTCGTGTCCGGCTATGGACTGTACCTCGCCGATATCCTCCAGAGCGGATTCCCAGCTTGTCAGCGCTGCCGACACCACCGGGTCTGACGCATACTGCTCCTGCATATTCTGAGCCACGATGGTTCTGATGGAATCGATCACCTGGTCGGCGTAATTGATGGCGTCCTCTTCCGTTATACCAAGTGTATTGGATGCAGTCTCATCCGCGCTGCTGCCGCATGCCGTCATGCCCAGGATACAGATGAGAGCCATACCTAATACTAATAACTTCTTTTTCATAATAAAAGACATGCTCCTTTCAAAGTCCGTGACTTGCTGTCTGCGGCTTTTTTATACGGTACCGTGCTTCCTTGCGGGGCGGTCTTCCCTCTTTGTGAAGAGCATCTCGAACGCGCCGATCACATATTTCCTGGTATCAGCAGGCTCAATGATCGCATCCACATAGCCTCTGCGCGCCGCGCTGGCTGCGCTGGTCTGGAGAGCCGCATATTCCTTCGCGCACTCCTCCACAGCCGCTGCACCCTGGCCGTCACAGAGGATCTTGGCTGCAAGGCGGGCATCCATGGTTCCGATCTGGGCATCCGGCCAGCAGTAGGTCATGTCCGCTCCCACTGCCTTGGAGTTCATGGCAACATATGCGCTGCCGTATGCCTTGCCGATCACCACGTTCACCTTGGGAACGGTGGCGCTTGCAAATGCGTAGGTCAGACGGGCTGCCGCCCTGGCGATCTTCTTCTCTGCACACTTGTCCGCCACAAAACCGTTTACATTGGTCAGGCTAAGTACAGGGATGTTGAACGCGTCGCAGAAGCTGATGAACCGGGCGGCCTTCTCGCATCCGGCAGGAGACAGGGCCGCATCGAACTGGGCTTCCTTCTCACCCTCTTCATTGTATACCTCACAGCGGTTGGCCACTGCGCCAACGGTCATGCCGTTCAGCTTCAGGAAGCCGGTCACCATTTCCTTCGCGTAGGCAGCCTTCACCTCAACGAACACATGGTCATCCGCGATGGTGGACAGAGCGATGGAGGTATCTCCCACACATTTTGCCAGGGCTGCATCCGCCCGGTTCAGGTCGTCCGTGCACTCCACATAGGAATCGTCGTCCTCGTTGTTGGAAGGAAGCATGGAAACCAGATCCCTGATCTGAGCCAGGATGTCCGCTTCCTCTCCCACGAAATCAACCAGCCCCGCTTCCTCACTCTGGAAAGCGGCGCTGGAGGTATCGCACTTGGAGATCTCATTGCCTGCAAGGGCGTTGGGTGCGTTTACGAACAGTTTTGCCTTCTTTCCTTCCATGAAGGTGAAGTCCGTCAGTGCGGGAATCAGAGCAAGTCCGCCGCCGCAGGAACCGAAAACAGCAGTGATCTGGGGGATCACACCTGAAGCCAGAGACTGCTTCATATAGATCTCGCCGAAAGCATTCAGCGCATCGGCCGCTTCCTGCAGTCTCAGTCCTGCGGAATCGATCAGGCCGATCACAGGCGCTCCCGTCTTCATTGCCAGGTCGTAGAGGTTGGTGATCTTCTTCGCGTGCATCTCGCCCACGCTGCCTCCCAGAACGGAAGCATCCTGGCTGTAGACGTACACAAGACTTCCATCAATCACTCCGTAGCCGGTAATGCAGCCGTCGGAAGGAGTCTCCGTCTGTTTCAAATTGAAATCAGTAGCTCTGGCCGTAACCATGGCGCCAATTTCAACGAAACTGTTGTCATCGAGCAAAGCGGCAATTCTTTGACTCGCTTGTGAAGTATTACTCATTTTTTCAGCCCTCCATTTTATATTAATAAAAAAGTTAACTTTATGTACGGCCGCCGTCTGACACCTGCAGGCTGAAATCTGCGGTCTCCCTGCGGCCGGGCTCTTCTGCCCCGCCCCATGAATACCTGTGCCCACAGCACCCGTATTTTAGAAGTATAACATGAAAAGAATAAAACGACTAGATGTAAAAATAAAAATTTCAGATATTTTTACAAAATCTGAACGGCTCTGCCGGGGCAGAAACAGGGCAGCGCCGGCATACGGGAAAAAGAGCAGAGAAAGCGGGTATTTAAAAGAGGATCCTTTCAAGGAGCTGTTCCAGACAGTAACGGTAGGTGATCTGTTCCACACCCTCCGCCGTCACAATGGGGAGACTGGCATAGAGCCTGCCGTCCACATAGTAGTCCTGCGTTCCCACCCTGGTTCCCTGGGAAAACGGCGCTTCCAGACTGTCAGCCAGCTCCATCTGCACGCTCACCTGATCCTCCTGGGAGAGAAGCAGGGTAAGCTCCTGCTCCTGGCAGGCAAGGGCTGCACTGTCACAGATCCCGCCTGTCACAGGCAGAAGGGGCAGGTCGGGAGACTGATAAATATTCTTTTTTTCGTAATGGTTCAGCCCATACTCGTACAGGACAGCGGCATCATGCCACTTCCAGCTTTTATTGTTGGGCCAGCCGCAGGCAAGCAGGGCGATGGAGAAGGTTTTCCCATCCCTGCGAAGCGCCCCCACATAGCAGTAGCCCGCCTTCCCCGTAAATCCCGTTTTTCCGGTAAGCGCCCCTTCCATCATGGTGAGAAAAGCATTATGATTGCTGCATGCGTACTGCCGCCCTCCGCTTCTCCACTGGCTTCCCTCTCCCAGCTCATAGTCGGTAAAGGAATAGGACGGGGTGCGGGTGATCTCCAGAAATTCATCCCTTTTGGGAGAATCGGTAACACAGTAGCTCATGATACGGGCCAGATCTGCGGCCGTGGTGGAGTGCTGCTTTTCCACCTGGTTTCCCTCCCCGTCCGTCAGCGTCAGAATCCCGTCCAAGCCGTTTGGCGTGACAAAAAAAGTGTTTTCACACCCTATTTCCTCCGCCTTTGCATTCATCAGCGTGGTGAAGCGCAGAATGGAATCCCTGCTTTCCTCCTCCGTGTTGTCCGCACTGCGTTTTCCTCCTCCCTTTAACAGATTTCCCACATGCTCCGCAATGATGGCAGCCGAATCGTTGTGGGACTCCAGCATCAGGGAGTAGAGCAGGTCGCGCAGCCGGAACACCTGCCCCTTCCTTACCCCCAGATGAACCTTTGGCATCCCTGCCGCATAGGAGGAAACCGACACATAATCGTCCAGCTCTGCCTCCTCCAGCGTCAGGATACAGGTCATAATCTTGGTTGTGCTGGCCATGGGAAGCGCCTGTTCCCCGTTTTTCTGCAGCAAAATACGCCCATTGTCCGCATCCATCAGGACCGCGGACAGGGCGTACAGTTCTCCTGCCGCCTCCTCCTTCTCTTCCGCAAGCACAGTCACGGCTCCGCCGGGCAGGGTCAGTGCCAGGCTTGCGGCAAGAAGAAGAACGAGGGATATTTTTTTGATAAAAAAGTGGAATCGCATAAGCCGCCCCGTTGTAAAAAACGCTTATCTCATTTTATGGAGCGGGCGCGCCGAATATGCAGTTAAAAGAACCAGCGCGTTAAATACTCCTCCTTCATGCTCCGGCGCCGGAGACAATTCCTGCCCGGGCCGTTGTCTCCGGCCCAGGCAGGAATTTTATCAATCCGTTATTTCTCCATGGCCTCCGTCACAGCCACGGCGGCCGCCGCCTTTGCAGCAGCCTTCCCGGCATCTGTGCCGTCCTCCACGCTGATGTTCACGTTGCGGTTCACCTGGGCGTCATAGGTACCGGCCTTCACGATCTCCGCCATATCGATACCTACCGTGTCCTTCATGGTCTCAAACAGCCTTGCCATCACAGCAGGCACATGATCCGCCACGCCTGCCACACCGTTGTTCTCCCCGCCGCCGATAATGGTGATCTTGTCAATCCTGGTGAGCGGCTCCGCAATTTTGCCTGCAATATCGGGCAGCACGCCGATGAGCATCTCGGCCATTGCGGCGTTGTTGTACTTCTGATACGCCAGAGCCTTCTTCTCCATAGCCTCAGCCTCAGCAAGACCCTTGGCGCGGATGGCTTCTGCCTCAGCCTCACCTACCATACGGATTCCGGCAGCCTCCTGCTCCTTGGCAAATTTCTGAGCCTCCGCAGTGGCCTTCATCGCCATGGCTTCCTTTTCCGTCTCAAATTTCTCCGCCTCCGCACGCTTCTGGCGCTCATACAGCTCCGCCTCGGACTGCTGCTGACGGGCATATCTCTCCGCCTCGGATTTCTTCTTCACCTGGGCGTCCAGAGCCTTTTCCTGCACCTCAGCCTCGCGCTGCTTTAAGATAACCTCTTTTTCCTGCTTGGCAATGCTTGCCTCCGCAGTGGCGATCTCGATGGTCTTTCTCTGCTGCTGCTGCTGAATGCTGTAGGCCGCGTCCGCTTCCGCCTTCTTCGTATCCTCCAGCTTCTTCAGCTCGGATTTCTGCAGGGACAGCTCATTGTTCTTCTTGGCAATCTCCCGCTCCGCATTGATGCGGGCATCGTTAGCCTGCCGGTCTGCGTCCGCCTTGGCAACGGCGATCTCCTTCTCCGCCTCCGCCTTGGCAATGGCGGCCTTCTTCTTGATCTGGGAAATGTTATCGATACCCAGATCCTCGATCACGCCGTTGCCGTCCGAAAAGTTCTGCACATTAAAGCTTACGATGTCCAGACCCATGGCAGCCAGATCCGGCTCCGCGTTTTCCTTTACCAGATTGGCAAACTTCTGTCTGTCGCTCACCATCTCCTCCAGGCGCATGCGTCCCACGATCTCACGCATGTTTCCCTCCAGCACCTCTCTGGCGATTGCCGCGATGTACTGAGTGTTCTGGTTCAGGAAGTTCTCTGCAGCCAGGGCAAGCCTGTCGGGTTCGCTGGAGATCTTCACATTCACAGCCGCATCCACCTGGATGTTGATGTAATCCGCTGTAGGTACTGCATTGGTGGTCTTTACATCAATAGCGATCAGCTTCAGGCTCAGCTTATCCATCCGCTCCAGAAACGGGATCTTCACACTGGCCTTTCCAATAATGATCTTCTTGCGCAGACCGGAAATAATGAACGCGGTATCCGGGGGCGCTTTCTTATACCCGGATATGACAACTCCAATAATAACTGCCAGTACAGCTCCGATTATGATATACAGCATAATCCTTCCTCCTTCTTTTTTATCATAGTTTCTTCTATGCAAAAGGCTTCCCCGCAGTCCCGCCTGCAAAGAGAGCCGTTCTGCCTCCCCGTCACCGCCTGCCCGCCGGATCTTCTCCTGTGGTCAGGCTTTTTGCTGACAGCACCATTCCTCTGCCAAAGGACGGCCGCTATCCCTCTTTCTTGGAATCCCCCTCCGGCTCCAGCGAAAGCCTTGCCTCCGCCTCCGCCTCCGCCCGGAACTCCTCCAGCTTCCCATCGTTCAGCCTGGGCAGCTCCTCCAGTGATTTCACACCAAAGCTTCTCAAAAACTGCTCTGTGGTGCCGAACAGAAGCGGTCTGCCCGGCGCATCCAGCCTTCCCAGCTCCATCACCAGATCAAATTCTATCAATTTATTCACAGCATGGTCACAGCTGACTCCTCTGATCCTCTCCACCTCCAGCTTCGTAACCGGCTGCTTGTAAGCAATAATGGAAAGCGTTTCCAGAAGCGTGTCCGTCAGCACGTATTTTTTCGGCGCCTTCGCCACCCTGACCAGATATTCATACAGTTCCCCCCTGGTGCACATCTGAAAAGAATTGTCCAGCTCCGCAATCGTTACGCCGCGTCCCTGCCTCTCCCATTCCTCCTTCATTTCGTGAAGGAGCCTGCGCACCGTGTCCGGCTCCTCCTCCAGGGCGGCCGCCAGCTTGTCCAGCTCCACGCTCTCTCCCATGGCAAACAATACCGCCTCGATTACGGCCTCCTGCCGCCTGCGCTCCGCATTTTTCCTGCTCAGTCTGATCCCTCCGTTTCCTCCTGGCCGTCTGCCTGTTCTTCCCGGGCGTTTCCGTCCAGGGACGTAAGCTGCAGATGCTCCAGCTCCTCCATAGTTTCATTGGCTGTGATCATGATTTCTCCCTCGATCTCCTCCTGCTCCACACTCACAGCCCCCGTTTTCATCAGCTCCAGCACCACCAGGAAGGTGACGATCACGTCCATCCGGCTTCCTGCCCGATCCAGCAGCTCCGTGAACCTGAGCCGGCTGTGGCTTCGGATATAATCCGTCACATACCTGGCCTTTTTCTCTATGCTGACCTCGTCCTTTTCGATGCGTCCGAAGCTGCTGCGCACCGGATCCACCTTGTCCTCCTGCCGCTTCAGGCAGCTGCGGAACACCGAATGGAGGCGGGTGAGGGTCACATCCTTCAGAAGCTCCTCCAGATCCACCGGCTGACGGTAGGAGGCCACCTGTTCGGGAAGGGTGGTTTCCTTGTAAAAGGCTCTCCCCGCATCCACCTCCATGCTCTTCAGCTCATAGGACATATACTTGTAGGCCTTGTATTCCAGAAGCTTCTGCACCAGCTCCTGCCTGGGATCCTCCTCCTCACCCTCCTCACTGACCTGCCTGGGGAGGAGCATCCTGCATTTGATGTCCAGGAGCGTGGCCGCCATCACCAGAAACTCGCTCATTACGTTCATATCCTGAGCATCCATCTTTTTGATGTAGTCCATATACTGTCCGGTGATCTCCACAATGGGAATATCGTAAATGTCAACCTTATTTTTTTCTATCAGATGCAGGAGAAGATCCAGAGGGCCTTCAAACACCTGCAGTTTCACTTCAATCGCCATATCCCGCTCACCGCTCCGCCAACAGCTCTATCACCACCAGCTCTCCCGGATTAAAAACACGAACGGGAATGGTGTGGCTGCCAAGGCCCCTGCCAAGAATCATCCTGCTGCCGCCCTCCCGGAACAGCCCGCCGTCATATTTGGGGAAAAACCGAAGGGACGGAGACAGCACGCCCCCCAGAAGCGGAAGGCGCATAATGCCGCCGTGCACATGGCCGGACAGCACCAGATCCGCTCCCCATCCGGCATAGGCCGGAAAATATTCCGGATTATGGGCCAGAAGGATATGGAATACCCCTTCCTCCGGCCGTCCCAGAAGTCGGTTCAGTACGGAGACCTCCATGGAAACCCTTCTGCACTTCTTATAATACTCCCGGCCGATCTGCAGGCCCCAGATCCGTATGCCGGCCTCCGGAAGGAGCACGCTTTCGTTTTCCAGAAAGATAACGCCCGCTTCCTCCAGCTCCTTCCTGTAGGCGGCAAATCCACTTCCATAGCGCTCCGGCTCCGTCTGCATCCGGTATTCATGATTGCCATAGCCGTAATAGACCGGCCAGCTTCCTGCCAGCGCCTTCACCAGCTCCAGTGCGGGCCGCACATAACCGGTGGACTGGGAGGTGAGCATATCCCCGGCGATCAGAATCCCCTCCGGCTCCGCCTTCCTGACCGCAGCCAGAAGCCTCTCATTTCCCGCTCCGTACTGCTTGTTGTGCAGATCGGACAGCATAACGAACCTATGATTTCTTTTCAGGCCCGGACAGGCAATACGGTACTCCTTCGTAACAAAACGGTTGGAATCCCGGAGCATCACCAAAAGCAGACACAATGCGGCAGCAGCCGCCACAAATATTATAATGGCCACAGACCAGCTTCCCTTCTCAATAAAATTCCCGCATCAGCCCTGTTGTGCCTGTATGCCGGACACACCGCTGCCGGGCGGCCCCCGGAGCCCTGCCTTTCTGCATGGCACGGCTGATGGATATTTCAAAGTATACCATAGAACTTCCAATTATAAAAGAAAATGTAGCAAAACTTTCAAAAGATAGTCCCGATACACCGCCGCCTCCACGGACTCCGTATACAGCACATCCACCGTTCCTATGGTTTTCCCGTTCAGGCTGTACAGCGCCTCTCCCGCTTTCTGCCCTGCCTGAATGGGAGCTCTGACCTCCTCCGGCAGGCTCAGCGTCTTTTCTATGCTGCCAAGATCATTTCCCTCCGTATCCAGATAACGAAATTCTCCGGCGTAGGACAGGCCTGCCGTCTCCTTTGTCCCGCCCTCCACCTTCGCATCCGGCAGGGCATCCTTATTTTCATCCCGGAAAACGGCGCTCACACTGTAGCCATAGTTTAAAAGCGTAACCGCATCCGCAAACCGCACCTTGTAATCCGGAGCGGTCATCACCACCGCAATCAGCTCAATATCATCCTTTCTGGCCGTAGCGGACAGACAGTATTTTGCCTTGCTGGTGGAGCCGGTTTTCAATCCGGTAGTCCACTGATACTGTTTCAGCAGCTTGTTGGTGGAGGACAGGGTGAAGGGAGCGCTTCCCCTTGCCGTATTGTGAGTAATGTCCTCCATCCAGATGGTGGTATAGTTGAAAATATCAGGATGCTTCGTGATCAGCTCCCTGGACATTACCGCCACATCTCTGGCCGTCGTATGGTGGCCGTCAGAGTCGGTAAGCCCGCAGCAGTCCTCGAACCGGGTGTTCTCCATGCCCAGCTGTGCGGCTCTTTCGTTCATCCGGGAGACAAATTCTTCCTCGCTCCCCGCGATAAACTCCGCCATGGCTACCGCCGCATCGTTTCCGCTGGCAACGGCGATACACTTGATCATGGTATCCACCGTCTGCAGCTCACCCTCCTCCAGGAACACCTGGCTCCCTCCCATGGACTGGGCATGTGCGCTGGTCATCACCTCATCCTCCAGGCTGATCTTCCCCTCCTCCAGGGCCTCGAAGATCAGAAGGAGCGTCATGATCTTGGTGATACTGGCCGGGGAACAGACCGCGTCCGCATTCTGTTCGTAGATCACGCTGCCTGTGGAGGCCTCCATCAGAATAGCGGACGGGGAAGAAATGTTCACCGGCTCCGAAGCGGCAGGCGGCCCATCAGAGGACTCCTCCGGCAGAAGAAGCTCTGCTGCCATCCACTCCCTCTCCCGGGCGGAACCGGAAACCGGCGGGGCAAATACAAGGGTAAGAATCAGGAGCAGAGGCAGCAGCCTCCTCCGCCGTCCTCCCGTCCAAACCCGGCTGATACGTTCCATCATAAGGGAAACTCCCCCCTGTGCAGTTTCTATATCACATTTTATGTACCCAGGGCGGGAATATACCTTTCATGCAGGAGCCGCTCTCTCCCTCGTTTTCACCTGTTTAAGAAAGGAAAAGAAAAGAGACAGGCCGGAGTACACATAAAGCATACTCCTAAGCCCGTCTCCTTTTCCCGTCTCTATCTCAATGCAGATTTTACTGTGCCGCCTGGGCCTGCGCCTGCGCGATCACTGCCGCCGCAATGGCCGGATCAACCGGAAGCCCTGTGGCAGTGTCGATCATATTCCCTGTTGCAGGATCCAGCACCCAGGTAGAAGGATCGATACCCGTCAGATCAATGTCAGGCTGTACCACCTCAGTGGCAATGCCGGAGGCATCAAACAGCCAGGTCTTTCCATCCAGAACCATGGTCTGGTTTACTGCCATGCTTCCGTCCTCCTTGAAGTAGCGCAGGCCGGAGGCATCCGTATACCAGCCGTACTGCATGCTTCCGTCCGTACCGAACAGATAGGTCAGACCGCCGATGTTCACCAGTCCCCTCTGCATAAAGCCGTTTGCGTCAAAATAATAATTCTTACCCTGGATATTCACCAGATCGTGAAGCATATGGCCGTCCTTGGTATCCATGTAGAAGGTATTCACTCCGTCGGTAAGCCATCCGTTCAGATAGAGGCTGCCGTCCGCGTTCATGAAATAACGTTTTCCTTCATAATCCACCCAGCCGTACTGCATCTTGTAATTGTTATAAAAATAGGTTTTTCCGCCTCTGCTCACAAAGCCATAGGGGATAATAATGTTGGAATAATCCTTAAACTGGAAGTTCAGATCCACATTTCCCTGTATTCCGTTCACCTGTCCGCTGGCGGTGTACTGCCAGAACGCAGGGTTGGGATAATCGCAGCTGTCGCCATACTGCGCCACCCACACATCATAGGGTACAGGCCCGATATTTTCCACCAGCATATTCCTGCCGGAATATACCATGGGATAGTAGCCTGCGCTCTGAATCACGGAACAGAAAGCCACCACCATGGCGGTAAGCTCCGCAGGAGACATGGATTTATGTATCTTATCCTCCAGATCATAGACAACCGGCATATTGACAGTATAGGGTGCGATCGCGGCCAGCGTAAACTGGGCCTCCGTAATAGCGCCCTCCACCGTGGTTGCATAAGAATACAGATACGCACCCGTTTTCAGCCCGGCCGCAGCTGCGCCTGCCATGTTTGCGGCAAAATAAGGATCAAGCCCGCTCTTTGCGCTGCCCACCTTGATAAAAGCAAAGCTGTACCCGTCGGCTGCCACTGCGCTCCAGTTTACAGCCCCCTGATACTTGGACACATCGATCCCCTTGGCAATCACGCCCGCCGCATCGGCCTCCATGCCCGATGACAAAAACGTACCCACGCCGATCAGCGCCGCCAGAGCCAGACTGGCCAATCTTTTCTTCCAGTTCATTTCTTCCTCCTTGTCCTTTGCATATGTACCTTATACCACTCATTCCAGAGTGTGTTTGAAAATTCAAGCACACTCTAGAGCGTGTTTGAAAATTGCTTTCTGCCAGATGTGCGTCCCAATTTGTGGGAGATTTGCCCCAAATGAGCGCGGCGTAGTGGGCTACGGTAAGCGAATTTGGGGCAAATATACCGCAAAGTGGGGCGTGCAGATGGCGGGAATGAATTTTCAAACACACTCTAGTACCACCTGGAACGAAACGCCTGATACTTCTGGGCCAGGCGCTCTCCCTGCTTCATCATGTCAATATGAAGGGCTGCCAGCAGATGCCAGATAAAATCCACCAGAAAGACCGCCACCACCACCCTCAGAATGAAAAGCCCCATGCCGTGCGTGTACCATCCGGCATACTTCATCACGATCCTGTGAAGGAAGCCAATGATGATCACCGCATAAAAGCCCCAGGCAATGGTGCTCTCCAGGCAGATAATTCCCTGATAATTAAAGGGCTTGTCTCTATAATCCCACCATACCTCTCCGAAAAGCCTCAGCATCAGCCTTCCCACCAGGTATTCAAACATGGTAGCCAAGACTGCTCCAGCCAGATACAGAAGGAGCCTGTTCTCTGAAAAAGGACTCAGCAGAAAATATCCTGCCAGGGCCCCTACCCCGTAAATCGGGCAGAAAGGCCCTTTGGCAAAGCCCCTGTTCGTCAGCCTTCTGTTGCAGACCGACATATAAGCCGACTCCACACACCATCCCAGAATACTGTAAATACAGAATGCGGCGATCAGGAGCGTAACGTCTATACTGTGCAGAAGCTGCATTCCGACCGTCAACATATTCCCATTCTCTCCCCGTTTCCTGATATTTCCATTCAGGTAAAACACAAGTCCTTGATAAATGAATACCAAGGACTTCCGTTTGCTTAGTTATATTTACGTTTCCTAGCCGCTTCGGACTTTTTCTTACGTCTAACGCTGGGCTTCTCGTAATGCTCTCTCTTACGAATCTCCTGCTGAATACCAGCCTTTGCACAGCTTCTCTTAAAACGACGTAAAGCGCTGTCCAGAGTCTCATTTTCTTTTACGATAATGTTCGACATAGCTCACACCTAACCTCCCTTCAGTCCCTTCAAGTTCTTGACTGATTGGGTTTTTATTGCATATCAATGCACAAATTATAATATACCAAAAAGGGACAGACGTCAACCTTTTTTTATTTTTTTATTCAGTTCTTTTTTTATTCAGTTCTTTTTTTATTCAGTTCAGCCATATCGGTTTGTTCGGTTCAAAACATGCTTGCATGTTTTGGGGTGTGCTGCTGGCTGTGCGATTGGATTGCCGCTTAGCAGGCTGCTCTGTATGATTTCCTGATTGCAGGACATTTTCCATCTGCGGTATGGCAGTTTCCGATTACCTCTTTAGGCATTATTCTTTTGTTTGTTTCGATTGCAGCAATCGCAGCTGTATATGCTCCGGCGAAGCGGATTCGTAATATGTCGATTACTGCAAATATCAATGAATTATAGTTTATATTTTAATCGGCCGGACGACCCTGAAACACGGTGGGCGGCTCCAGCTTGACGAGAATATCCCCTACACGGCGCAGATGATCGCCACCATCACACCCCAACAGACCGGCACTGTGGAGAGAGCCTTGCAAATCTTTTTTTGTGTGGAGCGCCGTACCGAGTATGCGATGGAGCAGATGTTTTTCGTCATTGACAGCCGCTACCACAGCCGCAGGCCCATGATTATCACCCGCCAGCCTGAGGCTGGCCGGACTCAAGAACCCGCCCGGCCTGGCCCACGCCCGTATCTATGACCGTATCCTGGAGCGGTGCGCCCCGATCCTCTCTGCCTGGAAGAACTTTCGGGAGGAAAACGCCGGAGCCGCCAAACAGGCGGCGAAAGACATTGTAAACCGTAAGCATGAGCGGCAAAATCAAGCGTATGCTCAAAAACGAGATGCAGCAGATGTAAAGACAGCGGTCCGGGAGCTTTCCACTCCCGGCCCGCTGTCTTTATGCCAGTCAGGTATTCAAAAACTCTGCCGGTGTCATAATCGCCGGATTTTTTACGCCGGACTCTAAGAAATCCTTATCGCCGGTCAGCAGCACATCGGCTTTCGCTTCAATGGCTGCCCGCAAAATAGGGCGGTCATTGACATCTCTGATTTGTGTTTCGGTCATATCTTCCTCTGTCGGAACGGGAACCAATTCCAGGGTAAGCAGCGCAACGGAAAGAAATTTGTCCAGCGCCGCCAGCCGGTTCGGGAATTTCTTGTTGAATATCCGCCTCATTCCTTGACGAGCACCATAACATCATCTTCCGAGGTCAGGCCGGTGCGTTCTGCTTCTCCGGCCATTTCCTGCTGAAGCATCTGCATGGCATACACAGCGGAATTGACAATGCGGACAGTGTTTCCCTCAACGATAAAAGTGACCCGATCACCGTTTGACACACCAAGCACATCACGGACATCCTTCGGGATTGTGATTTGCCCTTTTGCCATGACTTTGGCATTGTCCACAAACGCATTTGCTAACATGACTTTGCACCACCTTTCCGAAATATGGAAAGTAGGATTTTCCCTACTTCTATTATACGCAGAACGAGAGAAAAAATCAACGGGAACCGCTGAAAATATATTTTCAAGGCCGGTACAAGGTTACTGTTCACAGCAGCCTCAAACGGCAGGCGTTTGAGGCGTAAGAATGTGATTCAGGAGTGAGCGGGCCTCTTTTGCGCAGCA
>CAUWLJ010000007.1:0-67735 GCA_963559585.1 uncultured Eisenbergiella sp. | reverse complement strand
CGGAAAGCCCCGTAGGGGCGTTTTGCGAATGGGCGCGGGCTGAACTGTTACAAAAGGTATAAGCCTTCTGCGGATCTGCTCTGCCCCCTCACTCTCCTCCAGCCTTCCGGCAGCATCCTGCCGCCTGTTTCCTGCCAGGCAGAACGCCGTCCTTACAGCTCTGTCACGGTACAGCCCATAAATCTGACCAAATGCCTGTCTCCCCGCTTCAGCAGCCGTACAAGTCCCGCTTCGATCAATTTTTCCGCCTTTCCCAAAGCCCGCCCCGCTCTCAGGCCCCGATATAATCCTCCAGATCACGCAGAAACTTCTCCCATGCCTCCTGATGCTCCACATAATATAAGGGACAGAGCTTGCCGCCCTCGTCGTAATGGCGCAGCACGTCCGAGGGGGACAGCCTGTATTCCTTCAAAAGCCAGCCCGTCAGCGCAAGCAGGGACTCATAGGTCTGGCTGGTAAACTCCCCATCCGGGGACAGATAGCAGCATTCTATAGATATGGAATCATAATTTCTCGATTTCACCGCATACCCGATCTCGTCCAGAGGAAGGCACTGAATGATCTCTCCCTCATAGCCGATGACGAAGTGGGCGCTGGCCGAGGTCTCCCCTGTAAGGCCCAGATTCTCAAAATAGCTTCTGTTCTGCCGGGCGGAGGTTCCCTGATTGGCCGTATAATGAATGAAAATATTGTTCACCTCGGGAAGTCTCTCACCCGGCCTGGAATAGGGATTGGGGGTAAGAAGCTCCTCCACAATCTCCGGTTTCTCAGAAATGTTCTCCGGGGCAGCGCCCTCCCACAGCATTCCGGTCTCCCAGCCCTCCAGCCTGTCCCTCAGAAAAGAAAACAGACGGAAGCCTGCAAAACCCACGAAAGCCGCCACCGCCAGCAGGCAGAAGGCCGCCAGCGCCCTTGCCAGCCTTCTCTGCCTGCGGCGCTTCCTCCGTCTGTTCAGGAGCTCCTCCCGGCTTCTTCTCCTCTGCACCGGCCTGTCCTCCCAGGCCGATATATCAATCAGCTCCATTTCCTTTCTCTGTGCCATCTTCCGTCCATCCCCTCATTTTATATATCAAACCGTATTTTCAAATATATCTTTCCGCATATACTCTATCCTGTCAAAAAGTATAGCAGATGCAAAACGATATTTTGCTTAATAAAAAATGAAAATTTTTTTAAGATTTTCCATATAGTCAAAAAGTCGTTTCTAATTTATAATGAAAAAATACAGGGAGACGTCCCTATCACGCTCTCCCTGATGAAAAGCCGCTTACACGGCAGAATGTGAGGGAAACATGGACGATCAGAACAGACAAAACCCGGATACCTCCGGGATACCGGGAGGAACAGCGCCGGATTTCTGGAGAGACAGCGGCACGGAAAACAATACCGGCGGTACATACACAAACAATTACGGCTATGGAAGCAATACGGATAACTGGTTTTCCGGTTCCTGCCCCCAGACAGGTCAGGAAAATGGAGCGCAGAGTTCATCCGCAGGCGGAAATGCAGAAAATGATATTTGGCACACCAGCCAATGGGGGAATGGCTTTCAATCCGACGGAGAGGATCCCTTCTGGAGCCAGGAGATCCGGTGGGATAATTCCGGAGGCTTTGCCAATCGGCAGCCTGACCCCTCCGGCGCACCAAATCCGCAGAATGAATACTGCCAGAAGGTACAGGCTGAAAACCCACAGACTATGGGAAACGGGCAGACGGCTTTTCCCTATGAAGCTCCCCGTCCCGACTCCGGCCAGCCCCATGTATATGCCAGCGTAAATGCCGCAAAAAAATCCGGCGGCCTGGCTATCGCGTGTCTGGTTCTCGGTATTTTCGGTTTTTTTTCAGGCATTTTCCTGATCGGTCTGGTATTGGATGTGGTGGCTGTGATCCTGGGGATTGTGGCCCTGACCAACGGCTATCCCAAAAAAGGATGTGCCGTCACAGGACTGATCCTTTCCATCCTTTCCATCGTCACTACGGTTCTCGTCTATATAGCGGCTTCCGGAGGCTTTAGCAGCAGTAAGGATCCCTATTTCGTGAAGGAGCCTCACATTCCTTCCACTGATGAGCTGCTGATCAGCGATGAACTGATGGAGCAGGTTTCCTGCACGGACAGCCGTATCCCCTCCGGCATTGTTCTCACCTTCAGGAACCTCAACCCGAAGGAGGTGGATTTCTCTGTAATTGTCACTTATTTCGATGAGGATGGGGATCTGGTTTCCCGCAGGAACGGTTATCTCTGGGCCTGCGCGGCCTCCGGCGGCGAAGCGGCCCTGTTGGTTTCAGCCCCGCACGACCGGGACTATGAGCCGCTTCCTTACGATCATTACAGCGTGGAAATCTATGCGCGCAGCCGCGATTATTTTAATCTGGACAGCCCTGTCATCACCAACTACAGCAAGGATATTGTTGTAGAGGCGGACAGAAGCAGCGATAGAGGGGTGCTTGCCTCCATCACCAGCAATGCCCCCGTCCCGATCACAGACCTGGAGCTGGTCTGCGTGTTCTATCAGGATGGAAAGCCTGTCGGCTTCGCTTCAAGCTATCTGCATGACTATATGGAAGGGCAGACGGAGGAATTCTATGCGCCATATGATGAGGAGTACAACGCCATTGAATATGATGATTTCAGGGTGTTCGTAAACAGAGCGGAGTCAGATCTGGAGACAGAATAAGAGGCAGGGAATATTCAAACGAAGCCGTCAGGGTAAAAAGACGGAGGGAAGTGCCGGCGATGCATTTCCCTCCGTTTCATTTTTTAATTTCTTAATTTTCCGTCTTTACGACCGCAATTCCCAATTCATCCAGCTGCTTCTGATCCACCACATTGGGTGCCTCGGACATGAGGCAGGAGGCATCCTTCACCTTGGGGAAGGCGATCACTTCCCGGATGCTCTCCGCTCCGGTGAGCAGCATCACAAGGCGGTCCAGGCCGTAGGCCAGCCCTGCGTGAGGGGGGACACCGTATTTGAAAGCATCCAGCAGGAAGCCGAAACGCTCATAGGCGCTCTCTTTGGTGAAGCCCAGGGCCTCAAACATCCGCTCCTGAATCCGGTCGTCGGAAATTCTCACGCTTCCGCCGCCCAGCTCCGTTCCGTTCAGGACAATATCGTAGGCTTTGGCCCGCATTTTGCCGGGGTCGGTCTCCAGAAGGTGCAGATCCTCCTCCATAGGCATGGTGAAGGGATGGTGCATGGCCACGAAGCGGTTCTCCTCCTCGCTCCACTCAAACAGCGGAAACTCCGTCACCCACAGGAAGTCGAAACGGCTGTTGTCAATGAGATCCAGCTGTTTTCCCAGCTCCAGACGAAGCCCGCCCAGAACGTTGTATACAATACTGTCCTTATCCGCCGCAAAGAGAAGCAGGTCTCCCGGTTCTCCTCCCATAGCCGCAGACAGTGCGGCAAGCTGTTCCTCCGTCATGAACTTGGCAAAGGAGGACTTGTATGTGCCGTCCGGCTGTATGCTCAGATAGGCCAGCCCCTTGGCGCCGTACCCCCTGGCAAACTCCACCAGAGCGTCGATCTTCTTTCTGGGCATGGCGGCCTGTCCCTTCACGTTGATGCCGCGCACGGAACCGCCGTTCTCCAGCGCGCCTGTGAACACGCCGAAGCCGCAGCCTGCCACCACTTCCGATACATCCTGCAGCTCCAGGCCAAAACGGGTGTCCGGTTTGTCTGAACCAAAACGGTTCATGGCCTCAATCCAGGGCATACGGCGGATGGGAAGCTGCACCTCCAGGCCGATGGCCTCCTTACAGATGTATTTCAGAAGCCTTTCATTGACCTCCATCACATCCTCCGCATCCACAAAGGACAGCTCCATGTCGATCTGGGTAAATTCCGGCTGTCTGTCTGCCCGCAGATCCTCGTCCCTGAAGCATCTGGCAATCTGAAAATACCGGTCATATCCTCCGCACATCAGAAGCTGCTTGAAGATCTGAGGGGACTGGGGCAGGGCATAGAAATTGCCGGGATGCACACGGCTGGGCACCAGGTAGTCTCTGGCTCCCTCAGGAGTGGACTTGTTCAGCATGGGAGTCTCGATCTCCAGGAAGCCTTCCTTCGTCATAAACTCCCTCACCGCCATGGTGATCCTGCTTCTCAGCATGATCTTGCTCTGCAGATCGGGCCTGCGCAGATCCAGATAACGGTATTTTAAGCGAAGCTCCTCCTTGGTCTTGGAATCCTCCTCGATCTGGAAGGGAGGAGTAAGCGCCTCGGAAAGGATACGGGTCTCATTGGCACGGATCTCAATCTCTCCCGTAGCCAGATTCTCATTCACAGCCCCGCTTCTGCGCTCCACCTTTCCGGTCACAGCTACCACATACTCGCTGCGCATCCGCTCCGCCTTCGCAAAGCCCTCCGCTCCCGCGTCGCTCTCCTCAAAGATCACCTGAAGGATGCCGCTTCTGTCCCGCAGATCCACAAAAATAATACCACCCTTATTTCTCTGCTTCGCCACCCATCCCATCACAGTGACGGTCTGGCCCACATTGGCTGCGGACAGCTCTCCGCAGCGGTGGGTCCTCTTCATTCCCTTCATTGATTCCGCCATAATTTCCTCCATTCTATCGTAAATCCGTATCCAGCAATCCGTTTTAATCGTAATATCTCAGTCCGCGCCTCCGAAAAGCCGACAGCCTCCCTCAAGGGCCGATGCGGTTATCTTCCTTTCATGGGCTCCCGGTAAATTTCCCGAAATTCCTCCCAGCCTTCCTTCATCAGCTGCTCCTTCTGAAATTTCTTGTTCTTGTTCATACGGGCCACCAGTACCTGGGTTCCCGCCGCACGCTCCTCCTGCGCCCTGGCAAGGCAGTCCGTAAGCACCTGGCCGGACACTCCCTTTTCCAGCAGATAGGCCACCTTGGCAGGACGGTTGGGAATCTGGAAGCCATTCTCCATCAGCAGAAGGATAATGCGTTCAAAACCGATGGAAAAGCCGCAGGCCGGCACGTCCTTCCCGGTAAATCTGCCAATCATCCCGTCATATCTTCCGCCGCCTCCGCAGCTTCCTCCGAACTCTGGAATGGCTATCTCAAAAATAGTGCCTGTATAATAGGACATGCCGCGCACCAGAGTGGGGTCAAAAACAATCTCAAAATCCGCCGCCTTTGTGGCCTGCACGCTCTCCGTGATCTCACGAAGATTGTCCGCCACCTCCTGCTCCAGCACGCCGGAAAGCTTCTCTGCCAGATAAGCCAGGCCATCCCGCGCCTGCTCCAGTCCTCTGAACAGCTCCAGATAACGGTCGATGCTCTCCTTCGCAAAGCCGCTCTCCGAAAGCTCACTCTCCACGCCTTCCAGGCCGATCTTGTCCATCTTATCCAGAATGATGAAAACCGCGTCAAAGCTCTCCTCCGGGAAGCCGCTGCAGGCCGCCATGGCCTTCAGTATCCGTCTATCATTAATTCGGATCTGAAAATTCTTAAAGCCCAGTTTTCCCAGGGTGGTGGTGGTCGCCAGGATCAATTCGATCTCCGCCAGGTTGGAGGGCTCGCCCAGAATATCGATGTCGCACTGCATAAACTGACGGTAACGCCCTCTCTGGGGGCGGTCTGCCCGCCATACGTTACCGATCTGCAGCGCCTTAAAGGGCGTGGGAAGCTGACTGGCATTGTTGGAATAAAAACGCGCCAGCGGCACGGTCAGGTCGTATCGTAACCCTCCGTCCACCAGATCCGCTTCCTCCTGCGCTGTCTCCAGGTTCAGCTTCTCCCCTCTTTTTAAAATTTTAAAAATCAGCTTCTCATTATCTCCGCCCTGCTTACTGGTCAGATTGGCGATATTCTCCACGCAGGGAGTCTCTATGGAGGTAAATCCAAACTTACCGTAGGTATCCTTGATCACACTGATGCAGTAATCCCTGATCTGCATCTCCCCTGGCAGAATGTCTCTCATGCCGGTGACCGGCTTCTTACTCAGTGCCATATGCCGCTTCCTTTCTTTTTTCCTTCTCCTGTCAAAATCCTGTGCCTCACTGGCGGGCCTGGTACAGCAGCTCCACTCCCGTTTTGATCGTCTTTGTAATGGTCTGTTGATGTTTCGCAGAGTATTCCTTCAAAGCGTGATATTCCTCCTCAGACATCCGTATGGTCACAATACGCTCTTTTATCACATCCGCTTTGGGACGTCCTCTCTTTTCCATGGGCACTCTCCTCTTGGCATCTACGTTTCAGTATATTTTCTGTAATACAAAATGTCAAATATTTTTTCCGTTCATACGCAGTCCCAATCATCAGCATATGGCATCAGAAGGGCTTCTGCTCCTCCTCATACATCCGTCTCAGTTCTTCATCAGAGACCCCCTCTATAATTCCCCTGGCAGTTTCATATGGGATTCCTTTCCGGATCATATTTCTGACCGATTTTATTGTCAGCTCTTTTGCATAATCTTCAGCATAATCCTTAGCATAATCCTCCCATGCCTTACACATATTCAGAACCCCTTTCTCCTTTTTCAAATTCAGCCGCAGTCCGGCAACCGCATTTAACAGTACAGCGCTCTCCCTGTCCATTTCCCGGTAAACAGGCTTTTCGTTCAGCAGCTCCCTCAGTTTTTCCAAATCCCTGGAATTTCTGATAAATTCCAGAACAGGCCCGATCTCCGTATGGAATTTACCATAATCTTTGATCTCTGCCGGAACGATCAGATTGATCTGATAATCCGGCACAAACCTGAGAACCTCCCAGGGAAGCTCAGGGAACATCCCATGCAGGCTTCTGGGAGCCTGCCATTCATCCGCCCCCCAGTATACTGCCAGGGTCACCACCGGTGTCAAGCGGTCATCTGCTCCAAAGCCAGATAAATATTCATCCCCCTGCTGCTGTACCCTCTGTTCCCGGCGGCGCTTTGCAGCTTCGGTAACCTGGGCAGCATAATTCATCGCATCGTAATTCATGTTCTTGACAGGCATGGCAAAATGCTGGTCCGTCTGGTTCTCCACCCCCAAAAGCAGGTAGGTAACGCCGCCGGCTTCCTTAGCACAGTAAGCCTTCAGATTGTCCCGCATCCGCTGCTTCGCAATTCTTTTCCGGTCCCCCCCGTAAGGCAGCGCCAGCTCTGCTGCATCCTGTTCCTTCAAATCCTGCGGGCGGATTACCTGTCTGCCATCATAGATCAGATAGTTGAACAGATCCGCAAACCTCCTGTTATCAGAGGTATACTCTTTTGTAATGGCATCAATACTTCCCATCTTTTTCCCTTTTGTTTTCCGCAGACAGAACCTTCTTTCCCTCTTCATTATATGTGGTTTTTTTATCTGCCGCAAGCCGGAAGCAATAAAAAAAGTGCCGGAATACCGCCGGCCGCCCGGACACCACATCCCTGACACTTTGTTTACAAAATTTACGCCTTATACCCTTCATCTGTTTTATGACAATTCTGACTCTGCACAGGAAAGCGCCTCCTCGATCACCCGCGTATAGGGAACCTCATATTCCGTGTAGTTCACCACCGCGTCTCCCTGCCATGAAAGTTTGCTGTTGGTATGAAAAATATGAGCCCCGCAGCGGTGCGCATGGATACCTTCGATTTTTTCCTTATTCCTTCCAATCGCTTCTATCCTCTCTCTTAGATTTTTACATTTTCTTCACTCATTTTCCTTTGCTTTAGCAGGATATACCCCTCAAATAACTCTATATCCTCTTGAGTTGTAATTTTTATATTGCTTTGACTTCCTTTTGAAAAAAAAATCGGCTTTCCCAGCATATACATTAAAGTAGTTGTATGCGGCTCTGCTGTCTCAATCATCCCTTTTCTCTCAGCTTCTTCATAAATTTCTCTAATCACGCCATACTTGAAGGCATGCGGAGAATTCATGCAGGCAACGGTATCACGATCAATCCATTTTGTAGACTTTTCATCATCATCTTTAACGCCAGACAATAAATAAAAAGGTGTCGTTGATATTGCATTACCTCTTTTTCCGCACACTCTGATGGCATCTGTAATAATATCATCCTTTACAAACGGAGATGCCCCGAAATGGATTAATACTATATCCGTATTTTTACATTCTTGCTTCAAATTATCTATCCCATTCAAAACTGAATGCTGAAAATCTTCTCCGCCTTGAACTATCCATTTTACCTTTGACAGATGATACATCTGTACAATTTCTTTCATATCATCCATATACTGTTCAATGCATACAACTTCGATTGCGTCAATCTCGGAATGGTTTTGAAATGTCTCGATTGTATATGCCAGAATTGGCTTCCCCTGCACTTTAATAAACTGCTTCGGAATCCCTGCGCCAACCCTGGTTCCTTTTCCACCTGCCAAAATAACAGCCACATTCATCTATAGTCTCCTCCATAATATCTATCTTGTCAGTGCTTAACAGACTTTTTATGGATATTTTTTGCTTTCAGCATGTCGTTTACTTCATCCACTTCTACCCAATCAAATCCAGCTATATCTTCAAAGTATAGTTCAAATTCTGATGAGAAAATTAATTGAACCAATGCTGACTCAAAATATTGATCATACATATCTGAATGTATCATAGCTATAATCTCTTGTTTTAACAATCGAGCTGAAACTGCATCCAGTTTTACAACATGGCAGTATTCTGCATAATATTCTGACAACTCCTTACTTAATACAACCACTTTATTTTCATTTATTTGCACATAATACCGATTTTTATCTGAAGCACCGCTGTCTAATAAAAGATACGGCTTTTGGGTTGGTACACATACATGCTGCTCAATAATTTCATCTGATAAAACCACGTCTCCATTAATTAAAACAACGTTTTCCTTCTCTAAATAATCTTTCGCAAACCATAAAGACGCAACCGAGCTTGTCACTGCATAAAAAGGGTTAAAAACAAATTTTACATTATCAGCCTCCAGTTCTTTTTGCAGGTTTTCACCTTTATATCCTATAATGACAACTATCTCTGCTTTTTTATCATATTTTCTTATTTTTCTTACCATTCTCTGCAAAATTGTTGTATCCGTATCCAATTTATACTGTGTCTTTGCATACTTCAGAGTCAACGGCTGAAGCTTCTTCCCTTTCCCTGCCGCAAAAATAATATAAGTCATCCTATTTTCCCCCATACAGCTCCAATGCTTTCTCAGTATATTGTTTTGCAAAAAAATACCATAATTCTTTATTCACTCCTACTTTCTGACCACAGGACTCCTTATACATAGTCCAATGCATGTAGAACCATCCTGTCAGTCCAATGTACGCATAAAAGTGCCGCTTTTCATCTAGTTTAGGTTCTCTTCCAAAATAGATAAATAAGATCTGTTCTATTTCTTCTTCTGAATGATCTCCTCCACAAATATATGACCCAATATCGAATCCAGGATCTCCATAACCTGAATACTCCCAATCTATAAGATATATTTCTTCACTATTTATAAGGAAATTTACATCTCTTGCATCTCCATGTATATTACACCATGGTATATGGTCATTTTTTGTCATCTGATTTAGTTTATATACCCTATCGCGTATTTCTGAAAAATCTTCAAAATTCCCATAGTACTCATCTGCAATTTTATCTTTGATCGCTTCAGCCATCTGAATCACATCAAATGCCCATCTGACCTTTGCCGGAAATTGATGTAATTTTTTTAACAGCATTACCGCTCTTACCATATCGTTCAGATTATGATAATCAAATTTTCTGCTTTCAATGAATTTTGATATACGCCATCCTTCATCTACGCTCATTGCAATTAGCGTTTTATCAATCCCGGCATCTTCCACAACCTTTTGCATCATGGATTCCCTGCCACGATCAACTAGATTTTCTGCTCCCAATCCCGGATAGCGATATATGTATTTACCTCCATTAAATTCAAATGAAAGGACAATATTGGTCATTCCCTCCTGAATCGGTTCTATATTTTCAACATCCTCTTGACTGCATTGAAAAACTTTACATATGGTATCAAGTATAGATTGTTTAATTTTCTCTGTATATATTCCGCCAGTAGTTATAATAGATTCCATCCATATTCCCCCCATTTATTGGAATAGTCTGCTTTTATGCTTCTCCACTATTTCATTCAATATTTTCTCACGATTGCTATCTATATCAAAATGTGTATGTGACAACATATCGCTGGGTAATGAATAAATGTCTCTATACTTTGCATTTGCATACTGCAAAGGATTTTTGGGGACAAAATACCTCCTTCCCTCAAACTGCAGCTCCTCTAACGGAAAAACATCTTCCATTCTATAATTCCCTTGAAAAAATGGCCTGCATCTCAAATTATCTATTGCCCATATCATACACGATTTCGGACTTTTTGAAACTCCTACTTCTTCCTTTGATTTCTGCAAATATTTTTCATGCAGTTCTCTACATCGTCTCTCTTTTTCTTTGTCATCTACTGGCAGTTCTCTAATTGACTGTGCACTCATCGCCATGTCCTTATTTAACTGCATCTGTTTTTTAACATTGTTTTCTGATATATCATCACAATAATCATATACAAAAATATCCAGGCAGTACGGTGTATTTCTCTCCCGAAATTTTAATTGTACGCAATGGTTCATATTATTTTTGTCCATTGCGTATATGTGAGAAACAAAAAAATCTGCATCCTCCTCCAATAATTCCGTTAATTTTTCAACATCCTTCCTCATCATTCCTACATCAGTATCATCATCCCAGGGTATAAAACCCTCATGTCGAATTGCCCCTATTAACGTTCCAAAATTAAGCCAGTAATTCAATCCATTTTTCCTGCACACCTCATCTAATTTAGACAGAAGAATACTGCCCGCCAATTGCATCTTTCTCAAATTTCCCGTTGCCTTTGGCATATCCATGAAAAATTGTCTTTTAGCAGATTCTATCGTGTCCTCTTTAACTTTTTTCATTATTTGCCACATCATCATTTTGTTTTGAACATCATGCGTTTTTTCCTGATGGATTAAATTATAAATTTGGTCTTGTACATCATGATTTCTAATTTGTATATCATTACTTTTTTCAGATATATCCTTACAGTATTTTATAAGTATATCCATTTTATTTTCTAGCTCTTTTATTTTTAAATCAACCTCACTCAACATATTTTTCTCCTAAACTTTGTATGTTAAAATTTTGCATCTGCATATCAGTTCCTTGGAATGTGTATCCAAACAATTCAAATCAGCAATCTGCGTGTATCATACAATAAAATATTGAATCCTCTATCTCCGTTTCTTTTACCTCAGATAGTTCTCCCAAAATTCCCAGCTCATCAGCTCTTTCCCACGCACATAATATTCCCTGTTTATTTCATCATACCGTTTATCCGTTTCCCTGATGGTTTCCTTTAACAGCCTCATACATTCTATCGCTTCCTTCGCATCTCTCATGGTCGCAAACCCTTTTTGATTTGCCTTATCATAGTTCATGATCCTGTTCACTCTGAAAACGCAGATCTGCCTTCCGCCAAGAACCGGAATCACCGCATTCTCCTTTTTCGGTTTCAAAAGCGTCCCATTCATTGTGATTTTTCTTATCAATCTATGAGTGAAAGAAAAATCTTCGGGCTGTGAAAAGGACTGCTCATAAGCCCCATAATCAAATACTGCATCCACATCCTCCACAAACTGCATTTTGTAGCCGCCGTCCATCACCTTTTTATGGAGTGCCTGTCCGTCCTGCTCTTTAAACCAGTCAATTCCCTTATAAAAGTCTTTCACACCCTGCAGCAGCAAACGCACGTTTTTATAGCGGTACAGATAAAGTTCTTCAATGGCCTGCTTTTTCATAATCCTCACAAACTCTTTCTTGCCCAGCGGGCAATTATGAATTGCATTGTCAATCAGACGATTCCTGAGAATATAATAAAACATGGTTGAAGAATACTTATTTTCAAACGCTTCATGCCATACGCAGATTCCATTCATCAAAATTACTTTTTCTGCATTTCTCAGTCCATATTCCACATCATCTCCCCGAATGAAAATGGGAAGCGGCAGATTGTCCTCTTTCACTACCTCCAGGGGAATGGTGCAGTACCACCATGCACAGTAATCAACCTTTTCTTCTATCTCGTTATACAGGCATGGCTCTACTCCTCTGAAATCGAGTCCTCCTTTTCTGCTGATCAGGCTTCCCTGGTTCCAATAAGCCCCTGATTCCACCTGTATATATGGACGATCCAGCCGCAGCATGGCTCCCCCTATAAAGGCTCCCTTAAATTCCTCCTTTATGATCCGCAAAAGAGACCATGTCCGGAATAATGATTCAGGCTCCAGAACCACATCATCATCCATCAGCAGCGCATGCGAGTATCCGTTCTCTGCCTGTCTCCTTTTTATTTCCATCAGGCCGCGTGTAAATCCTCCGGCTCCTCCCACATTTTTGTTTTTTATAAGATGGATATACTTTTTTTCCACTTCCCGGCCTTTTAATGTTCCGGCATTGTCAATCAGATATACTTCTATCTTCTCCCTGAATTCCCGATATTCTTCCTGTTCAAACAATCTGCTTTGAATCAGTTCCATATTTTTCTTCACAAAGCGTTCTCTTTTGAAGGTGCAAATATCCAATGCCAGCTTTACATCATCGATTTCTTCATCCTCTATATCCGTCCAGTAATATCCCCCCAGGATAACGCTCTCCCTTATCGCCAAAATGTCAAAAGAGTATATCCCGGCCAGGTCTGCATCGGAAAATTTTAAAGAAATCCCCTCTCCTGAAGACGAAACGACAGCTTCGTTGATATAATGATTGATTATTTCGTTTCCGTTTCTTTCTTTTCGTACTAGCGTTATTCTGATCTTACCTTTAAATTTCAGAGTAAGATACACATGATTCAATTTTGTATACTTGCCCCATTTGCCAATTGAAAAACTGTTGAAATAGGTATCAAAATATATCGCTCCATCCGGGCGGACACGTATTCTCTTTTCTGCCCAGGTATAATCAACTTCTCCATTTCTTCTGAAATACATTTCTTCTTCCGTGCATGTATCCGGTGATGGAAATATCAAATTCTGTAAAACCATTTTTATCTCCCTCTCTTGTATGTTATCTCCCTCTCTTGTATGTAAGCTCATATAAAGTTTTGGTCATTCTCCACAAGAACATATTAGTAAGTCTTACAAAATGCTTTTTTCTTGCTATTCTGAGATGATTCTCTGCCGGATCCCTCCCTTCAATTTCCGTGCCGTCTCTGATATAATCAAGCATTCCTTCTATTGCCATTCTCTCCGACAGGAAATCTCCTTCAGCATGGTAGAAAGAAATTTTTTTCTTCCAGTTTTCTACTACTTCTTCTTTACTCTGATTCCAATGATACAACGCATTCACAATCAGCGGATTTCTGGTATCATAATAGGCAATCACCGGTGTCTGCCGGTATTCATACGTCTCATGCCACACCTGTATCCCATTCAGGATAATCGGCGTTCCTCCATGCCTCAGCCCATACTCCACATCGTCGCAATGGAGAAAAAAAGGAAGCGGTCTGTTCTGCTCCACAAATTCCATCGGGTAACAGGCGAACCACCATCCGCCATATTCCGCTCCCGTATTATCGTTCATGCCGGCCAGGTTTTCCTCCCGCGTCATCTCCTGATTCCATCCGATGTGGCGCAGATCCCCGCCGTTCCAGATCTCGGCAGCGGTATACTGAACCTCCCGTCTGTCCAGCCGGAACATGCGTCCTGCCACGGAATCCCGTGCATATTCCGGCCGCATGTGGGATAACAGCGCATACAGGCGGCTCAGGCTCTCCGTCTGCAGTTCCACGTCATCATCCATTAAAACCACATGGGTAGTTCTGTACGTTTCCTTTTCCCTGACCGATTCGTCCATGCCTCTGGAAAAGCCGCCGGAGCCGCCGGTGTTTTCATTGGGATAAACCCGTATTCCTTTCCCGTAGGAATCGGAAAGCTCCCTGGCGTTATCAACGACCCTGACGATAAAGCGTTTCTCTTCTTCCAGCCTTTTCAGCGCAGGGCTGCTTTGTAATTTGGCAAGATTCCTTTCCAGGCAGGACTTCCTTTTATAGGTGCAGATCACAAGGGAAAGGCTTATCTCATTATCTGGGGACGCATCGGTCCAAAAACCGGCTTCGCAGAGGCGTGTTTCTTCGTCCGCCTTCAGCGTAAAATACACTGCCCCGCTCCTGATTTCCGGCGGCAGCTCTATCTCCACGGCCAGCCCGTTCTGCTCCTCATCCGAATCGAAGCTGACCTCCTTTATTTTCTTTTCCACAGCTTTTTCCCGGTGAATCAGGGCTATCGTCCCTCTTCCCTCTGTCCGGCAGCGGAAACGGAGCGTTTCAACCGTTGTATATTTTCTCCATGCCCCTGCATCGAACAGATTCATGTATGTACAGGAGCTTAACTCCTCTCCTGCCCGCAGGAGCACACAGCCGTGGTCTGTCTGCAGCCGCCCGGAGCATCTGTAATATAGTTCCGCCGCGCCGCAAACCTCATCCGGCACAATACAGCTTTGAAGAATCACTTTACCACCCCGCTTTTCTCAGTCCCCATCCTCCGGACGGGCCGGAGGGATGGAGATCTGGCTTTTTCAAAAAGTGTACCTTTTGATAATCGTTTTTCCCAATCCGCCTCCCCGTCCGAAGGAAAAGCCTTGTCTGCCAGAATTGTTTTTTTGAGTGGAAAAGGTCTGTTTTTGATGCAAAAGCCTTGAAAATATGTAAACGAAATAGTATACTGGCTACAGCAGATGAACTGTCAAAAAGTACACTATCTGATAGTTCCCGCACCGCAGTCGGCTTTTTTACCGCCGTGCAGCCGCCTGTATTCCCGAAGCCTGCGGTAAAAGGTCGCTTCGCTCATACCGCATCTTTCCAGAACCTCCGGAAAAAGAATTCTTTTCTGCTCCCACGCCTTCACTATTTTCTCAAAGTCGTCAGGCACCTCCCTTCCAGGCCGCCCGAATCTGACTCCCCTTGCTTTTGCAGCGGCAATCCCTTCCGCCTGGCGTTTTCGGATATTTTCACGCTCGCTCTGCGCTGCAAAGGACAAGATCTGAAGCACAAGGTCGGCAATGAAGGTTCCCATCAGGTCTTTTCCGTTCCGCGTATCCAGCAGCGGCATGTCCAGCACGCAGATGTCTATACCGATTTCTTTCGTCAGCACACGCCATTGTGACTGGATCTCCTCATAATTGCGTCCCAGCCTGTCAATGCTCAGGACATACAGCAGATCTCCTTCTTTCAGCTTCTTCACCATTCTTTTGTAATTGAGGCGTTCAAAATCTTTGCCTGACTGCTTATCCATAAAGATATTCTTCTCAGACATGACCACATCACGCAGCGCAGCCATCTGCCGTTCCTCATTCTGATCGATGCTGGATACCCGCACATAGCCATAAATATTCATATCGATTTCCTCCATTTGTTCAAACGCTTATAATCAGGAAAAAAGCATTACCCGTCAATCGTCCGGCTTCCCTGCAATCATTATTCCACCACAAAAAAAGGACAATCCCATTCATATTAAATGAGAATGTCCTTTCGGTCTTATTATTCAGATGTCCCTCTTATTTCACATTGTCATACTGCCCCGTCCTGCCGCCGCTGTCCGTGTTTTTCTTTCATCATAGTGCGCGTCTGCTGCCTGCTGCGCTCACCGGATTTTTTGTACCTTAAAAAATACAGAAACTCTTACAAATCCTCAAACAGCTTCCTTTTCCGCTCTATCATTTCGTCGATTCTTTCCAGATACAGCGCCACATCCTTCACATTGTCGCACCGCTCGATCCGCCCGTCCGGGTGAACCGCCTTGGAGATGGTTCCCGCTCCGCAGGCCATGATGGTCTGTTTCTCTTCCATGATGAGGATATTGTAGATCCCTGCATTTCCCGGGGTGGCATAGCCCACATTTTCAAAATTGCCGGACATGTTTTTCTGCCGGTAGAGGTAGTAAGGCTTCATGCCAAGCGCCTCTGCCGCTCCGGCGGCGATCTTCATAGTCTCGTCGGTGTTGTGCAGCAGATCCATGCCGTTCTCCTCGATCCACTGGCTCATTCTGGAAGCACGCTTCACCGCCAGGGAGTGAACGGTAAGGCTGTCAGGGGCAAGGGCTGTCACCTGCTCCATGGTGCGCCGCACGTCCTCCTCCAGCTCTCCGGGCAGGCCCAGGATCAGATCCATGTTGATGTTGGTAAAGCCCTCCTGCCTTGCCAGGGCAAACGCCTCCTTCACCTGCTCCACCGTATGGCGGCGGCCGATGAAATCAAGCGTTTTCTGATTCATGGTCTGAGGATTCACGGAAATGCGCGTTACGCCGTATTTTTTCATCACCCGAAGCTTGTCCGCCGTGATGCTGTCCGCCCTTCCCGCTTCCACGGTGAACTCCTTCACCTGTGAAAAATCAAAGGTACTCCGGATGCGGGAAAGCAGGCGTTCCAATTCCGGAGCCTCCAGAGTGGTGGGCGTACCGCCCCCAATGTAAACGCTGTCCAGGATCCGGCCGGCACAGGCCTCCTTTACAAAATCCATCTCCTTTTCCAGGGCGTCCAGGTATTCCGATACCCGCTCCTTCCAGGAAAAAATGGGAAAAGAGGTGAAGGAGCAGTACAGACAGGTGGTGGGGCAGAAGGGAATCCCTATGTACAGGCTGTAGCCCTCATTATAGTGAATATCCGCCAGAAGCTCCTTCTCATACTCCGCAATGTCCACCGAAAGCTGAGCCTTCTCCTCACTGCACAGGTAAACACGGCGCATGTGGTCCCGGATCTGTTCCGCCGTCCAGCCCTCCTCCAGAAGCTGCATAGCGATCTTGGTGGGCCGGATCCCCGTAAGCGTTCCCCAGGGCAGGGTCTTTCCGGTATGACCGGACAGGACTCGGTACAATAGCTGTTTCAGCTCGTTCTTCACCGCCGGACGGTCCTTTGGCGCATCCAGAGAGACACTCTCCTCCCTTCCGTTCAGACGGACACAGATCCCTTCCGGCTCAAAAAAAATATCCAGCGAGGGGTTTTCCCCGTCAGAAACATAGTCCTTCGTTCCCTCCTCAAACACCTTCACCGTCTGTTCCGGGTAAAAAGCTTTTACAATGGAATGAATGTCGTATTCAAAACAGGGCTGATTCAATCTGACTGCAAGCATGCTCTGTCAACCTTTCTTCTTATCTGCAATAAGGATTATACCGTTTCTCATCCCCAATGGTGGTCTGCCCGCCGTGTCCGGAAAAGACCTGTACAGCCTCGGGCAGGACGAGCAGCTTTTCCTTGATGGAGCGCACCAGGCTGCTCATGCTTCCCGTGGGCAGATCCGTTCTTCCCACGGAGCCCTCAAACAGGGTATCCCCGGAAAAAAGAACGCCTTCCTCCTCCAGATAATAGCAGCAGCTTCCCTGGGTATGTCCCGGCGTGGCGATCACTTTAATCTGAAAGCCCTCCAGGCTGAGCGTGCTTTCGTCCTTCACGTAATGATCCGCCTGCACCGTCTCCGCCCTTCCGGCCTGGGCAGACACGTTCAGCTGCGCATCCTCCAGAAGCGCCCGCTCTCCCTCCCAGGCGTAGACCGGTGCATTGGAGAGACGCCGGAGCGCGTTCACTCCCCAGATATGGTCGAAGTGGCCGTGGGTGAGCAGGATGGCTTTCACGTCAAAGCCCTTCTGACGCAGAGCCTCATAGATCTGCTCTCCCTGGTCCGCAGGATCCACCACAATAACCGGAGTCCTGCCTGCAGCACCCGCCTGACCGGCAGCCTCAGCCTGCCCGGAAGCCTCCTTTTCTCTGTAAAAAAAATAGCAGTTGGTCTGGCACATGCCAAGAACCATCGTTCTGATCTTTATCTTATCTGCCATCTGTCCTCCTCCGCCTCGTTCCGTCCCGCCGTCCTGCCGGTAAACCGGCATTCCTATCCGTCCGAAGCCGTCCATTCCTGCCGGGACGCAGTGACTACCGCGCCGCTCAGCTTCTCTCTATATCGATCACGCTTTCTATCATCCTGATCTTGTCGATCACACGGTTCAGCTCATTCCTGCTTCCGATCTCGAAGGAGGCCGACAGCGTGGCCATTCCCTGCTTGTTGGTGCGTGTATTCATGGCAAGAATGTCGATATTTTTCTCCGTCAGGGCCCTGGAAATATCGGCCAGCAGGCCGCTTCTGTTGTTGGCATAGATCACGATCTCCGCCATATACTTCTCTCCCTGGCCCGCATCCGGGGAATCCTCCCAGTCCGCGTCGATCAGCCTCACCCGCTCCGATTCGGGCAGATCCAGCACGTTCACGCAGTCTGTGCGGTGGATGGAGATCCCCCTTCCTCTTGTGACGAAGCCGATGATCTCATCTCCCGGCACAGGGGAGCAGCACTTGGAAAAGCGTACCGCCACATCGTGGATGCCCTTCACCACGATCCCGTTTTTGCTCTTGGCTCTGGGCAGCATCTGGCGTGCCTGGGCGTTCTCCGCCACGGCGGCCAGCACCTGCTCGTTGCTCAGCACCTTGGGATGATCCCTTTCGTACAGCTCCTGCATCCGGTTCAGGATCTGCCCTTCCTTCAGGCCGCCGTGCCCCACTGCCGCCAGAAGGGAATCCCAGTCCCGGAAGCCGTACTTTTTCATCTGGGCCTCCATATAGGGAGGGCGGAGCAGCTCCGCCGCGGAAAGGTTCTTGGCCTTGCAGTAGGCGAGAAGCATCTCTTTTCCCTTGATGATGTTCTCTTCCTTGAACTCGTTCTTGAACCACTGGTTGATCTTGCTCTTGGCCTGGGTGCTTTTCACCAGGTTCAGCCAGTCCCGGCTGGGGCCCTTGGTATTCTGGGAGGTGAGAATCTCGATCCGGTCGCCGTTCTGGATCTCATAGTCGATGTTCACCAGCTTCCCGTTCACCCTTGCGCCGATCATCCGGTTGCCCACCGCAGTGTGGACGCTGTAGGCAAAATCAATGGGGTTGCTGCCTGCCGGAAGGGTCTTCACATCCCCTGTGGGGGTAAAGCAGTAGACCGTATCGGAAAACAGATCCAGATCGCTCTTTAACAGGTTCATGAATTCCTTATTGTCCGTATCCCTCTGCCATTCCAGGATCTGGCGCAGCCAGGCCAGCTTCTCCTCCTCCTGGGCCGCCACCTTTTTGCCGTCCGAAGCCTCTTTATATTTCCAGTGGGCCGCAATACCGAACTCTGCCGCCTTGTGCATTTCCATGGTACGGATCTGGATCTCAAAGGGCTGGCCGGAGGAACCGATCACCGTGGTATGCAGGGACTGGTACATATTTGCCTTGGGCATGGCGATATAGTCCTTGAAGCGTCCGGGTATGGGCTTATACATCTCGTGGATCACGCCCAGCGCCGCGTAGCAGTCCTTCACGGAATCCACGATGATGCGCACCGCAAACAGATCATAGATCTGATCCAGCGTCTTGTGCTGGTTCTTCATTTTCTTATAAATACTGAAAAAGTGCTTCACACGGCCGTCCAGCTGGGCTTTGATGCCGGCGTTTTCCATGTGGACAGCCACTTCCTCCACAATCTGCTGGATGTACTTTTCCCGCTCGCTTCTGCGGATGGCGATCTTATCCACCAGATCGTAGTAGACCTCCGGCTCCAGGTATTTAAGCGCCAGATCGTCCAGCTCCACCTTTACCTTGGAAATGCCCAGCCTCTGGGCGATGGGCGCATAAATCTCCATGGTCTCCCTGGCCGTCTTCTGCTGCTTCTCAGGGGACTGGTGCTTGAGGGTACGCATATTATGAAGGCGGTCGGCCAGCTTGATCATAATCACACGGATGTCCTTTGCCATGGCAAGGAACATCTTTCGCAGGTTCTCCGCCTGGATCTCCTGCTGATCCACCGTCCTGCTGCCGCTGACGCTGGTAAAATCCGTCTGATCCAGCTTGGTCACTCCGTCCACCAGAAGGGCTACATCCGGGCCGAACTCCTTCTCGATCTCTGCCTCCGTCATGATGGTATCCTCCACCACATCGTGCAGGAGACCGGCCTCAATGGTTTCCTTATCCAGCTCCAGATCGGCCAGAATGATGGCCACGCACAGGGGATGGATGATATAAGGCTCGCCGGATTTGCGCGCCTGTCCCTCATGTGCCTTATAGGCAATGCGGTAAGCCTTCTCGATCATGGAAATATCATCGGAAGGGTGGTATCTGCGCACCCGGTCGATCAGATCCTGGTACAGCTGCTCCGGGCTCAGGAACTCCTTCATGGCCTCGATCCGCCCGTCGTCCAGCACCAGCCCCGTCTCCCCGGGGTGGAGCTGGCCGCTCTCCCCGGCGCGGCGCGCAATGTCCCCGCCGCCCTCGTATACAATGTGAGGCTTCCCGATGCTTCCCAGCGCCTCTCCCGGCTTCGGCTCACCCTCTGCCTTTTTTTTCAGTTTCTGCTCCGGATTTGCCATCCGGATCGGATCTGCCATCCGGACCGGCTCCGCCTTTCGGGACAAATCCGCTTTCTTTTCTTCCGTCATACCCATATACATTCACCGATGTAACCTCTACCTGTAAGAAACAGGGATGGATGGTCAGCCGTCACCGTTTACTGGCAAGCCAGCGAACAGGAACGGTCAGTTCCCTTCATATTGAATAGCCGCGTCCAGCCGGTATCCCTGAATCCTCTCACGGCCCTTCAGGCCCTTCAGCTCGATCAGCACCACGATGCCCACTACCTCGCCTCCCAGAGCTTCCACCAGCTTCACCATAGCCTCCGTGGTGCCGCCTGTGGCGATCAGATCGTCCACAATCAGAACCTTCTGTCCGGGACGGATGGCATCCCTGTGTATCTCGATCACCGCAGAGCCGTATTCCAGCTCATATTCCATGCTGGCCGTCTCGCAGGGGAGCTTGCCCTTCTTGCGGATCAGCACAAAGGGCTTATGGTTATTGTATGCAATGGGAGTTCCAAAAATAAAGCCTCTGGACTCCGCTCCCACCACCACGTCGTAGTCCAGATCGCTGACCATTTTCTGCATGGTATCGATTGCCAGCTGCAGGCCGTCCGCATCCTGCAGGACGCTCGTCACATCCCTGAAAATGATTCCTTCCTCCGGGAAATCCGGGATCGCTCTCACATATTCTTCCAGCTTTTTCATTCGTTTATCCTCCCAGACGCACTTTTTATTCAACACATATAAAGGCAAACAGACGTTTCGCAGTTACAAAAACTATATTTCATTATATTATCTATCCTTTCATAAGTCAACAAAGGGACAGATCGCAGTTACATATTCCCCACCGCCCAGTCCTTCATCACGCCGAAAAACTCCCGCACCATATTATTGGCCTGCATCAGCTTATCAGACGGAGCCGCTATGCCGTAAGCCTTCTCATATCCCAGCTTATCCGCCAGCCTGGTGGCGCGGTATACATGAAAGTTGTTGGTGACAATCCCCACCTGCGCGTCCTCCTTTTGAATAAAAGCTTTGGAAAACAGCAGGTTTTCGTGGGTGTTGGTGGATCTGTCCTCCATAAAAATACGCTCCGGGCTGATTCCCTTTTTCACCAGATAATCGTACATCCCCTGGGCTTCGCTCATGGGTTCGTTGCTGCCCTGTCCGCCGGAGACGATCACAAGAGTGTTTTCATTTTCCTCCAGATAGGCGCAGGCGGTATCCAGACGGAGCTGCAGCGCCCGGCTGGGGCCGCTCTCCCAGATCTGCGCGCCCAGCACCACCAGGTAATCCAGGTTCTTTGGCCCCTTTGACCCAAACCGGCTGATGATCAGCCCTTCTATCACGCAGAAAAGAAGCAGTCCAAGGCTGAAAACCGCAAGGGCCGTCATCCGAAAGGCCCCGGGCAGAGCCCTCCATATTCCTCTTGCCAAAAGCTGTGCCAGCGCAAGGCAGGCTGCCCCGGCCGCGCCCCAGATCAGGAAAAACCAGGAGCCGAAGGTTCCAAAGATAAAAATAACTGCACAATAGATCAGGCATGCTGCGCCGATCAGATTCAGAAGTATAACCATTTCCGCCTCACATTCTGCCATAGCAACGGCTTTTATTGTAAGCGTTCCGCCATAGCCGTCCGGGCCGGGCGCTTACCCTTCATTCCTGTGTACCCACGCCGCCCGTCCATACTGCGGCGCTCCTCTCTCACGCCTATTGTAGCACACAGTCTGTCCGCCGTGAACTACCAGAAAAAACAGGACGGCCGGAAAGGGGAAAATCCCCTTTCAGCCGTCCTGCTATCCTGTTATCTATGCACTTTTTGATCTTACATCATTCCCATTCCGCCGGCTCCGCCTGCAGGCATTGCAGGTGCATCCTCCTTGATGTCAGCCACAACGGATTCTGTGGTGAGCAGCGTGGAAGCTACGCTGGTTGCGTTCTGCAGAGCGCTTCTGGTTACCTTGGCAGGATCCAGAATGCCTGCGTCCACCATGTTCACGTACTCCTCCTTCAGAGCGTCGAAGCCCATGCCCACTTCCATCTCTCTTACCTTGTTGATGATTACGCTTCCTTCCAAACCTGCGTTGGCAGCGATGTGGTACAGAGGAGCCTCCAGAGCCTTGAGCACGATTCTGGCTCCGGTCTTCTCATCGCCCTCCAGCCCGTCTGCCAGAGCGCCCACTTCCTTGGAAGCATGGATGTAAGCGGATCCGCCGCCTGCAATGATGCCTTCCTCCACAGCCGCTCTTGTAGCTGCCAGAGCGTCCTCCATACGAAGCTTGGCTTCCTTCATCTCGGTCTCTGTGGCAGCGCCCACACGGATCACTGCTACGCCGCCTGCCAGCTTGGCAAGTCTTTCCTGCAGCTTCTCCCTGTCGAAATCAGAGGTGGTCTCCTCGATCTGCTTCTTGATCTGAGCGATTCTGGCCTGGATGGCATCGCTGCCGCCCTCGCCGTCCACGATAACGGTGTTCTCCTTACCAACCTTAACGGATTTGGCATGTCCCAGATCCTCCAGAGTGGTCTCCTTCAGGTCAAGTCCCAGCTCGTCGCTGATCACCTTGCCGCCGGTAAGGATGGCAATATCCTGCAGCATCTCTTTTCTTCTGTCGCCGTAGCCGGGAGCCTTTACCGCTACCACGTTGAAGGTGCCGCGCAGCTTGTTCACGATCAGGGTGGTGAGAGCCTCGCCCTCCACATCCTCAGCGATAATCAGAAGCTTGGCGCCGCTCTGAACCACCTGCTCCAGAAGGGGCAGGATCTCCTGGATGTTGGAGATCTTTTTATCCGTGATCAGGATGTAGGGATTATCAAGAACCGCCTCCATCTTATCCATATCGGTGCACATATAAGCGGATACATATCCTCTGTCGAACTGCATTCCTTCCACCAGATCCAGCTCGGTCTTCATCGTCTTGCTTTCCTCGATGGTGATAACGCCGTCCCCGGATACCTTTTCCATAGCGTCGGCAACCATTGCGCCAACCTCATCGTCTCCGGCAGAGATGGAAGCCACTCTTGCAATATGCTTCTTGCCGTTGATGGGGGAGCTCATTTTGGCAATGGCTTCCACTGCACACTCGGTAGCCTTCTTCATTCCCTTTCTCAGGATAATGGGGTTAGCTCCTGCCGCCAGGTTTTTCATGCCCTCGTTCACCATAGCCTGAGCCAGTACGGTAGCGGTGGTGGTTCCGTCGCCGGCCACGTCGTTGGTCTTGGTTGCCACTTCCTTCACAAGCTGTGCGCCCATATTTTCAAAAGCGTCCTTCAGCTCGATCTCCTTTGCGATGGTCACACCGTCGTTGGTGATCAGGGGAGCGCCGTAGGACTTATCCAGCACAACGTTCCTTCCTTTGGGTCCAAGGGTTACTCTGACGGTATCCGCCAGCTGATCCACACCGGCTTCCAGGGCTGCTCTTGCCTCTGCGCCGTATTTAATTTCTTTTGCCATGATAATTCTGCCTCCTTATATTCATATATACTGAAATTGGCGCGCTGCCGTTTACCGTTCTGCCGGTAAGCAGTAACGCCTGAGCCGCACGCTGACGGAACCGCCTCATCCGCGTATCCGTTTCCCATGCGGGATCCTGTCCTGCTTTTTCTGTCCCTGTGCTCTCCGTCTTACTGAATCACTGCAAGCACATCGGACTGCTTTACGATGATGTATTCCTGATCATCATCCAGCTTCACTTCGGTTCCTGCGTACTTGGAATAGATCACCTTGTCTCCGGCCTTCACTTCCATTTTTACTTCCTTGCCATCAACCACTCCGCCAGGGCCTACCGCGATCACCTCAGCCTGCTGGGGCTTCTCCTTGCTCTGTCCGGGAAGAACGATGCCGGATTTGGTGGTTTCCTCTGCCTCCAGCTGTTTTAAAACGATCCTGTCTCCTAAAGGTACTAACTTCATAATGATGCCTCCTTATTTTGAAGAATTCCTGTCTTTTGCTTTGGCTGTTAGCACTCACATGTATCGAGTGCTAAGAACTATAGCTATATTATGTTTATTGCCTTTTTTATGCAACCACATTCACATTGATAAAATATGGTATTTTCTTTTTATATCTCTTTTTATCTCTTTTTTTCTTTTGTTTTCTTAATCTTATACTTTTTTTGTTTTCCCCTTGCAAATTCCTGTATTTTCT
The DNA here is from genome assembly GCA_963559585.1 of uncultured Eisenbergiella sp. GTDB lineage: Bacteria > Bacillota > Clostridia > Lachnospirales > Lachnospiraceae > Eisenbergiella. Next base: position 43,298 of record CAUWLJ010000007.1, on the reverse strand, counting down.
GTACAATAGGAAAAGATGGCCGAAACGCCCATAAATCAGGCGTTTCGCATTGAGACAGGAAAAGGTCTGCGGCCCTGCGGCCCCCGCAGGCGGGAGACAGGCAGGCGGCCGCGCAGAATGGAGGTTCGTATGATCAGTGCAAATAACGTGACTCTGCGTCTCGGAAAAAAGGCGCTTTTTGAGGACGTGAACATTAAATTCACAGAAGGCAACTGCTACGGGCTGATCGGCGCCAATGGCGCGGGTAAGTCCACCTTTTTAAAAATCCTTTCCGGCCAGCTGGAATCCACCAATGGGGACGTGGTGATCACTCCCGGCCAGCGGCTGTCCGTGCTGGAGCAGGATCATTTCAAATACGATGAGTTCCCTGTCCTGGACACGGTCATCATGGGAAACGCCCGGCTGTATGAGATCATGAAGGAGAAGGAAGCCATCTATGCCAAGGAGGATTTCAGCGACGAGGACGGCATCCGGGCCAGCGAGCTGGAGGCGGAGTTCGCGGAGATGGACGGCTGGGAGGCAGAGTCCAACGCGGCGTCCCTTTTAAACGGGCTTGGAATCGACACCGAATTCCATTACAGCCTGATGAAGGAGCTGAACGGCAGCCAGAAGGTAAAGGTTCTGCTGGCAAAGGCGCTGTTCGGCAATCCTGACATCCTGCTTCTGGACGAGCCCACCAACCATCTGGATCTGGATGCCATCGCATGGCTGGAGGATTTCCTCATTGATTTTGAAAATACGGTGATCGTGGTATCCCATGACCGTTATTTCTTAAATAAGGTATGTACCCATATCGCGGACATCGACTACGGCAAGATCCAGCTCTACGCCGGAAACTACGATTTCTGGTACGAGTCCAGCCAGCTGCTCATCAAGCAGATGAAGGAAGCCAACAAGAAGAAGGAGGAAAAGATCAAGGAGCTGCAGGAGTTCATCTCCCGTTTCTCCGCCAACGCCTCCAAGTCCAAGCAGGCCACCTCCAGGAAGCGTGCTCTGGAAAAGATCCAGCTGGATGAGATCCGTCCCTCCAGCAGAAAATATCCCTACATCGACTTCCGTCCCGACCGGGAAATCGGAAACGAGGTGCTCACCGTGGACGGTATTTCCAAAACCATCAACGGGGTGAAGGTGCTGGATAAGGTTTCCTTCATCATGGGCCATGAGGACAAGATCGCCTTCGTGGGCAGCAACGAGCTGGCCAAAACCACCCTGTTCCAGATCCTGATGGGCGAGCTGGAGCCGGACGAAGGCAGCTACAAATGGGGCGTTACCACCTCCCAGGCCTATTTTCCCAAGGACAGCACTAAAGAATTTGACAATGACTATACCATCGCGGACTGGCTCATGAGTTATTCCCCTGTGGACGACATCACCTACGTGCGCGGCTTCCTGGGCAGGATGCTGTTTGCCGGCGAAGACGGCGTGAAGAAGGTGCGTGTGCTCTCCGGCGGCGAGAAGGTGCGCTGCCTGCTTTCCAAGATGATGATTTCCGGCGCCAACTGCCTGGTTCTGGACGAGCCCACCAACCATCTGGATATGGAATCCATCACCGCCCTGAACAACGGCCTGATCAAGTATCCCGGTGTGGCCCTCTTTGCCTGCCGCGACCATCAGTTCGTGCAGACCACGGCCAACCGGATCATGGAGATCCTTCCCGACGGAAGCCTGATCGACAAGATCACCACCTACGACGAATATCTGGCCAGCGACGCCATGGCGAGAAAGCGCACGGTCTACACGGCAGACAAGGAATACGACGAAAACTGATCCATCAAGCAAAGCGCAGGCGCTCCATTTACAGGCCCTGCGCCTTTTTTATACAATAGGAAGGTTTCTTTCCTATTGTATAAAAAAGGACGCTCCGCTATGGATGCGCACTCGCGCGGGAGGCAGATATTGCCTGACGGCAATCGCGCTCGGCGCGGGCATGCGTCTTGACGCACACTTTTTATCAAACAGGAGAATCGTGACGGCAGGAGGAAAACCGCGGATGCAATTTCCCTCCGCCCCGCCGCTTACGCTCCGGAATGGAGAATCACATGAAAACAACCGACCTACACGTTCATTCCAGCCGCTCCGACGGCAGCCTCACCCCCACCCAGCTGGTGGAGCTTGCCGTCCAAAAGGGGCTGTCCGCCTTTGCCCTCACGGACCACGACACCATCGACGGGCTGGACGAGGCCATCTCTTACGCCCGCTCCCTGAATGAAGCGCACAGCGCAGAGGCTGCCGCAGACAAGCCTGCGGACCGCTCTGCCAGCCGGTCCCCTTCCCCATCCGTCCCGCTCATCCGCGTCATCCCCGGCATTGAATTTTCCACCGAATATATGGGCCGGGACATCCACATCCTGGGGCTTGGCATCGATTACCGCCGGGATGCCTTCCGACGGCGTATCCAGGCTTTCGTGGATTCCCGCATCCTGCGCAATCAGAAAATGTGCCGGAACCTGGCGGAAGCCGGAATCGATATTTCCTATGAAAAGCTGATCCAGGCCTTCCCCGGATCCGTCATCACCAGGGGACACTATGCCAGATACCTGCTGGAGCATGGTTACGTAAAAAGTATGCCGGAGGCCTTTGAGCGCTATGTGGGCGACCGCTGCCCTTATTTCGTCCCCAGGGAAAAGGTGACCCCTGCCCAGGCGGCGGAGCTGATCCTGGAGGCCCGGGGGCTTCCCATCCTTGCCCATCCCACCCTCTACCACATGGGAGGGGAGGCCCTGCAGAGATTGGTCTCCACCCTGAAGGAAGCGGGGCTTGTGGGAATCGAAGCCGTCTATTCCACCTACAGCCAGGGGGAGGAGCGCCAGATGCGCCAGCTTGCCTCCCGAAACGGCCTGCTCATCAGCGGCGGCTCCGACTTTCACGGAAAAAATAAACCCGGCCTGGAGCTGGCCACCGGCTACAACGGTAAGCTCCTGATCCCCTATGACATATGGGAGCGTCTGGAACAAAAGAAGAAGGAGCTCTTCGGAGCATAGCGCCGCATGTACGGCTGCACAATAGCTGCGGCCTGCACGATAGGAGAAAACCTGCACAATAGAAGAAAGCCTGCACAATAGAAGAAGGGCCGCGGCTCTGCGCGGCAGAAAAAAAGCTGCGGGCTGCACGGCAGAAATCGAGGAAGGTATGAACACGGAAAAGACAACCGAAAAGAAAATATTATTTACCGATATGGACGGAACCCTGCTGCGAAACGACAGCACCGTCTCCCCTGAAATGAAGCTCACCCTTGACCGGATGATGGACTGCGGCCATAAGCTGGTGCTCACCTCCGGCCGCCCTCTGGACAGCATTCTGGAAGCAGCCAGGCTCTCCGGCCTTCTCCGGCCCGGCACGCTGGTCATCGCGTACAACGGAAGCCTGGTCTACGACTGCGCCCTGCAGCATCCTATCCTGGAGCGCACCCTCCCCTTTGAGACGGCTTCTGAGATCTTCCGTCTGGCCGGAGCGCTTTCCATCCATGCCCAGACCTACACCGACCATGAGATCGTCTGCCCAAGGGAGGATGAGGAGATTCGATATTACCGCAGGCGCATCCATCTGCCCCTGCTCACCGCAGACGATCCCCTCTCCCTTCTGTCCCACCCGCCCTACAAGGTTCACACCATCCACCTGACGGACAGGACGAAGCTGTTAAAGCTTCGGGAGCAGGTGCTCTCCCGCTTCGGCGACACCGTCACCGCCCAGTTTTCCAACGACCGCTACCTGGAATTCTACAGCGCTCAGTCCGGCAAGGGCAATGCCATCCGCTGGGTGTGCGGCCATTTCGGGATCCCCATTTCGCAGAGCCTGGCCGCAGGGGATGCGCCCAACGACATTTCCATGCTGGAGGCGGCAGGCGTGGGGATCGCCATGGCCAACGCCTCGGAGGACGTGAAAAAAGCGGCGGATTTCATCACCGCCGCCGACAATGACCAGGATGGCCTGATCGAAGCCGTTGAAGCCTATTTGAGATAGGCTCTGCTGCCATACAGATAATATTTCTATTGGGGAACATATTTTACTGCAAACGCCGCTTTTTGTTCCCCAATATTATCATCGGGGCGCGTTTAAAAGCCTTTCCTCAGAGACCTTTCTGCCAATCGCCCTCCGCAGAAGGTCGTACAGCACCCTGCCCGCCACCGGCAGGCCGATCATCCCCGCCAGATATACCGCCGTTTTCGCGAAGGACATTTCCGATACAAAGGTAAGCCTGGGCAGAAGATAGTCGAGAATGATGGTATGGTACAGATAAATATACAGGGTATATTTCCCCAGCCAGGCCAGAACGCCAAGCACCCCGTCCGCCGCCCGGTTCCCCAGCAGCGCGCCCAGGCTGCACAGAGAGAAAATCAGGAGCAGGAATGCCAGCGTATACACGATCATCGTGATCCCCGGCGGATTCACCCTGAGCGTCCACCCAAACAGGGCTTCGTCAAGAGCCAGCCTGTCCTTCAGCAGAAAGGCAAGCGCGCCTCCGTACACAACAACAGAAAGAACAGACGCCAGAGCCGCACTCTTGACAGAAGTCAGCCGTATCCGCATATCCGCGGCAATCATCCCCATCACGAACAGGAACAGATAGGTTCCTCCAAACAGATAATTTCCCCCGCCGTAGGTCTCAAGAGCAAAGGTATGCTTCATGCACAGCAGGGAGAGGGCCGCCGCTGCCGCCAGATACACGCCCCTGCACAGAAAGCTCCATTTCCCACGCCGGCAGAACAAAGTCAGCTGGTAGACAATGGGGGCGGCAAGAATGAGCTGCAGATAGATCAGCACGAAATAGAACGAGCCCTCCACGTTAAAATGCACCGCCCAGATGAAAAAGTGGGCCAGGCTGAACAGGAAACCGCTTTTCACATACTGGTAGACCGCCACAGCCGCAAGATAGGGGATCAGGATCCGCACCAGCCTCCGCCCCACCCATCGCGGCAGGGTCTCCTCCTCTTTTCTTCTCTCCAGAGAATAGAAGGAGGTCATGCCCGCCAGGAACAGGAAGGCCGCTACAGAGAAAAAAGCCGCATACTGCACTGCCTCCCCTTCATACAGGATTCCCTTGGAATGATCCACCACCACAGCCACGATGGCCAGGAATTTGGCGCAGTCGATCCAGAGGATGTTTCTTTTTTCAGTTTTTGGCATATAACAGATACTCCTTTTCCTAAATTCACATCAATTCTGCTTCAGCTTCCGGTACGCCCCCGGCGTAATGCCCTCACTTTTCTTGAACACCTTGATAAAAGTGGAGCTGCTCAGAAAGCCGGAGCTGACCGCAACCGTCTCCATCGTGTCCGAAGTCTCCTCCAAAAGCTTCTTGGCGTGATCGATCCGCAGCCTGTCAGCCCCCAGCTGATGGATGATGCCGCTGAACCGGATCAGCAGGTCATATTTGTAACAGGATACCGCCTCCAGGCTGGATGCCTCCCCTATTCCGCACTGGCTCTGCACCTTGGCCAGCAGCTCCCCGGCGCTCTGTCCCTTCTCTTCCTCTTTGATATAAGAAAGAAGGCGGTACTCCATCCTCTCATCTTCCATCCCGGTAAAGTCAAACTGCTTCTCTCTGATATCTCTGCAGGGGATGATTCCTCCCCTTCCGTACAGGAAACGGTAGGGAAAGGCCTCCTGTGTCTCCAGATAGCCTCTGTGGATGCCCGCCAGATCGGTATACACCTGTGAGAGCACCCATGTGAGCCGAATCCCGAACTGCTCCAGCTCTGCCTCCTGTCTGTAATAGGTCTTGTAAAAATCCTCCAGCGAAAGGCCGTTTCGCCCGTTATAGATTCTGCCGAATTCAGGAAAAGTCTTTAAAATACTTTCTGATAACTGCTGGAGCCTGGTGTCTTTCTTCGGCATGGCTGTCCTCCCCTGTTCTTCCGGATGCTTTGATTTGTCTCAGGCAGAAGTATACACCTGTATATCCGGATAGGGAAGAGGGGATTGTAAAACAGACCTGCTTAATTTGTACAGTTATTTCAAAAAAACAGGTAAATTTTGGTTCATGCGTTTATTCTGGAATTTTTCTGCGGCTCATAGACAAGATTCTAAAATGATGCTAAAATAATAAGACAAAATATACTTTTGTCTTTGGCGTGATTCAACATTTTAAGAGTATTTTATTATGCTACAATCTCCTCAGGGGGAATCATTGTATCATGAATAAAAAAAACACATATTACTATACGAAAGATGAGGGATGTAAACGCATGTCACCTATTGAATCGATTGAATTAGAAAAAACATCCTATGTCCGCGAAATGAAAGAATATCTCCATAACCTTCAGCAGCTCAGTCCTGCGGATGCACAGAGAGTATCCTTTCAAAACTTATTGAACTGCGGTATTATTGAAGAAAACGGAAAATTTTCCAGACGATATATGTACAGCAGAAAAAATGAAGAAAATAAGAGATAGTGTCTATGTACAGTAATCTTCCAAACTTAGTTTTAGCATTCCACGGATGTGATTCCAACACATATACCAGGGTTTTATACAATCATGAACCGCTTTTACCAAGCAATAATTCCTACGATTGGCTGGGCAATGGGATTTATTTCTGGGAAAACAGTTTGGTCAGAGCACAGCAATGGGCTGAGGCATACTGTGACAGATATAATAAGAAGAATCCGCATAACCCCCCAAAAGATCCAGCAGTCATTGGCGCTGTTATCAGTCTGGGGCATTGTCTGGATTTGACAGACTACGCGAGTGCAGAAATTTTAAAAACAGTTTATGAAATTTTGTCTCTCGAACTGTCCAATATAGGAAAGCCTATGCCTGTCAACAGAAATGTCAAAGGAAACCATGATATATTATTAAGGGAATTGGACTGTGCCGTCATTCAAAGAATCCACCAATACAACATAGATACTGGGAAAAGAAGTTATGATAGTGTCAGAGGTGTTTTTATAGAAGGAAATCCGGTATATGACAATTCCGGAATTATGGAAAAAACTCATACACAGCTGTGCATTATTAACCCTAATTGTATAAAAGGCTATTTTAAGCCTTTAGAGCCCAAAGAAGGCTGGGCCGCTGTTTAATTTCACAGGATCTGTTTTTAAAGGGACTGTCGCACGCAACAGCCCCTTTTTTATTTTATATGAACCAAATCAACCTTTTTTATCTCATTTCAAGGCCATTTGGGCATACATTACCAGGCCGCTGTTTATTTCGTCCCAAGCGCCGTCCTGATGTCCTCAATCATATCCAGCACTGCCTGCCTGGAAGCATCCGCATAATGCTCTGCCCCGAACCCGGCGTACTTCTCCTGCTGATAGGCAGCGATAATGCCTCTGGAGGAGTTCACGATAGCTCCAAGGCCGTCCTTGTTGAAGAAGGGAAGCAGATCCTTGCCCTGCCCGCCCTGGGCGCCGTAGCCGGGCACCAGGATATAAGCCTTGGGCATGATCCTGCGCAGCACCGCACCCATCTCAGGATAGGTAGCTCCCACCACAGCGCCCACATAGCTGTAAGCCTCTCCCATCACTTCCTCACCCCACTGGGCAACCTTCTCTCCCACCAGCTCATACAGCGGCCTGCCGTCCACCAATCGGTCCTGGAACTCGCCGCTGCTGGGGTTGGAGGTCTTAACCAGAACGAAGATTCCCTTCTTCTCCTCCTGGCACACCTTCATGAAGGGCTTCACACCGTCAGAACCCAGATAAGGATTCACCGTTGCAAAATCCTCGCCAAACCCGGCAAAGCGCTGGCTTCCCACCTGAACCCTGCCCAGATGGCCTACCGCATAGGCCTCTGAGGTGGAGCCAATATCGCCGCGCTTCACATCGCCGATCACCACCAGGCCCTTTTCCTTACAGTAGTCCACCGTTTTCTGATACGCGGTCAGACCCTCGATGCCGAACTGCTCATACATGGCGATCTGGGGCTTTACCGCCGGGATCAGATCGTACACCGCGTCCACGATCCCTTTATTGTACTGCCACAGCGCCTCCCCGGCCCCCTTCAGCGTTTCCCCGTACTCCGCAAAAGCCGCCTTCTGAATGTGCTCCGGGATATACTTCATCATGGGATCCAGCCCCACCACGATGGGGGCATTCGTCTTTTTGATCTTCTCTACTAATGTGTTTATCATAGGTATCCGTTCCTTTCTCTTTTCTCTGTACCGATTGTAGCACATCCGGTATCACGGGACAAGCCAAAAAAACCGCCGCAAAGCCTGTTGGCCTGCGGCGGTTCTGTATTCAATCCCTTATGCAATCTTGCTCTTAGCAGCCTCAGCCAGTGTTGCGAAGCCTTCTGCATCGTTCACTGCCATCTCAGCCAGCATCTTTCTGTTTATATCAATTCCGGCAAGCTTCAGTCCATACATGAACTTGCTGTAGGAAAGTCCGTTGAGCCTTGCAGCTGCGTTGATACGGGCAATCCAGAGCTGTCTGAACTGGCGCTTTCTCTCCTTACGTCCTGCATAGGAAGAGGTAAGCGCTCTCATTACAGACTGTTTTGCCACTCTGTACTGTTTGCTTCTTGCTCCTCTGTAGCCCTTTGCAAGCTTTAATACCTTGTTATGTTTTCTTCTGGCATTCATGCCGCCTTTAACTCTTGCCATCTCTTAAACTCCTCCTGACGAATTATAAATAAGGTAAAATCTTCTTCATATTCTTAACATTGGTTGCGTCTGTAATCGCAGACTGTCTGAGATTTCTCTTTCTCTTCGTGGACTTCTTCGTTAAGATATGGCTCTTGTAAGCTTTTGCTCTCTTTAACTTACCGGTTCCTGTAACTTTGAAACGTTTTGCAGCTGCCCTGCTTGTCTTCATTTTCGGCATAACAAAATCCTCCTATACTCACTGTAGGTAAATCTATTTTAACTGTACGTATTAACGCTTTTCAGTTAAAAACATGGTCATGGTGCGGCCCTCCACCTTGGGGGCCTTCTCGATCACTGCCACATCGGCAAGTGCCTGTGCGAAATCATCCAGGATATGTCTGCTGTTCTGCATGTGAGCCATCTCACGTCCGCGGAAACGAAGGGTGATCTTTACCTTGTTCCCCTTGGTCAGAAACTTCTTCGCAGCTCCGATCTTCGTGTTCAGATCGTTGGTATCGATGTTGGGAGACATACGGATCTCCTTAATCTCGATCGTCCTCTGTTTCTTCTTCGCTTCCTTCTCCTTACGGGCAAGCTCATATCTGTACTTGCCGTAGTCCACAATCTTGCAGACCGGAGGCTTGGCTGTGGGTGCGATCTTCACCAGATCCAGCCCTGCTTCTTCCGCAATCTTCAATGCGTCTCTGGCCGACATGATGCCCAGCTGAGCTCCGTCCTCCCCGATCAAGCGTATCTCTCTGTCTCTGATCTGTTCATTGATAAATAACTCGCTAATGGTCTTACCCTCCTGAGAAACCCCGGGCCGGCCTTTCCCGGCAGCCCTTACTAGATGAAACAACAGCTTCTGAACCTCATAAGCCGCAGGCTGCAGCTATACTCCGGCCAGCACGCCTCCGAATACGGAAAAGCCTCCACCGGCACATAAAAAAAGCGGACAGCACCGCTATCCACATCATTCTATCCCCGGCTTCCATTCTGCCGGATGAGAACTATAAACGCCTATCAGCCCAATCGCCATAGGGTGAGAGTGGATGCTCTGCTTGGTTGTTCTGTACCTGCGTACTTGTATAAGATACCACTGATCGGATGCGGTGTCAATGGGGGAATTGAAATTTTTTCAGGATTTCACTAGATTTTCTCAGGCAGGTTATGATCCACCGGCCCATCAGGGCACGGCCGGCGGCAGAAAAAAAGCCGCATAAATGGCTTTTTCAAAATTTTTGTGCTAAAATGCCATCAGAAACAAAGGATTCATAGCAGGAGGAAATTTATGGAACAAGGCATAATCATTAGAAACGAAGAAAAAAGGGATTGGGAAACGGTAGAGAATATCACGAGAGAGGCTTTCTATAATATCTATGTGCCCGGATGCGTGGAGCACTATCTGGTTCATATCATGAGAGAGCATGAGGATTTTATTCCGGAGCTGGATTTCGTCCTGGAGCTGGGCGGCAAAGTAATCGGGAATATCATGTATACGAAAGCAACATTGACGGACGAGGCCGGAAACCGGAAGGATATTCTGACCTTCGGCCCCGTCTGTATCCTGCCCGGCTATCAGCGGATGGGGTATGGGAAGCTGCTCATGGAGCATTCTTTTCAGAAAGCCAGGCAGCTGGGATACGATACCATCGTCATATTTGGAAGCCCCGCCAATTATGTGAGCCGCGGGTTCAAAAGCTGCAGGAAATACAACGTATGTGCCGAAGGCGGAAAATATCCGGCGGCTATGATGGTAAAGGAGCTGATTCCCCATGTGCTTGACGGGCATACATGGCTCTATCAGGACAGTCCCGTTATGGCCATCAGCGAAGAAGAAGCCCTGCGCTATGACGCCTCTCTTAAACCCATGGAAAAGAAGCACCTTCCAAGCCAGGAAGAATTTTATATTATGAGCCATTCCTTTGTGGAAGGATAACCTCGTTTGCCGTATCGCCGCCTTCTTTCAAAGGGAGAGTTTTTCATGGCTGCGGCCAGCAGGTTCCCGTTGCTGGCACAGCCCGTTTTTGAAGCTTTTCCTTTCAAATAATATGTGCATGCTTTGCCATAACCGCACATTTTTCCCAATCATCTGCGCCGGTCTGTTTCAGACGTTTTCCATACTGCCGTATTTCTCCTGCAGCTCTTTGATTCCAAATTCCCTGTCGGTTCCGCGAAGCCTCTCCAGATAGGCTCCAAGCTCTCCCCTGCAGTGCTCCGGCCCGCCTTCCCGCATTACCGTCCACATGGGATCCCGGTCGGAGCAGGAAATTTTCATCATCTCGTCCGTCCAGTCCAGGATCATCTTAGCGCCTCTTGCGCACAATTCCGGATGCTCCGGGGCGATATTTACGCGCTCGTGGGGATCCTGCTCCAGATCGAAAAGCATTTCATCCGGGAACAGATGATACCCTGCGTGGATGCTGCGGATGTAAAGGTATTGCTCAAAGCGGACGCTTCTCTGGCACACATGGGCGCACTGGGTCAGCACCTCATACTGCCTGGAGCAGTCCTTTCCCTCCAGAAGGGTGGGCGCATAGGAGATTCCATCCCCCCTGTATCCGGCCCTGGTAACAGGCGTTCCCAGAAGCTCCCGGATGGTAGGCAGAAGATCCGTATTATTGTGGAAGCCCTCCGCCACAAAGCCCTTCTTCGCACCCGGCCAGCGGATGATCATGGGAATGCGGCACACAGGCTCGTCCGCCACTCCATGCTCGCCGTAGATTCCCAGCTCGCCCAGATCCTCTCCGTGATCCGAGGTGATGATCACAGCCAGATCCTCCCCGTACAGGCCGTGGTCTTTCATCCAGTCCAGGATCTGTCCGATGTTATCATCCACGTAGCGCACCCCATCGTCATACAGATCGATGAAATGCTTCGCTTCCTCCCTGTCGGCAAGCCTTCCGGGATGCTTCGGATATTTTCCATTCGTATTGTCATTCCACATATTGATCTCGTTGGCTCCATGAGGCCCTATGTGGAGCAGGTGCTGCGCAAACACCTCATCGTCGATCCAGTCATCCGGCAGGGGCGTATCCGTAAAACGGCTCTCATACCAGTCAGGAGTGCGGTAAGGGGTGTGGGGATCCCAGTAGTGCACGTGCATCATCCAGTTATCCTCGCTGCCGTTTCGCTCCAGCCATTCCAGCACCTTGGGCGTCACCGCCTCCGCAGATTCCAGTCCCCGGTTCCCCACGTTGATACACTCATGAAAACCGGCATTAAACCACCAGGCAGAGTGGCGTTCCGCAAATGTGGAAAAGGAAACCGTGTGCATTCCCGCCCGGCGGAACTGCATGAAAAGCCCGTTTTCGGAAATATCGTCCGTAAATACTCTGCTCTCCCCCTCCAGGCGCAGATCCGCCGCCGTTCCCCCATGGCCTACGACCCCGTTGTGGATACCGTACTGTCCCGTTATCAGGGACGCCCTGGACGGCAGACAGGGTGCATTGGGACAATAATAGCGGTCAAACCGCACTCCCTCCTCTGCAACCTGGTCCATCACCGGGCTGGTATCCCTTCCATATCCATAGCAGCCCAGATGGTCCGCGCGGAGCGTATCGATGTCGAACATCAGTACACGCATAATCGTTCCCTCCTTATTTATGCCCTTACACTGTTTTTTGTGTGCTTCCCTTTTATGGCATTTTTGATATAAAAATCATATCTCACATCCTCTTTTTATGCAATACAAAACTTTAAATTTGTAATAATTTCTTTTTGCACATCAATTTTCTTATATTTATAAAAAAGGTGTACGTCTTGACGCACACCCGCGCCGAGCGCGATTGCCGTCAGGCAATATCTACCTCCCGCGCGAGTGCGCATCCACAGCGGAGCGTTCTTTTTTATACAATAGGAAAGGAACTTTCCTATTGTATTAAAAATATACGGCCCCGGGAATTCCCGTGAGGCCGTATCCTTCTGCTGCTTTTTCCTTTTCCTTAAAATCCTTTTACTTTTCTTTAAAGGTAGCGCAGGCCGTCTCCGTACAGGAGCAGGCTCCGTTTCCTTTGATGTCCACATGCTCCGCACAGCATCTGCAGTCTGTGTTATAAACACATTTCACCGCTTCGCAGTCAATGCTGATGCGTCTTTCAGGATTAAGGGCGTTGGATGCGCTCCCGCCGCTTCTTTCCCTGAAGCTTTCACAGCAGGTATCCTCTTCCCTGCGGGCGCTGCTTCCGCCCACCATAATGTCGCCCTTGCAGCAGCATCTGTCGCTGTTGTAGGTACAGCTTTCCACCGCACACTTTAATTCTGCCATTTTTTCCTCCATTCCGCCGCGTCCGCGGCATCCAGATAACCGATAATGGGTTCTGGAGCCTGTTTGAAAGCTGCTTTCTGCCGTCCGTGCGTCCCGCTTTACGGGGCGTACAGACGCGGGAATGAATTTTCAAACACGCTCCAGCATAGTATTCTCAGAAGGAAGGCAGGTCATACATAAATTTTGATAGAAAAACAGTGAAAGCGGCAGGGCGCTTTACGGCATTTCCCCTGCGGCAGCCGCCAAATATCCGTACAGGCATGGCTGCACGGCACGCCGCCCGCAAAAGCGATCAATAATTCCTGCTCACAAAATCCCTCTCCGGCGTTTTGCTCCCGCGGTTGAGAAGAAGGGCAATGCCGAAAAAGTAGCCGGACAGGAGGTTACAGAAATCCAGCAGGCCTTCCTCTCCACGGCCACCCTGCTCCATGTGGCGGTAAATGAGGCGGACCAGCATTTTCCCTTTGACCCGCAGGATGTGGGCCAGGGCTGCGGCTTCGCAGCCGCAGGGAAGGACGAAGCGGTGTACATCTCCGGCGGCCTCTCTCTGAAGCTGCCGGGTGCGTTCCTTCAGCCAGTCTATTTCCTCCTGAGTGATGGTAAAACGTGTCCTGAGGGTGGGATTGGCGTGATAAACCAGCTCGTCGATCCACAGAAGCTCCTGCCGCAGGCTTTCGTCCTCCACCTTTGCCGCCAGAAGGCCTGTCAGGCTGGAAATCTCGTCGGTGAGCAGTTCAAAATCACAGCGCAGATCCTCCGAAGCGTCTGCCAGGAAAGGGTAGGCTTCATAGGGACTTCTGTATTTTGTTTCCTTTTCCATTGATCAAATCCTCCATTCTGTCAGCGGACTGGCGCATGTAGGCGGCCACATCCATATCATAAATCCGGTTCAGAAGCTGTGGTGTGATCACCTCCGCTCCGCCGTATGCCATCACCCTTCCCTCCTTCAGAAAAAGGAAGGTATCGGCAAGACGGAAGGCCAGATTAATATCGTGGAGCACCCCTACCACGGTGTGCCCCTCCTGCATGCCCCAGTCCTTCAGGTAATCCATCAGCTCCGTCTGATATTTCAGATCCAGATGGCTGGTGGGCTCGTCCAGCAGGATCAGGGAAGGCTCCTGGGCCAGCGTCCTGGCCAGGAATACCCGCTGAAGCTGGCCGCCGGAAAGTGCTGTCACATCGGCCTCAGCCAGTCCGTCAAGCCCGGCCGCCCGGATACAGGCCCCGGCCACCTGGAAGTCTTTCTTCGTCTTTCCCGCAAACATCCCTTTTCCGCGGTGGACGAACCTCCCCATCAGCACCGTCTCCATCACCGTATAGGGAAGGGACGCGCCTGAAAACTGGCTCATCATGGCCACCCTGCGGGCCAGCTCCTCCCGCTTCAGGCCGGACACCTCATGGCCGGAAAGCAGCACGCTTCCCTCTGCCGGCAGAAGGCCCGCGATCACCCGCAGAAGGGTGGTTTTCCCGCTGCCATTGGGCCCCAGGACGGCCAGCCGCCTTCCCTCCGGAAGGCTAAAGGAAATCCGGTGCAGGATCTCTTTTTTCCCATATCCCGCACATACCTGTTCTAACTGAAGGATATTTTTCATTTTTGCCTCCATGCCGGAGCGTTTCTGGCTTCGGCTGTGCAGTTTCCACGATTTTTTACGCTGCGGCACAAACCGGCGGATCGTCCTGCCCCCGTTCATCCTTTTCCCCGGAAATAGATCCAGGCAAAGAAGGGCGCGCCAAGCAGCGCCGTCACCGCGCCCACCGGCAGCTCCGTGGGGGCAAGAAGGGTGCGTGCCGCCAGATCGGCCAGCACCATGAAGGCCCCGCCCATCAGCGCGGAAACGGGCAGCACATACCGATGCGCCGGGCCGAAAATTTTCCTTGCCACATGGGGCGCCACCAGATCCAGAAAGCCGATGGTGCCTGTAAAGCACACCGCCGTCCCGGTGAGAAGGGAGGCTGCTGCGATCAGCTTTTTCTTGGTGCGCTCCGTGTCCACCCCCATTGTCTTCGCGGCTTCCTCTCCAAAGGTCATCATATCCATATGCCTGGCATAGCGGCACAGGTACAGTACTCCGAAAACGGCTGCCACGGCCAGAATCCCCACCTGCTCCCAGTTCTTTCCGGAAAAGCTGCCCATCTGCCACAGCATCAGCTGCTGCATATAACCCTGATTCAGGGCGCTCACCATGGTCAGACAGGCATTGACGAAAAGGGAGAACACCATGCCCGCCAGGATGATGGTCTGATTCTGAAACCCCCGATCCATCCTGGAGGCAAAAAGAAGCACCCCCATCACCGTACCCAGGCCGAACACAAAGCCTGCGGCCGGAAGGGTAAGGAAGCCAAGGACGGGAAAAGCAAACCCGGTCACGATCACCAGGGCGGCTCCCAGGGAAGCGCCGGAGGAAACGCCCAGGGTATAGCTGCTGGCAAGAGGATTGCGCAGAACCGACTGCATCACCGTGCCGCTGGCTGCCAGAGCCCCTCCCACCAGAAAAGCGCACAGGCTTCTTGGCAGGCGCAGCGTCCACACAATGGACATCTGCGTTCCTGCCAGATCCTTGGGCAGTGCAAGCCCAAACAGCCTGTTTCCCAGGATCCTCAGCACATCCCCTGGAGACACCGGCACGCTTCCCACGCCGATCCCCGCCGCCAGAGCGGCGAGGCAGAACAGGAGAACCATCAGGTAACGTACTTTTTTCTTCTTCATTCTTCCAATCCGGTTTTTCCTCTCGTATCTAGGACTTATCCTGTCCGCTTATCTGATCTGCCTGCTCCTATTCAAGCCCGGCAAACTCGTCAGGATAAACCGCCTTTGCCATCTCCTTCAGGGCATCCACGATGTGATGGTTGGGAAGGCTGCTGCTTCCGTTGTCGATGTAGGCTACCTGCTTTTGAGCCACCGCCGTCACATTTTCCCAGCCGGGACGGGCCAGGATCTCCGCCACAGGATCCTCGCTGGAGAAATTGTCGTTAGTCAGGATCACGTCCGGGTTGGCCGCCACCGCGCTCTCCTCCGTCACGGAGATCCATCCCTCCTGATCTGCCAGCACATTTTCAGCTCCGATCAGCTCGAGCATTTCATTCAGATATACACCGTTTCCGAAGCTGTACAGATAGGGAAGGGGAGAAATCTCAAACAGCACCGTCTTTTTCTCCGTGATGGTGTCGCCGATGGCCTTCACGGCTGCGATCTCCTCCTCCATCTGCGCCACCAGCTCTGCGCCCTCTGCGCTCTTTCCCACACAGTCGGCCACGAACTGAACGTCCAGCTTCAGATCCTGGATGGTATTTGAAGTAGGAATCTCCGCCACGCAGATCCCGGCGTCTCTCACACCGGCAAAAATATCCTCTCCTCCCTGGCTGCTCAGATTGCTCACAAAGATTACATCCGGCTCAGAACCGATGATCTGCTCCAGGTCAGGCTCCAGCATATCGAACTGCAGCACCTCTTCGGAAAATTCCTCATACATGGGAGACTGGGTATCCACTGCAATGATCTGATCCTTCAGTCCCAGATCCGTCAGTATCTGGGTGGATGCGGGCATCAGGGAAATGATGCGCTCCGTCTCCTCCGGTACCTGGATGCTGTTTCCTGCCCGATCCTGGGTGGGCAGGCTTCCCTGTCCGGCGGCCGTACCCGTCTCTGCCTCTGTTCCTGTAGTCTCTGCCTCCGTGCCCTGCGATTCCGTGCTCTCCGCCTGTGTGCCTGCCGTCCCGGCAGAGGTCTGCGCATCGCTCTGTGTCTCCTCCGCAGCCGTCTGTGCCTGCGTTCCATCCGCCCCCTTCTGTCCGCATGCGGCCAGATTCAGCGCCAGCCCCATTACCAGGGCCAAAATCAGTTTCTTTTTCATAACTGCCTCCTCATTCCGCCGCTTTCAGACAGGCATGTCCCAGCCCGCTTCAGCGGCCTTTTTCTCTGGATTTCCTGCATCGACGCAGACCGGAGAATGCGGCCGCTCCCGGAGAAGCCTTCTCCCATGGTACAAAAAAGCTGCTTCACCCATTCAGGCAAAACAGCACATTCTCCATCTTACGCGCAAGCCCCCGCGGTGGCAGCCAGTTGTCCCTGCGGCACGGCCCGCCGTCCACGGAAAGAAAACCGGTTCTTCCATCCTCCCGGTTTCTTGCGCCCAGTCCTTCCCAGTTCCGGAGAAGTCTGTGCCGAAGCATATCCATATCCTATGCTTCCGAAGCTGCGGCAGGTATTCTGGCTTGGAATGCCGGGATCCTCTCAGATCTCCACAGCCGGCGCCTTCCCGGATCCCTCCAGTGGCTTACTGCCGGCCTTGCCATTCCATACAGCAGCGGCTCTGCTGGGGATTCTCACCCCATTCCCTTTTCACTCCGTCGGAGCACCGCAGTTCCTATGTAGTTGTGCAGATGCAAAAAGCATCCGCTTTCTGACTGTAGCATATGTTCTGCCCGGTGTAAAGCAGAAATTTCCCCGCCGCTCACTCCCGGAGCACGTCCT
Source organism: uncultured Eisenbergiella sp. (assembly GCA_963559585.1). GTDB lineage: Bacteria > Bacillota > Clostridia > Lachnospirales > Lachnospiraceae > Eisenbergiella. The sequence continues at coordinate 26,031 of CAUWLJ010000007.1, read as the reverse complement.
CACGTTCCAAACGGCAGGCATTTGAGGCTGCTGCGATCAGCAGCCCAGCCGGTACAGGTTAAACCAGTACCTCTCCAGCAGGCAGCCGTCCACCTGCTCCTCCACCCGGATTCCTTCCTTCCTCCACTCCGCCAGGATCGCCTCTCTGGCCTGATTGCTTCCCACAAACCAGACCGTCCGGCCTTCCTCCAGCTTTTCCCGAATCCAGGCAGTATCCACGCCGCCTGACAGCTTCGGGAACATTTCCTGTATCAGCTCCTCCGGCCGGGAGCCGTAGAGCCAGGTTTCCTGATCCAGATAAAAACCGGCCACCGCCTGAACCTGGTCAAAATTAAACAGCACCACGCTGTCCTCACCCAGTCCCTCCAGTTCTTTTAGAGTGCGCTCCATCTGTGTCCTTCTGTACATCTCCACTTCTGCAAAGGATTTGTAATCCGCCAGGCCAACGCCCAGAAGAAGGGCCAGGGCCGGAACCATCAAAAGCCTTTTCTGTCTGCTCACGTACCAGGCAAAGCAGAACCAGAAGCAGCCCAGGGCGGGCAGCATATATCTGTAGATGAAAATGGGACGCATCAGGAAGGATACCAGGATCCCGAACAAAGCCGTCCCTCCCAGTATCCAGATTCCGCCAGAAGCCCACACCGCCGCCTGCCATTCCTCCGTATCCTTTTTCCTTCTGAAAAAAGCACGCACCAGAAACAGGGCCAGCAGTCCAAAAGCCGCCACTGCCAGAAGATAATCCAGCCACATATATCCGGTGGAGGGCTTGAGCACGAATTTCACACAGCCGCCGAAGCAGCTCCAGGTAAGCGGCAGGATCCAGTAATTCTCCTTCACCGCAGACACCTGGGAAACCACCACGCCCAGCCAGGGCAGGTAAGCCAGCACGGACAGGGCCGCGCCGCCCAGCCACCACCGCCAGTCTTTCGCATCTTCTCTCTCATTCCCCGCCTTTGTGCCTTCTCTCTTATTCCCCGCTTTTCTTCTCCACAGCAGCATCCCCGCCAGAAACAGGTACAGGCAGGCCGCCGCCACCGCCGCAAAATAATGGGTGTAGGCCGCACAGATCCCGTACAGGATGAAGGCCGCCCAGTGGTGAACGTACCCTTTCCGGCGCGCCGTTCCCTCATGGCGCGTCTGCCCCGCCGTGCGCATCCCGCCCGCAATATTCGTCTGTCCCGCCGCGCATGTCCCGCCCGCAATATTCGTCTGTCCCGCCGCGCATGTCCTGCCCGCAATATTTGCCTGTCCCGCCGCGCATGTTTTTCCTCCCCGGAACGTTATCTCCATCCCATGAAAATACGCCGCCGTAATAAAGAACATGGCCCAGCTGTACATCCGCACCTCCACGGTAAAGCCGGACAGCTGGGGCATGGCAAGGATACAGAAGGAAAACAGCCCGGCGCACAGCCAGCCGTACCGCTTCCTTACCAGAGTGGCACTGTAAAGAAGCAGAAGCAGGAAAGGAATCACCGAAACCATCTTGCTCACCGTCACCGCATCCACCCCGGGAACAAAGAAGTGAGCCAGCTCCACCGCCCCTTTCACGATGATATAATACAGCGGCGGGTGCACATCCCGCGCCGCAAGGGAGAGCATCCTTTCCAGGGGCTGGGATATAAAGCCTTCCGTAAAAAGCTCGTCATACCAGATATCGTTTCCCAGGCACAGGCGGAAGCTGGTGAACAGCATAAAAACCGCCAGGCAGCCAAAGGCTGCCCCGGCGGCTTTATCCGCAAGTTTTCTGACATTTGTTACATTCTTCTTTTCATCACTTTGATTGCTCACGCTTTATTTTCCTTCTTCGGTCACTTCCACCTTACGGATCTCTTTGGTTCTGATCTCTCTGCAGATCTGATCGACAAACTCGTTCAGGCTCTTCACGCCCTCGTCCCCTGCGAAACGGCTTCTCACGGACACGGCGCCGTCCTCCTCCTCTTTCTGGCCCACCACCAGCATATAGGGGAGCTTATCCAGCCTTGCCTGACGGATCTTGTAGCCGATCTTCTCGGAACGGCTGTCAACGGTGCTCAAGATACCGTTTGCCTTCAGTTCCTCATTTACCTTCTCCGCATACTCCGCATATTTTTCGGAAATGGGCAGTACGCGTACCTGCTCCGGGCACAGCCAGGTGGGGAACTTGCCCTCATACTTCTCGATCAGCCAGGCAAGCGTCCTCTCATAGCAGCCCATGGAGGTTCTGTGAATGATGTAAGGGCGCACCTTCTCGCCGTTGGCGTCGATATAGGTCATGTCAAAACGCTCCGCCAGGAACATATCCAGCTGAATAGTGATCATGGTATCTTCCTTGCCGTACACGTTCCTGGCCTGAATATCCAGCTTGGGGCCGTAGAAGGCTGCCTCGCCCTCCTCCTCCGTGAACTGGATGCCGATGTGATGCAGAATATCCCGCATCATGTTCTGCACATAATCCCAGGTCTCCTCGTTGCCCAGATATTTATCCTTGTTGTTGGGATCCCACTTGGACAGACGGTAGGTTACGTCCTCCTCCAGGCCCAGAGTGGTCAGGCAGTACTTGGCCAGATCCACACAGCCCCGGAACTCCTCCTCGATCTGATCCGGCCTTACGATCAGGTGTCCCTCGGAAATGGTGAACTGACGCACGCGGGTCAGTCCGTGCATCTCGCCGGAATCCTCATTTCTGAAAAGAGTGGAGGTCTCCCCGTAACGGCATGGCAGATCCCGGTAAGATTTCTGGCTCTGCTTGTATACATAATACTGGAAAGGACAGGTCATGGGGCGCAGGGCAAAAACCTCCTCCCCTTCCTTTTCCTCATCCCCCAGAACGAACATGCCTTCCTTATAATGATTCCAGTGGTCGGAAATAATATAAAGATCCTTCTTCGCCATCAGAGGGGTCTTGGTTCTCATATATCCCCTCTTTTCCTCCTCGTCCTCAATCCAGCGCTGCAGGGTCTGGATCATCTTGGCTCCCTTGGGCATGAGCAGGGGCAGTCCCTGGCCGATCACATCCACCGTGGCGAACAGCTCCATCTCACGGCCCAGCTTATTGTGGTCGCGCAGCTTGATATTCTCCAGATAGTCCAGATACTCCGCCAGCTCCTCCTTGGTGTTGAAGGCGGTTCCATAGATTCTCTGCAGCATGGCACGGCTGGAATCCCCCCTCCAGTACGCGCCTGAGGAGGAGGTCAGCTTGTAGGCCTTGATCCCCTTGGTGCTCATCAGATGGGGGCCGGCGCATAAGTCTGTAAAGTCTCCCTGCCTGTAGAAGGAAATCTCCGCATCCTCCGGCAGATCCCGGATCAGCTCCACCTTGTAGGGCTCTCCCGCCTCCTCCATCAGGGCAATGGCCTCCTGCCTGGGCAGGGTGAAGCGCTCCAGCTTCTCGCCCTTCTTGATGATCTTCTTCATCTCCGCCTCCAGCTTGTCCAGATCCTCTCTGGAAAAAGGCTCGTGCTCGAAGTCGTAATAAAAACCCGTCTCGATGCTGGGCCCGATGGCAAGCTTTGCCTCCGGGAAAACATGCTTCATGGCCTGTGCCAGCACGTGGGACGCAGTGTGGCGCACCACATCCAGCCCTTCCTTATCCCTGGCCGTCAGGATGGACAGCTCGCAGTCCTCCTTCAGCTCGGTGCGCAGATCCATCACCTTTCCGTCCACCAGCCCGGCGCAGGCCGCCCTGGCCAGTCCCTCGCTGATGTCCTGGGCTATCTCAATGATCGTTTTTGCTCCTTCATACTCTTTAAAAGAGCCATCCTTTAACGTAATCTTCATTCGTTTCCTATCCTTTCCGTTTCTGCTCTCACAGGCGCTAAAATGTGTCTGAAAATTCTGGAATGGATTATTCAGACACGCCCTGATAGTCCAAAGTTATTTTAAGCTGTAATGGGCGGGATGTAAAGGGGGTTTTAAGGCGCTCAGTTCAATACAGGTAAGGAACGCATTACCAAATCAATATCCCTGTTCTCCAGTTCCTGAATAATATGAAGATATGTTTTCTGCGTCGTGTTCATGCTGGAATGCCCCAGCCTTCTTGCGACATATCATTTACCGTCGAATTATATACCTTCCTCTTTACAAATACCGGTTCATCCTCCGGCAGCCCTTTGAGCAGTTCAGAAAACTGTATGACCATCTGCCAGTCGATCTGCACTTTTCTCACAGACGACTTGTTCTTGGTGGGCAGGAATCCGCCGTCCCCCTTATAGTTCCAAGTCTTGCTGACAGAAATCGACTGATGCGTGAAGTCAAAATCTTTTGGAGTCAAGGCAAGCGCTTCCGAAAATCTCAAACTGGTTTTTGCAACAAGTTTCTTTGAACAGCCTGTTAATCAATCTCAAAGCCGCCTTTCCGAATAAAATCACGAATCAGCTTATCCGTCCTGATATTTACTTTAGGCGGATTCAGCTTAACGCCTTCCTTGCTTTCAAAATATGCTTTTGCCTTGGATTTATCGACCGTACCTCAGAAGCTTCGCCGCTTCGGAGCACCTTCAGATACTTTTCAAACCTGCTGTTCATATAATCAGCGTCTATTCTCCCGGTATCGATTTCAATAATATACCCCGCCAAATCATACGGAATATCCCCATCTGCTTTTCCCTCTGGATCTGAACCCGGGATTTCCTTATATCTCTGAACCAAAGCTTCCGTCATTCTTTTCACTTGACTTAATATACAATTCAGAGAACTTACGCTGTTCCCAAGAATAATTATTTACAATCTTTCACGCACCATCATTAAAGCATATCCAAGCAGATTTTTTCCTTTCCACTTGGCAGCAACAAATCTATCCGGATCATTCATTGACAAACCGATTCCCCATATTTTATCCTTTACAGCACACTCAGCTAAAGTTGCGTTTTGGGTTGCTTTAAGCCGTTCTTTCAGGATTTTATTTTGTGAAAACTTTGCAGTTAAACCCTCATATACAATAATTTGACGAACACCGTTCCAATAGCTCTCATCATAACCCGAAACAAGCCGTCCCATTTCTTTTATGCGGGCAGCATCATCTGTTTCAAGAATTTTATCTGCCGAGTCTTTATCTCTAAAACACGCGGCTTTTTGGTACATCATAAACTGTTCCATCGAGGAAAAAGTTACGCCGTCAGCTATAAATCTGCTCGGATACCAATTACTTAAATATCCGTTTTCCTCATTTGGATTATGAAAACAGATTACATTCATTATGATCACCAACCTTCTTAACGGCCAACTCTAGTTCTAAGTCATGCAGCCCGCCATATGCCTTTACCAAAAAGTCAACAGGCACTCTTTTTACAATTTCACTGCTTGGAACATTGTAGTACCATTGATAATAGGCGTAAAACTCACCTATCCAATCCGGTATAAAACCTTTCAATGCTTTCCCGTTTTTAAGTTCAAATCCTTCTTTTTTGCAAAAATAATCCCACAATTCAGGCGCACTCATCGTGTTAACATAAGCCTTTGCCTCGTCTATACACTTTCTGGTGCTGCTTGTCATATAAGCATTGATAAATTCGGAAGTATCTTTTTCAGGATAATTTATTGATATAAGGTCAAACAGCTTTCCCTGATTTTCTACTACATCTCTCAAATATGCTTCCGGATACGCTCTCATTATTGTCACCTCTCAAACAATGTGCTGAACACATTCGTTACTTTGTTGACGTCAGAATCGACAAGTTCACGCATTTTATTTCTTGCATTTATATCTCTTTCATTGTATTTGTCATTAAATTTTCTATAGTTAACGCAAACTAATCCGCCCTCTATCTCACTCAGTCTGGAATAAGCAAGCTCGGACTTTATACAATACTGTATCCCCAGTCCTCCAAGAGACAGCAATTCCTCAAGTATTTCCATATCAATGTTATCGCGGACAAACTCTTTCGCAATATAGAAATATGACGCATTGGCCCTCCATCCCTTAATAACGTCATATTTTTCGGTATCAAGCCCGTATTTTGCAATAAATTTTTGAGCCAAAACCCTGTAGCGCCTTGAATCATCAGCAGCCCTGTGCTTCATCAATTCTGCAAGCCAGGAAAGTACATCATGTTCCTGAAAGTCCAATATTTTCAAACCGGCAGTATCCAATTCATACATATGAACCCAGCCGTTAGCTTCATCCGGTCTGCAGACAGCCCATTCTTTGGCAAGTTCAACATTTTCAGTAAGGTAAAACCCCTTACCGTAATCGTGTTTTTCTTCCCCCAACCCATACTGAGGCACTATCACTTCGTCTGGGCTGCCGTGATATAAAGTAATTCTGCCCATTTTCTTATCCCTCCCTATACGAACATCTTTTCAAGGCACGCTTTCTTAAAATTTTTCAATTTTTCTAACTTATACTGATGAAGGGTGATAAGGTTATCGAGGTTACGGAAGTATTCGCCAATCTGTTTCTGTTCTGCTATTGACGGAGCAAGAAAAGACTCATTCAAAAAATCATCTACAACCAAATCATGCATCATCGTTGAAGCTTTAGTAGATCTTGATAAGGTTGTTTGCATTAATCTTTCATTGTTAATTGCATATTTCCAAAAGTATAAATCATATTCAGAAATCGGTCTAAAAACAGTGAAAATATGCGACACTATGCCGTTTCCTATATCATTCTCAACAAATCTTCCATACCTAAATTCTTTACTTTGATGTCCTTCAAATGCAATATCACCGATGTTAAATGTGTAATATGTTTTTAGATAATCAATTCATTTCCCTCTAAATCATCCATCAGCGCAGAAAGAAGTTTCTCTGTTTTCTTGCTCAGCCCCATCTGCAGCGTATCAAAAACTTTATCAAACACTTTTTTTATGGGTCGGATAAATCAACCGGCTGAATGCAGATAAAGCGTCCCTGACATTGGAAACGTCAAAATCCCGCCCCACCGCAATCCACGTTGAAAAGAGATTGTCATAGGAAATAAAGCAGCCGATATTTCTCTGGACATATTCCAGTGTTTCTTCGTCATCTTCTCTCAGTTCCTTAATATCATCGCCGCTGAATTCTTTTTCTTTTAAGAAGCTGATTTCCTGATCTGACAAATATTTATAGAAAATGAAACCTAAAATATAATCCTTATATTCATTGATTTCCTGACTTCCTCCGCCTGTTATTTTTCCACATCGACTCTCCCCATAATATGATGCTGCAGTAACTTTCTGTGCAGCAGTTCAGCCCGGCCGACGTACATTGCCAAAACCGCATTTACATAATCTAAATATAACACAAACCTCTGTTTTAGGCTACCTTAAGCCTACGGATCACACCGCATGTATTACTATCAAAGTTTTTCACTGCAAAAAAATGGTGCAGCTCCATTTTTTAAGGCCACACCATTTTGGACAATATTCTTCATGCCTCCCGGCCAGACGCCAGGAGATGAAACCCGATCAATGTCTGTGCATAGAGAAGGAATCCATATCGTAATGGCTCAGATTCTCGTGCACGCCTCTTGCATCCGCCTCGCCGATCAGCTTGTCGCGGTCCTTCTTGGCCGCCTGGGCTGCCTTATGACGGCTGGGGCCGCCCACGCATCCGCCTTCGCAGATCATGCCTTCGATGAAGTCCTCAGGCAGTCTGCCCAGCTTCAGGAGCATCAGGGCCTTCTTGCACTCTGCAATACCGCTGCAGGCAGCAACCTTGATGTCGGCGTTTTCGTTGGTCTCCTTCAGGCACTGTACCACGGCCTGGGTCACGCCGCCGCCGTTGCCGAAGCGCTTGCCGTATACGCTGGCTTCCTGGCTGGTGTTTTCCTCCGGCTCGAAGGAAACCTCCCTGGCGCGCATGATGGCGCGGATCTCTCCGAAGGTGAGAACATAGTCTGCATTTCCCTCCAGTCCATGGTCATGGGCCTCGGACTTCTTGGCGATGCAGGGCCCAATGAATACGGTGATCGTCTCAGGATCCTTTGCCTTCAGCATTCTGGACACTCCGCACATGGGAGACACGGTGGTGGACATGTTATCAAGCACCTCAGGGAAATGCTTGGTAATGTAGTTCACAAACGCAGGACAGCAGGAGGTCGTCATCTTCTTGCCCTGCTTAAAGCTTTCCGCCCATTCTGCCGCCTCGTAGGCCGCGGTCATATCTCCGCCAAGTCCTACCTCCACGAAGTCGGTAAAGCCCACCTTCTTCATGGCCGTTCTCCAGCTTGCCATGGTGATGTTGTCGCCAAACTGGCCTTCACCGGCAGGAGCCAGCATGGCAACCACCTTTTTGCCGTCCCGGATCGCGTTCACCACGTCCACAACATCGGTCTTGGAGGCGATGGCGCCGAAGGGACAGCCATGGATACACTGTCCGCACTGGATACACTTGGACTCGTCGATGCGGCATACGCCGTGCTCATCCATTTCGATAGCCCCCACAGGACAGGTCTTCATGCAGGGTCTCTGAATCTTCAGGATAGCGGAGTAGGCGCAGGCGTTCGCGCACTTGCCGCAGGCCTTACACTTGTCAGCCTCAATGTGGGAACGACCGCCGCTGATGGTGATGGCGTTGAAATTACATGCCTGCTTACAGGACTTGGCCAGACAGCCCTGGCAAAGGTCGGTTACCACGTAGCCGGAGGAAATGGGACATTCCTCGCAGGCAGAGTTGATCACCTGTATGATATTATTGCTCTCCCTGTTTCCGGGGCATTTGCCCTCGGCAAGCCGTACTCTCTGCCTGATGATCTCCCGCTCCTTGTAGATACAGCAGCGGAAACGTGCCTCGGGGCCGGGAATCATTTCATAGGGGATATTGTCTTTCTTCTCCTCCAGCTCACCGGCAAATGCAAGCCTGGCAACCTGGGTAAGAACCTCATGCTTGATCTTTAAGATGGTAGCGTCGTCCGATACTCTTCCCATACTTTTGTATTTATCCTCTTTCTTCCTAAAATAATCTTTCCCAAACAAGCAGTGATTGGGATTATCTGTTAAAAAGCCGGACTGAGATTGCTCCCAGGCCGGCCTCATTTTCCATGCGGATTCCTGCATGGTACAGCGCCAGCCGTTGTGGCCGGACAATGAAGCCGTCCGGCCGCCGCTCGGCGTAGTTTATTTTCCGGCAGCATGCCCGGTTCGGGACTCTCCCCGTCACCGGCGCACGTCTTACCTTCTCATTTCAAATCAGTCGTTTCCGTACAGGGTCTGCAGTCTGGTCAGATAGTCATATCTTTCCTTTGCATTCTGCTCGGCCTGATCCTGCAGTCTTGCAGCCTTTTCCTTGTCCTTCAGAGCCAGGGAAGCGTATCTTACCTCGCCGCCGATGAACTCCTTGAAGTCCTTGGTGGGAGCCTTGCTGTCCACAACAAACTTCTTCTCAGCCGCAGGGTTGAAACGGAAGTTGTGCCAGTAGCCAGACTCAACAGCCAGCTTCTCCTCGGTCTGAGCCTTGCTCATGCCCTTCTTGATACCATGGTTGATACAAGGAGCGTAGGCAATGATCAGGGAAGGTCCGGGATAAGCCTCTGCCTCTGCAATCGCCTTCACGGTCTGGTTGTAGTCAGCGCCCATAGAGATCTGGGCAACGTATACATAACCGTAGCTCATGGCGATGCTGGCAAGATCCTTCTGCTTCACTTCTTTACCGCCTGCCGCAAACTGTGCAACCGCACCGGTAGGGGTGGCCTTGGAGGCCTGTCCGCCTGTGTTGGAATAAACCTCGGTATTGAATACCATAACGTTGATGTCCTGTCCGCTTGCGAGAACATGGTCAACACCGCCGAATCCGATATCGTATGCCCATCCGTCGCCGCCGAAGATCCACTGGGACTTCTTGGACAGGAAATCCTTATTCTTAACGATCTCTCTGCATACGTCGCAGTCCTTACCTTCCAGAGCGGCTACCAGCTTGTCGGTTGCAGCTCCGTTGGTCACGCCGCTGTTGAAGGTATCCAGATATTCCTGGCAGGCAGCCTTCACTGCTTCGTCATCTGTGTGAGCCAGAACGTCCTCAACCTTTGCCTTCAGGCCGTCTCTCAGAGCGTTCTGAGCCAGAAGCATACCCATACCGAACTCAGCGTTGTCCTCGAACAGGGAGTTGTCCCAGGCGGGGCCCCTGCCGGCCTTGTTTACGGTATAAGGGGTGCTGGGTGAGGAGTTGCCCCAGATGGAGGAGCATCCTGTTGCGTTTGCAATATACATTCTGTCGCCAAACAGCTGGGTGATCAGTTTTGCGTAAGGTGTCTCGCCGCAGCCTGCGCATGCGCCGGAGAACTCAAGCAGAGGCTGCTTGAACTGAGATCCCTTAACGGTGGTCTCTTTGAATTTCTCAAGCACCTCGGGCTTCTCATCCAGAGACTGTCCATAGTTGAACAGGGCCTCCTTCTCAAGCTGGGTATCGAGAGGAGCCATGGTCAGAGCCTTCTCGCCCTTCATGCCGGGACATACGTTGGCACAGGAGCCGCATCCGGTACAGTCAAGAACAGATACGGAAACTGCGAACTTCTTACCGGGCATTCCGGTCATATCCAGAGCAACGGTTCCTTCGGGAGCCTTTGCATACTCTTCCTCTGTCATCACCACAGGGCGGATAACCGCATGAGGACATACATAGGAACAGAAGTTACACTGGATACACTTGGAAGCATCCCAGGAAGGAACGTTTACAGCGATGCCTCTCTTCTCATATGCGCTGGAGCCGGAAGGAGTGGAACCGTCCACATAATCCTTGAACGCGGATACAGGCAGGGTATTTCCTTCCTGTGCGCTTACCTTGGTCTGGATGTTGTTAACGAAAGCAACAACGTCCTCTCTGCCCTCGGTCACTACCTTGTAGTCAAGGCCTTCATCCTCACAGTTCTTCCAGCTCTCGGGAACCTCCACCTTCACAACGCCCTTTGCGCCTGCGTCGATGGCAGCCCAGTTCTTCTCAACCACGTCCTGGCCCTTGCGTCCGTAGGTAGCCTGTGCGGCAGCCTTCATCAGCTCGTTGGCCTTCTCAGCAGGAATGATGCCTGTCAGCTCAAAGAATGCGGACTGGAGAATGGTGTTGATACGTGTGGGGCCCATGCCGGTCTCAATACCGATCTTCACACCGTCGATGATGTAGAAGTTGATGTTGTGGTCGGCGATGAACTTCTTCACCTGTCCGGGCAGATGCTGCTCCAGCTCGTCCACGCTCCATGCGCAGTTCAGCAGGAAGGTTCCGCCGTCAACCAGCTCCTGAACCATGTTGTACTTACGGATGTAAGCAGGGTTGTGGCAGGCAACGAAGTTGGCCTGGCGGATCAGGTAGGTGGATTTGATCTTCTTATGACCGAAACGCAGGTGGGACATGGTCACACCGCCGGATTTCTTGGAGTCATAATCAAAGTATGCCTGTGCATACATGTCTGTATTGTCACCGATGATCTTGATGGAGTTCTTGTTGGCTCCAACGGTACCGTCGGCTCCCAGTCCCCAGAACTTGCAGTTGGTGGTTCCTTCGGGAGTGGTAACCAGCTCTGCGCCCAGCTTCAGGGACAGGTTGGTCACATCGTCGTTGATGCCGATGGTGAATCTCTTCTTCTCGGTGTTGCCGTATACAGCAACGATCTGAGCGGGCGTGGTGTCCTTGGAGCCCAGTCCGTAACGTCCGGAGTAGATCGGAACCGCGTCGAACTTACTGCCCTTGAGAGCCGCCACAACGTCCAGATACAGAGGCTCGCCAAGGGAGCCTGGCTCCTTGGTACGATCCAGAACGGTAATCTGCTTCACGGTGTCAGGGATCGCATCGATGAGGGCTTCTGCGCAGAAGGGTCTGTACAGACGAACCTTCACAACGCCCACCTTGGCGCCTGTGGTCTTTACCATGTAGTCGATGGTCTCTTCGATGGTATCGTTCACGGAACCCATGGAAACGATCACATGCTCTGCATCGGCTGCGCCGTAGTAGTTGAACAGCTTATAGTCGGTGCCGATCTTCTCGTTTACCTTGTCCATGTACATCTGCACGATGCCGGGCATTGCGTCATAGTAAGGGTTGCAGGCCTCTCTTGCCTGGAAGAAGATGTCAGGGTTCTGTGCGGAGCCTCTCTGGCAGGGATGGTTGGGATTCAGAGCATGCTTACGGAAAGCATCCAGAGCGTCCATATCAACCATTTCCTTCAGATCCTCGTAATCCCAGGTCTCGATCTTCTGGATCTCATGGGAGGTACGGAATCCGTCAAAGAAGTTAATGAAGGGAAGGCTTCCCTTGAGAGCTGCCAGGTGAGCTACGGGCGTTAAGTCCATAACCTCCTGCACGCTGCTCTCACACAGCATGGCACAGCCGGTCTGACGGCATGCGTACACATCGGAGTGGTCTCCGAAGATGTTCAGTGCGTGGGAGGCAATCGCTCTTGCAGATACGTTGAACACGCCGGGAAGCTGCTCGCCGGCGATCTTGTACAGGTTGGGGATCATCAGAAGAAGACCCTGGGACGCGGTGTAGGTGGTGGTCATAGCGCCTGCTGCCAGGGAGCCGTGAACTGCGCCTGCCGCACCTGCCTCGGACTGCATCTCGGTGATCTTCACCGTCTGTCCGAACATGTTCTTCCTGTCTGCTGTTGCCCATTCATCGGTGGCTTCCGCCATCGGGGATGAAGGTGTGATGGGATAGATAGCCGCAACATCGGTAAATGCGTATGACGCATGGGCTGCTGCATGGTTACCATCCATGGTTTTCATTTTCCTTGCCATAAAAACCTTCCTTTCTTATCTTGTGATAATTAAATTTTTACGCACATAAGCGCCTGCTCTCCGGACGACCGAAGCGCATAAAAATTTTATCTTACTGATAGTCAACATTATACATCCTTCCCGTACTTTCCGGGCATACCTTTTTTATATGAAAGTCATAGTTTTTTTATATAACCTCTTGCTTTTTTCATCCAAAAAAGCTATGCTTTCAGCAGGTTTCCCGGCTTTGTACGAAACGGGGAACATTTTGTATACAATGTACAAAATAAGATACACGACAGCCGCCAGGCCGCATCTGCGCCCCCGCAGGGTCAGGCGGCCGGGAATACAGGGAGGGACGCTATGAATTTTAACGTATTGAAATATGTGATCGAGGTGGAAAGAAGCCGTTCCATCACGGCAGCCGCCAGGCAGCTTTTTATCAGCCAGCCCAACTTAAGCCGGGATATCAAGGAGCTGGAGGAGGAGATCGGCTTTTCCATTTTCACCAGAAGCTCCAGGGGGGTGGTTCCCACGGAAAAGGGGCGGGAATTCCTTCAGCTTGCCAGAAAAGCGGTGCGGCAGTATCAGACGCTGGAGCATTTCTGCACCAGGGAGGAAAAGGACAGCCTGAGGCTGAAGGTCTGCGTACCCAGGTGCGGCTGTCCGGGCAGCGTCCTTGCCTCCTTCCTGGCCAGACAGGGGAAGGGCCGCAGGCTGGAGGTGGATTTTTGGGAAACGGACGCAGCCAGGGCAGTGGAGCAGGTGCTTCTGCGCAGCTCCTCCTGTGCCCTGATCCATTGCCCTGACCGCTGGGAAAAGAGCCTTCTGGCCCTGCTGAAAAGAAAAGAGCTGGCCTGCGAAGTCCTCTCCCGTTTTGACCTGAACCTCCTCATGGCCGAACGCCATCCTCTGGCCGGAGCCTCCCAGCTTACCGCCGACATGCTGGAGGGACTGCCCGAGGTGGTGTGCGAGGATACCTCCCTGGCCGCCCTGCTCCATGAAAACCCGGATGCGGAGCATGGGGAAAGCTGTGTCCGCATCCACCAGCGTGCCGTTTTGCTGGAGCTTCTGGAAAAGCTCCCCGGCTCCTTTGCTCTGGCCCCTCCTGTATCTGAATCCTGCCTTTCCCGATACCGTTTGGTTCAGAAAAAGCTCCAGGGGCCTTCCCGGAAAATGGCCGGGCTTCTGATCTATCCGGAGGACTACAGGCTGACGCGCACGGAGCGGAGTTTTATTGAGATGCTTTCAGGGAAGGCCTCTGAAAGCCAATAGCGGGCAAAAGGACATTTTTTCCAAACAGCAAAAGGGCATTCTTCCCAAAACAGGAAATGCCCTTTTACCATTCCTATGCCGCCTGCCGGAAATTCACACCCGGCAGGGCCGCCTCCTTCCTTTCTCCCGCTTCCTTCATTTCTCTATCTTCAATCCGCAGGGGTGGGTTGGTGAAGCGTCAAAAGCCTTATCTAACGCCACATACTCATAAAAACGGTAGCCTCCCGACAGGTTCCGGCAGTCAAAGCCGCTCTGGACAAGGATCCTGCAGGCCAGATAGCTTCTCAGGCCGCTGTAGCAGTTCACGTACAGCCTGCGGCCGGGATCCAGCTCTCCCAGGCGTTCCCTCAGCTCATCCACCGGAATGTTCACCGCCCCGGGGATATGCCCCTGCGCATACTCTTCCTTCGTCCTCACGTCCAGAAACGTCACGTCTGTGCGCTCCATAAGCGCCTCCACCTCGTCCCAATGATACTGTTTTACCAGGCCGGAACGGATATTTTCGATCACAAAGCCAGCCATGTTCACCGGATCCTTGGCCGAGGAATAGGGAGGCGCATAAGCCAGATCCAGCTCCTCCAAAGCCTTTGCATCCATTCCGGCACGGATCGCCGTGGCCAGAACGTCCAGCCGCTTATCCACTCCGTCAAAGCCGATAATCTGCGCTCCCAGGATCCTTCCGCTCTCCTTTTCAAAAATAGTTTTCACCGTCATATCGGAAGCCCCCGGATAGTAGGTGGCATGGGAGGCGGAATAGGTGACTGCTTTGTCATAGGACAGCCCCAGCGCCTCCGCCTGCTTTTCATTGATCCCGGTGGAGGCCGCCGTCATATCAAACAGCTTGATCACGGAGGAGCCCTGGGACCCTGTGAAGGAGGAATTCCTGCCGCAGATGTGATCCGCCGCAATCCTTCCCTGCTTGTTGGCAGGGCCCGCCAGAGCGATCAGCGTTTTCTGACCGGTCACATAGTGAACCACCTCCACCGCATCCCCCACCGCATAGACGTCCGGGTGGGAGGTCTGCATGTGCTCATTTACCACAATGGCGGACTTCTGCCCCAGCTTCAGCCCGGCATCCCTGGCCAGATGGGTTTCAGGAACCACTCCCACCGCCAGGATAACCAGATCGGCGGGCAGCGTTTCTTCATTAAAAGAAACCGTGAGCTTCCCATCCTTTTCCTCAAAACCGGTCACATCCGCGTGCAGACGCAGCCTCAGTCCCCTGCTTCTCAGATAAGAATGAAGCAGAGAGGCCATATCAGGATCAAAGGGCGGCATCACCTGATCCCCTCTCTGCAGAAGTGTGGTCTCAACCCCGGCTTCCATCAGATTCTCCGCCGTCTCCAGCCCTATGAAGCCGCCTCCGATCACCACTGCCCGTTGGGGCGCATATCTGTCCATGTAATCCCGGATCCGCAGAGTGTCCTCCACGGTACGCAGGGTCATGATCCGCTCCGAATCTATGCCCGGCAGGTTTGGCCGGACCGCCCTGGCTCCCGGGGAAAGGATCAGCTTGTCGTAACCCTCTCTGTATTCGCTTCCATCCTCCAGACGGCGTACCAGGACGCTTTTGCCTGCCGGATCGATGGAAAGCACCTCGTGATGCACTCTCACGTCGATCCCGAAACGCCTGCGAAAGCTTTCCGGCGACTGCAGGGTCAGCGCTTCCTTATTCTGAATCACGCCCCCAATGTAATATGGCAGGCCGCAGTTGGCATAGGACACGTAGCCGCTGCGCTCCAGAATCACGATCTCCGCCTTTTCATCCAGGCGGCGCAGGCGGGCCGCCGCCGTGGCTCCGCCCGCCACTCCTCCGATGATCAATATTTTCACACCACGCCTACCTTTCCAGCTTTCCGCTAAAATGTACGATCCCGCCCAGATCCGTTGCCTGATACCCCATCGCCTTCAGCCTCGCGCAGGCCTGACGGCTTCTCATTCCGCTCTGGCAGTAGACAAAAAGCTCCTTTTCCTTAGGGTATTTACAGGTATCCACCTGCTGCAGGGGAAGGTTCTGGCTTCCGGGGATATGGCCTCCGGCAAACTCCTCCTTTGTGCGCACATCCAGCAGCACCGCTCCTTTTGTCCTGTGGTACCGCTCCAGGCCCTCCTTCATATCTGTCCCTTTGCCGAACAATCCGAAAATACTCATGGAATCATTCCCTCCAGTGCTTTCTGGGACTGTACTCCCACGGAGCTTCCAACCACTTCCCCGTCCTGAAACACCAGCATGGTAGGAATGGTCATCACCCGGTAACGCTCCGCCAGCTGGGGGTTTTCATCCACGTTCACCTTGCCCACCGTGATCTCGGGATGCTCCTGAGCGAACTTCTCCACCACCGGGGAAAACATCCGGCAGGGCCCGCACCATTCTGCCCAGAAATCCACCATTACGGTTCCTTTTGCATTTAATACGGTATCCTGAAAATTGTTCTGATCCATTTTAATCGCTGCCATATTCTTTCTCTCCTTTTTCTATTGCTCCGGCTCCTTTGGGCCGTTCGTTATCTGATGGGATGAATATAGCAGAAAAGAAGGGGCGGGTCTGTGACAATGTTACATTTAGCAAATTATACTTTGGAAATCTTTGGCCGCTGCTCTTGATTTTTGTTTTTGCTGTTGTTGTATGTGGTATTTTGTTACAGAGAATTGATAAGCAGAAAGGCAGGCTGGGACTGCGGGAGGTGATAGATTCATTTTTTACAAAGCCTTATAAATTTTAAGAATTCAAATCGGCTTTGGCAGTCTGAAGCCGATAGAACACAAGATCTTTTCTTGTACCGGTTTTCTCTTTAGGCAGCTCCATACAAGATTACTCCTTCTTTATTAACATTTGCATAAAACGGATAATTAACTACCCATTTTCTAAAATGATCTTCACTCTTGACGATCGGCTTTATAATATCCTCACCGCAGGCTCCCCTCTGCCAGCTCCTCCAGCCCTTCCGGATCGTTTAACACCACGCTGCCCCTTTTCAGCGTCACCAGCCCGTCCTCCTGAAAATGCTTCATCAGGCGGCTGACCACTTCTCTGGCGCTGCCCAGGTGGTTGGCGATCTGCTCATGGGTCAGCTTCAGCTCCTCCCTGCCGGTGAGCTGAGACTCTTCCAGAAGAAAAGCCGCTATGCGGGTATCCATCTTTTTGTACAGCACCTGATCCATCAGCCACATCACATCGGTGAAGCGGCTGGCCATCAGCCTGCTGGTATAGTTGGCAACGGCCAGGGAGGTATCCATCAGCTCCCGGTAAACCTCCGCCGGGATGTGGAGCACCAGAGTATCCTCCTCCGCCGCCACCATCACCTGAAACTGGATGCTGTTCATCACACAGGAGGCGGAAAAAAGGCATATATCCCGCTCCAGCAGGCGGTACAGAGTCAGCTCCTTTCCTTCCTCCGATATGATGTAAGCGCGCAGTCTCCCCTTTCGCACCAAAAACAGGCCGGAACAGTCATCTGCACCGCTGTGCAGAATGGTTCCCGCCTTAAAGAGTTCTTCCTTCGCCGCCCGCTCCAGACGGTTCTGCTGGGCGCCGGTTAAATCCTTCCAGAATGGGAAATCGTTCTGTGTCATGCTTCCTCCACCAAAATCCCCGCCGCCGGCAAAAGCATCCGCTCCACGATCCCCGCCGCCGTCCGCACAGCGCCGCTGCAGGGCCTGGAGGCGTAATACTCCAAAGTACGCGCCTGAGGCTGTGCGCTCTCCTCCCTCTCCACTCCTTCCGGAAGGCCGAGAAGCTTGCGGCAGATGATGGTTCCCTGCTCCTGCCGGAACGCATCGGCCATGGAGCGCACCAGCTCGTAGGAGCGTTTCTTCCCCTCTCCGTCCTCCGGATCGGTAAAGCCCAGCGCCAGACCGGAAAGCATGGCCATGGCGGACACAGTGCCGCACACCTCACGCATCCTGCCGATCCCGGCGCTCATGGGGCCGGCCAGCCTCAGCGCCGTCTGCCTGTCCATCCCGAACAGATCCGCATAGGCGGCAAAAACAGACTGAGCGCAGGCATAGCCGGATTCAAACATGTTTACCGCATCCTCTACTCTGCTTTTCATCCTGCTGCCTTTACTGGTTCTTCCCGCAGCACTTCTTGTACTTCTTACCGCTTCCGCAGGGACAGGGATCGTTGGGGTATACCTTCTTCTCCTTCACGATGGTGGTGGAAGACTTCTGTTCCTTATAGAGGGCTTTCCTGGTCTCCTCATCGAAAATAGCGGCCCACTCCTCCAGTCCGTACAGCCAGTCGGCACCTGCGGCCACCATGTTCTTGTACAGAAGGGCCTTGTCGAAGCCAAGGTTTACCTGGGTATCCTCCTCCATCTCCTCGATGGGGTTCGCTTCCACCAGGCTCTCGTCGATGCCGTCCAGAAAGCCTGTCATGGTCATCAGGTCAACGCCGTACTTCTCCGCCAGCTCTTTTACCGTACCCTTTACCACCTCGTCAGGATTCTTGAGAAGCTGGGCATAGATCTCTTTTTCCTTTGCAAAATATGCAGTCCAGAGCTTCTGCAGGTCGTTCTTGTTCGCGGTCTCGGAGTAAGCCATCTTTCTCCACTGTTCCAATAATGCCATAATCTTGCACCTCGTTCCTATTAATTCGCCCTTTGGCGTGTGGTTTCGTCAGCTTTCGCTCTGCTTAGTATATAACAAAGAGCGGGTAAAGTCTACCATAAATATTCGCCGCGCACCTCATGTATAAGCCGCGCACCTCATGCTACTGCACAGCGGCCAGCTCCAAAAATTCCTCCAGGCACAGCCCCTTTTCCCGCATGAACGCTGCGGCAGGCTTTCCCACATAGCGGAAATGCCAGGATTCATACTCGATTCCGGTAACCGCTTCCTTGTCCGGAGGGTAGCGGAGAATAAAACCGTACTCCGCACAGTGCTCAGCCAGCCATCCGGCCTCCTTCGTCCCGGCCTGGCCTTCGTCCAGAACCTGATAAGCCACCCCCACAATGTCCACCGCCAGCCCCGTGTGGTGCTCGGAGTGTCCGGGCATTTCAAGCTGCCTTCCCGCTTCTCTGAACGCCTCATGGCGTTCCAGGCCGCTCCTCTCCAGCAGCCCAGTCTTCGTCTCAAGCAGCCCGGCCTGTTTTTCCCGGTCCCGGTAGGCGGAGCAGATTACCAGCCTGTATCCGGCCTTTTCGGCATCGTCCAGCATCTGTTCCAGCGGGCGCTTAATCCTGCTGTCCACCAGCTTCCCGTTTCTGGTGCGGGTGAGGCGGGGCGCGAAATCCTCCGGCAGAGGCTGGGTCTGGTTTACCAGAATGTAATTCCACTCCCCCGGATCCACTGCAAACGGAATCTCAAGCCCGTCCCCGCCCGCACCGCGGACAGCTTCCTTTTCCCCTGCCGGCTCCCTTTCCGCCACCGTCTTTTCCCCTGCTTCTGTTTTCTCTTCTGCCATTTCCTCTATTCCTGATTTTTCTTCTGTTTCTGTTCTCTCCCCCGCTTCTGCCCGGTCCCCCTGCGCGGCGGCAGCCTGCAGGCCGAAGCCCTGCATATACAGAAGGGCCAGAAGAAGGATGGATACCGCCCAGGCCGCCGTCACAATCCCCATCCCGATCCCTTTGATGATGTTTTTCTTCCCGCATTTCTTCTCTGCCATTTTAATCCTCATTCCGGAGCGTAAGCAGCAGGCATATGGAAAGCTCTGACGAATTTTCCCGCCTGCCGCATAATTCCCCGTTTCCGTAAAATCTCTTAAATTCCTTTTCATTATACAGAACGGCTCTTTCTTTTACAATGAGGACGCTGCGCAGGAAAGCTTAAACTTTTCTGAAGATTTGGAATAAACGCTCCTGAAATGGTCATACTGGTACTATCATCAAACCCTCCTTTGATGACAGGCTCAGCCGCGTATCCAGGCAGCTGCCCTGCACGCTGCTGAGCCAATCCCCCCTGATTCATCTTCCTGCGTCTCAAACGGCAAGTGTTTGAGGCTGCTGCGAACAAAAATAATCCGGTTCCGTCTGCCGCAGGAGTGCTGCAGGCGGGACCGTTGCTCTTTTTACCGTTCTGTTATATGATGAGGGAGAGCGGTGCCGCGCAGTCTTATTTTTCCGCGGTCGGCCGCTGTCAAAACCAACCGAAGGGGGATACGATCATGAAACTGAACACCAAACGCACCATTCTGGTGGGCCTGGCTTTTCTGTCCATCAGCGCTTTCTGGCAGCTCTACGACAGTATTGTGCCGCTGATCCTGAAAAATACCTTCCATATCAGCGACACGCTTTCCGGAGGGATCATGGCCGCCGACAACATGCTCGCCATTTTCCTGCTTCCCCTGTTTGGGAGCCTGTCCGACCGGACGCACACGAGGCTGGGAAAAAGAACTCCCTTCATCCTGTGCGGAACCTTCGCCGCAGTGCTTTCCATGCTGCTTCTGCCCGTGGCGGATCACATCGTTTCCCTTCCGCTGTTTGTGGCCGCTCTGGGGATAACGCTGCTGGCCATGGGAAGCTACCGCTCTCCGGCCGTGTCCCTGATGCCGGATGTGACGCCAAAGCCTCTTCGCTCCGGCGCAAACGCCATCATCAATCTGATGGGCGCGGTGGGAGGCGTGATTTCGCTGCTCCTCATCTCCTTTCTGGTTCCCAAAACGGGAAAGCCGGATTATTTTCCCATCTTTTTGATCGTGGCGCTGATCATGGTATGCGCCGTGCTCCTGCTGATGTGGAAAATCCGTGAAAACCCTCTGCGCCGGGAGAGGGAGCTGGAAGAAAAAAGGCTGACCGCTCCCGTTCCAGATAAGACGCAGGCCCCTGCCTCCGGCGCCTCTGTCTCTTCCTCTGGCGCCCCTGCCTCCGGCGCCGGCGTCCCTGCCGCTCCCATGCCCGCAGACGTGAAACGCAGTCTGGTTCTGATCCTGCTCTCCGTCTCCTTCTGGTTCATGGGGTACAACGCGGTCACCACCGCTTTCTCCAAGTATGCCCAGATCTACTGGGGCATTCAGGGCGGCGGCTTCGCCAACTGCCTGCTGGTGGCCACGGCGGCAGCCATCGTTTCCTACATACCCGTGGGGGCTCTGGCTTCCAGGATCGGCCGGAAAAAGACCATTCTGGGCGGCGTGCTCCTGCTGGCTTCCATGTTTGCCCTGAGCGCTTCCGTGAAGGAATATCATCTGTGGATCAACGGGCTGTTCGCCCTGGTGGGAATGGCCTGGGCGGCCATCAACGTCAATTCCTATCCCATGGTGGTGGAAATGAGCAGGGGCAGCGATATTGGAAGGTTTACCGGCTTCTACTACACCTTTTCCATGGCGGCGCAGATCGTCACTCCCATCCTGTCCGGCTTCCTGCTGGAGCATGTGGGATACCACACTCTTTTCCCCTATGCGGCGCTGTTCGTGTCCGCTGCCTTCTTCACCATGCTGTTCGTGAAGCATGGAGACAGCAGGCCGGAGCCGAAAAAGAGCCGCCTGGAAGCTTTTGATGTGGACGACTGAAAATACGCCTCCCGCACCCTTACGAAAACAAAAAAGGTTCCCGTCTGTCGGACCAACCGCAGACAGGAACCGGAAAGGCGGATTCATATGCAGACAAAAGACAATAAAAACACAGCTTCCCCGCGCCGCACCGGAAAACAGGTCGCCGCGCTGGTGTGCGTGGGACTTCTGGCAGCCCTTTATATTCTCACCCTTGCGGCAGCCCTGTTGGATTTTCCCCACTCCGACCGCCTGTTCGCAGGCTGTCTGGTGGCCTCGGTCGGTCTTCCGATCCTTCTGTGGATCTATATCTGGCTGTATCAGAAGGTGAAGGAACGCAGAGAGGGCAGGGAGAGCTAGAGCGTGTTTAAAACCTCATTCCAGGCCGCCAGGCTCTTCCCTTTTCCCCTCCACGCCAAGGCGCGCCAGCTCCTCCTCAGCCTGCTGCCTGGAGCGAAACAGGATGGTATGAAGCCCGAGCCCCGCCGCGGCCTCCACGTTAGCGGGCAGATCGTCCAGGAAAACGCATTCCTCAGGCGTTAAGCCATATCTGTCGATCAGAAGCTGATAAATCGCCGGATCCGGCTTGATCAGGCCGTCCCGGCAGGAAAGGATCCCGCCGTCCACATACTCCATAAAGCCCATGGCATCCGGGTTCTCCCGGCCCACCTTTTCGGAAAAATTGGACAGCACCAGAACCTGATAGCCTGCCCGCTTCAGCTCCTGCACCCAGGGGATGGCATAATCTGCCTTCAGCAGGATTCCTCCCAGATTCTGAAAAACCTGCCGGATCTGGCTCTCCACCTCCGGGTCGTTGCGGATAAAGCCCTCCAGCAGCTCCTGCTCGTTAAGCTTCCCCCGGTCCATCTCATTCCAGAAAGGATGCGCCACCGTGGCCTTCCCCACACGCTCCTCCACCTCCGGCTCAAAGCCGAAGCTGTGGATGAATTCTTTCCATCCAAAGGCTGTAAGCACGTTTCCAATATCAAAAATAATGGTTTTAATCATATTTTCCTCTTTCTGCGCACTGTTGCCGAAAAGTCAAAAAACCTGTTGCCTGCATGGCTGCCCGGCCCGCTGCCGTGGGAATAAACAGGGGCCGCAGTTTCCTGCGGCCCGTTTATTATGCCAGGATCATCGCCGTCAGATCCATGGGATCCACGATCTTACCGTCCTTGTACACTCTCATATTTCCGCTCGCGATCTCGTCGATCAGGATCACTTCGCCGTCCTTGCTGTAGCCAAACTCAAACTTGATGTCGTACAGGTCAAGGCCCTTCTTTGCCAGATCGTCCGCAACCACCTTGGTGATAGCAAGGGTCTGGGCCTTCATGCTGTCATACATCCCGCCGCTCATCACGCCCAGCACCTCCAGGGCATCCTTGGTCACCAGCGGATCTCCCTTTGCGTCATCCTTAAAGGTAGTCTCCACGTAGCCGCCCTCAATCCTGGTTCCGTCCTCGATATAATCACCGTAACGGCGGATGAAGCTTCCGGTTGCCACCAGGCGGCAGATCACCTCCAGGCCATGTCCGAATACGGTAGCGGGAAGCACCTCCATAGTGGCATTCTCCACATCGGCGCTCACATAATGAGTCTTTACGCCAGCTTCCTTCAGCAGCTCAAAATAGTGAACGGAGGTCTTAAGGTTCTCTCTGCCGATGCCCTCGATTGTCAGTCCCACCGCATTCTCACCGGGATCGAATTTACCGTCTTTTCCGGTACAGTCATCCTTGAATTTTAACAGTACGTTTCCGTTTTCCAGTGCAAATACATCCTTCGTCTTGCCAGTGTAGATTTTTTCCATTTCATCGGCTCCTTTTTGTTCTGCAAATTTGTCTTTGGCTCCTGGGAAGCATTCTTGTAACGGTAAAAGTATAATCCCAGAAAAAAAGATTGGCAATATCCCATCTGTAAAAATTTACGGCCCATCCAAAACAAAATATGGAAAATGCGACGAAAGCCGGCATTGCCGCGCTTTTCAGCCGCTCATTACCCGGCCGATAAACTCCCGCACCCTGGGGTTGGGGGAGCCGAACACCTCCTCCGGCGTCCCCTCCTGGCAGACCAGGCCCTGCTCCATGAAAAGAATCCGGTCGGAAAGCTCCCTGGCAAACTGCATTTCGTGAGTGACGATGATCATGGTCATATGCTCATCGGCAAGCTGCCGGATCACCTTCAGCACCTCCCCGGTAAGCTCCGGATCCAGAGCCGATGTGGGTTCGTCAAAGAAAAGAAGCCTGGGCTGTCTGGCCAGCGCCCTGGCGATGGAAACCCTTTGCTGCTGCCCGCCGGAAAGCTGGCAGGGATAGGCGTTTTCCTTGTCGGAAAGGCCCAGTCTGGCCAGAAGCCTTCTGGCCCGCTCCACCGCCTCCCTTTTGGGCACTTTGTCCACGCAGACCGGCGCGTCGATGATATTTTTTAACACGGTATAATGAGGAAACAGGTTGAAATTCTGGAAAACCATGCCGAAATACTTGTGGATTTCCCTTTGTCTGGCCTTCGGGGCATAGACGCACTTCCCGTTTTCCTCATAGACCGCCTTTTTCCCCAGATAGGACAGCTCCCCGCCGTCCATCCGCTCCAGCATGGCGGCGCAGCGCAGGAGGGTGGATTTGCCTGAGCCGGAAGGCCCGATGACGGAAACCACCTCTCCCTCCCTGACGGACAGGGAAATATCCTTCAGCACCGTCAGGCCGCCGAAGGCCTTGCTCATATGTCTGATTTCCAGAAAACTCTGATTCATGGTGTCTCTCCTTTATGCGCTGCTCCTGCTCACTGACAGGCCGGTAAACAGGGCATCCGCAGGTCTGATGCGTTCTAATTTCCCAGGCCTCTGCCGTTTGAAGCTTCTGCGGACAGGAGCCCGCTGTCAGTTTCTGTAATAATTCAAACGTTTTTCCACATATTCCATACCCACAGCCACGATCAGGTTGAAAATATAGTAAAAAACGCCCGCCGCCATCAGCGGCATCACAGAAGCCTCCGAGGCTGCAATCTGCTTGGCGATGGTAAACATCTCCGTCACGGTGATAGCAAATGCAAGAGAGGTATCCTTCACCAGCGTGATCATTTCATTGGTGATGGAAGGAAGCACCCGCTTGATCACCTGGGGCAGGATGATCCGCCCGAAGGTCTGCGTCCTGGAATACCCCAGGATCCGGGCGGCCTCATACTGGCCCGCAGGCATGGATTCAATGCCGGAGCGGTAGATCTCCGCAAAATAGGCGGCATAGTTGAGCACAAAGGCCAGGATCACCGCGATCATGCGGTATTCCTTGGATATTTTCATACCGAACACGTAGTAAGGAGCGAAATACACCACGATCAGCTGCAGCATCAGAGGCGTTCCCCTCATAATGGATACGTAGATCTTGGTCACAAAACGAAGGGGAGAAAAGCGGGCCATCCTTCCAAAAGAAAGGAGCAGGCCCAGGGGCAGGGAAAACAGCAGGGTCAGGGTGAAGATCTCCACCGTGACCAGCATTCCCGCTCCCAGCTCTCTCAGCATTGTCGCCAGTTCCATGTCAGTCTCCTTATTTTTATCTGCCCAGGCACAGGCTGTCTGCCAGGCCGAAATCTGCATATTTTTCCGCGATCTTCTGAACCGTCCCGTCCTCTGCCATCTCCAGAAGGACGCCTTCCACGGTATCCTTCAGCTCCGTATTGCCCAGCTTGAAGCCGATGGCGTACTGTTCGGTGGACAGGTACTCCTCCAGCATCACGTAGCCTCCTTCGCGGGAAGCGATCTGGTAGTTTGCCACACCGATGTCAATGGCAAGCGCGTCGATGGCTCCCGCCTCCAGATCCATGAAGGCGGTATTGTAATCGCCGTACTGGTTCAGGGACGCAAAGGTATCCGCCAGAGCCTTTTCCTCTCCCTCCAGGGCCGCAAGCGCGGAGGAATCCTTCTGCACGCCCACTGCCCTGCCTGCCAGATCCGCCTGGGAGGCGATGCCGGAATCCTCCGCCACCACGAATACCTGGCTGTTGTCCACATAGGGCACACTGAAAGTATACTGCTCCTCCCTGCCGTTCATGGTAAAGCCGTTCCAGATACAGTCGATGGAACCGGAATCCAGCTCCATATCCTTCACATCCCAGTCAATGGGCTGCTTCACCAGCTCCCATCCCAGGCGGTTACATACCTCCTGGGCCAGATCCAGGTCAAAGCCCACGTACTCTCCGTTCTCATCCTTGTAGCCAAAGGGAGGGAACTCTGCGTCGAAACCCACAACGAACTGACGGGCTTCTCCCTCTGCGCCTGCTTCCGCGGAAGCCGCTTCCGTCCGGGCCCCGTCCTCCCCGGCTGTCTCAGACGCTGCTTCCGTTGTTTCCGCTGCTTCTGCCGCCGCAGGAGTACTCTGCTCCGCGGCAGTCTGCGCAGGCGCGGCGCTTTCTCCGGCCTCCTGTACGTTTCCTGCCGCCTGTACGCCGCAGCCTGCCAGGCTGAAAGCGAGAATTCCTGCTAATAAGAGTGCTGCTGTCTTTTTCATAATCTCCCTCATTTCCTTTCCCTTGTTTCTGCGCTTTTTCTGCTCCGCCTCCGCAGATCCCTGCGGAATATGGCCGGCGGGTTCTTTAATGAATTAGCAGTTTAGCACAGTAAATTATCACTTTTCACAGCTTACCATGAGGGAGATGGAATGTCAACCGGAAGTTTCCTGAAAGGTACAAAGATGGTAACAGTTCAGCCATATCGGTTTGTTCGGTCAAAACCATGCTCGCATGGTTT
>CAUWLJ010000006.1:0-68240 GCA_963559585.1 uncultured Eisenbergiella sp. | reverse complement strand
CCGTTATAAAAATAGTTGCCCGGCGTGAACACATTGGCCTCCATGGCCTGCACCGCCTCCGGCGCCATATAGGAAAGGGCCAGTTCGCTGGTGGTACGTCCCTTCCAGTAAGGATGCACCCCGGCCAGCTCCTTTTTCGTCTCCTCAGATATGAAAAAAGGATCTGCACTGCGTTCCGCAATGGTGTCAAACTCCCCTTCCAGCCATTCATAGGAAAACTCCGGAAAGGTCTGGCATCCCCTGGGCGCAAGGGTGGAGCTGCCCACAATCAGCTCCCCCTCCCTGATAATAATGGGGATATGGCTCAGGATATGGGCAAAAGCCTTCGCCCGGCGCATGATCACCGGTTCCCCCTCCGTGGCACGGTAGCTTTCCGTGAGCAGAACGGCCCTGGCCGCCTCGATTCTGGGCATTTCCCGGTACAGATCTTCCACCAGCCGGGGAATCCTCTCCGATCTGGCGGTTGGATTGGTGTTGAATTTGTTCATAGGCTTCCTCTTTTTGTTTTTGTGATGGTTATTTTGTTGTTTATATTGTTGTTTATTGCATAATTGTGTTGTTTTTCTTTGTTTTGATTCAAGTATAGGACTTTTGGACGAAGATGTCAACAAGAAACCTATGCGAAAGGAAATCTACACTGCAAGGTTCGGAGGATATCCGCAATTAAGGTTCAGAGAAGATCCACAGTTAAGTTATAATGGAAAAATTCAAACACAGAGGGTATAATAGATCTATTCAGAAGCCTCGTACAAACCATTTTTTCATCCCATAAAAGGAGCTATCTCCCATGATCTACACCCCTCTCACCAACAAAGCCCTGCGCCTGGCCTACGAGGCGCATCACGGACAGACCGACAAAAGCGGACAGCCCTACATTTACCACCCCTTCCACCTGGCAGAACAGATGGAGGATGAAATCAGCGTCTGCACCGCCCTGCTGCACGATGTGGCAGAGGATACCCCCCTTACCCTGGAGGAGCTGGAACAGGAATTTCCCAAAGAGGTGACGGACGCCCTGCGTCTTCTGACCCGCAGGAAAGGGGAGGATTATTTTGATTACATACGCGCCCTGGCTCTCAATCCGGTGGCACGGAGAGTAAAGCTGGCAGATCTTGCCCACAACAGCGAGGAAAGCCGATTTGCCGGCTGTGAGTGTGTGGAATGGGAGCAGCTTGCCGAAAGGCGGGACAGGTACGAGAGGGCCCGGCTGCTTTTGGAGGGACATGGCGCAGAGAACGCCGTAAAGTAAAAGTATGGCGGAAGGAGAGATTGGCAATAAATCTGATGGCTCTTATTTTCACTCCCCTCCCAAAACCATAAATACTCTGGAATGGAGGACAACAATTCCGCAAAAGCGCAAAAATTCAGGCCGCCCTGTACCAAACGGAAGCCATGGCAGCCTGAACCTCTCAAATCCCCCTGTTTCCCCATTCTCCACTCAGATTCAGGGTTCTTTTACAAGAATCTCATATTCCGGAAGCACCCTTACCTCAGTCAGCTCGCATCCCTTCTTCACCGGAAGATCATAATACACCCTGTTTCCATAGGGATTGGGAAGCGGCTCTTCTGTAGAATAGAGCCGTATGGTAAGCTCCTTCGGAAATCCAAAGCGTTTCAGCGCAATATGCCACCGCTCTCCATTGGTGAACCAATCATCCACCAGTTTTCCATCCAGATACACCTCCGCCCGATCTCCCACATAATCCACATCCAGGTAAGCCTGGTGAAAATCAGCACTTTCCTGATATTCTATATCAATATGATAATCTCTGTACCCGGTCTTTCTCTCTGCCGCTCCCCCCTCTGTGTTGCCAGCCGCAGCCATCCGCTCTTCCTTTTCCGGTTCAAAACGGGCCGATATCTCCGAGCGGCCATTTGCCGCCTCCACGGTAATATGGCTGGGTTCTCCCTTTTCCTTATAGACCGTCAATGTCTCCCTCTCTGCTTTCGTCAAAAGATACAGCTTCCCGTCCTTTTTCACCAGACAGTCATCCTCCCGCTCCGTGATATACAGACGGTTCTCAATGCGGAATACCCGGTCAGCCTCGTTTTCAGAAAGAACGGTCACACTGCCTGCATTTCCATCCTTCCATGCAAAATATACTTCTTGCCCGGAGCCCCGCCGCATATTCCCGTTTCCGGCAATTCCGTCCTGCGGTAAAGAATTTCCGTCTTTTCCCTTATCTGTATAAAAGAAGATCCTCTCGCCCAGCCTGCACAGCAGAAAGGCATTGGTTGCTTCCAGCACAGCCTCGCCAAACGGAAAATCAAATGGAATCACACCGCAGTCTCCTGCTTCCAGATTCAGCCGGGAGATCTCCCTCTGGCTGCCAGGACACTGCAGCAGGACGGAAGTATCGTGATGGCTGTCCATTTTACGGTTTCTCACATGATTGTTGATAAATAAAAAGCCTGCCCCATTTTGAGAGTTCACTCTGGCCGATACCCGAAGCGTATGAAGATCCTCTGGAGATTCCGGCTGGTTTTCCGCAAAAAACACTCTGGTTCCTGCAAGAGTCTCCCCAAAATCCTCTAACAGAAGATGAATTTTTTTCAGCTTTCCAAAGCTCCTGTTGATCTCTCCAGATTCCCGGATACAAGTCTGGAAATCGTAACTTTTTATCGGGAGATCGTTGTTGTACCCCGTAACACGGGACTCCTGAAGTGTGCTGTATTTCCCGTCAGGATTGATACCGCCATGATACATGTAATATCCCAGCAGGTTTGCTCCGCTCCCCAGCATACAGATGGACTGCGCTTCCACATCCTCCGGAGAGGGCCATGTACGTCTGTGGGAAGTAACCTGAAGTCCGCCTCCCAGCTCTGCCGTCAGATAAGGACTAACAGTCGGATCAAACGTAAATTCCGTGCTGTCCTCCCGCTTCAAGTCAGAACCGATATTTTCATCCTGTTTATAAGAAGAAAAAATGAAATTGGCGCTGGCTGGCATCTGTTCCACATGCTCCGCCCAGGGAGCGTCCACATATCCCCCCAAAACAGGAAGCATTTCTCCATCCACCACATATGCTCCGCCCCACCCCGTCGCCGTATAGTAAGGGACGTCAAAACCAGCCTCCTTTGCCAGTCTCTTCAAGGTCCGCATGTGCGCCATCCCCTCCCTCCTGTCAGAAGGGCCTCCACAATGTCCATACTCATTTTCCAGCTGAATGCCAATGATAGGCCCGCCATCCCTGCACATCATCCCGGAGGCCTGCTCTCCCAATTTCCGGTAAAATGTCTCCACCAGCTTCAGATAGGCAGGATCCTCCGTTCTAACCTGCATGTTCGGATCTGATACTACCCAGTCCGGAAATCCTCCGTTTCTGCATTCTCCATGCGCCCAGGGACCAATACGCAGCCATACCGGCATATCCACCCTTCTGCATGTTTCCAGAAATCCCCTGAGATTTCGGCATCCCGAGAAATCCCACTCCCCTTTTCGTTCTTCGTGATGAATCCAGAACACATATGTGGCCGCAATACCCACGCCTCCGGCCTTCATTTTCAACAGCTCTTCCTCCCAGTCCTCCGCCTCATATCTGGAGAAATGGAATTCACCCATCACTGGGAGAAACCGCTTTCCGTTTTTCAAAAAACTTAAATTATCCACCTGCCACAGATTCCCCCGGCTATCCTCCCCGCTCATTGGAAGGAGCCGGTTCTCCCTGGCGTCTTCTCCTATAACGATCCTATTTTCTTCCATACTCTGCTCTCTCCTTCTTCTTCCATTTAACAGACAGACCGCTGCGGCTATTGCACAGCGGCCTGTCTTTCCCTCTCTGGAATCCCCTTTTTTCGTCTGTCCTTATCAGCTCTGGAAATTCCGCTTCATTTGAATTTGGATCACTTTCCTACATAAGCCGCCGCCTGGCTTTCCATCTCGGCCAGCACATCACGAATCCCCGCGCTTTCCAATGCCTGGCGCAGCGCCTCAATAGAAGCGTCCACATCATCCACAAGTCCGTTCACAAGCGGATCGTAATAGTTCCCCATTGCCGCCTCTACAGCCGCAAACTGAGTACTCACCTTGGTAGAATCAAAATTGAAGCCGTCATAAGGATGCGCTTCTTTGATATTGCTGTTCCAGGATTCCTGCATTGCCTCAAAGGTATCATCCAGCTCCGTCCTGTTTTCAATATACTCTGTCCTCTGGATATCAGCGTTGTTCCAACCCCAGTTACAGTTGTTGCTCACACCATAATTCGTTTCATCAATCACCTTGTACTGATCATCCCCAACAGCTTCCCAGTGTTTTCCTTCAATTCCCAGCATGGCAAGGTCATATACCTCTGGATTGGTATAAAATTCGTTCAAAACCATCATGGCACGTTCTTTGTGCTGGCTGTTGATATTGACAGCCATACCATTGTTGATGTAGGGATTTACCTTCTTCGGCATAGAAGCAACAGGATCTACCAGGGTCACCTTCCAGTCGGGGTTTTCCGCATTCGCCTGTTTTCCATAGGTCAGACAGCTTCCCATATTCCAGATCATACCGGCCGTCCGTCCAGTCAGAAGGCCGGTCTGTCTTTCATCATTGGAGTTGAGCACATCGCTTGACCAGCAGCCTGCATCCGCCATTTCCTTCACCTGATGGCAGTAATCGGCAAACCCGTCCCAGTCAAGCAGGTAGTAGAAGCCGAGATCGCTGGGGTCCTGGGCATGATACAGCACCAGCTCGCCGGCTTTTGGCGCGCCTCCCGTGGTAGACAGTCCCTGTCCCTGGAAGTATTGATACCAAGGGCCTCCCTGGCCGGCATACGTCTTGTTCTGCGCGCAGGCCATATAAAATGCCTTTAACTCCTCCCAGTTGGTGATCTGATCGATCCCGTACTGCTCCATCAGGTCGCCGCGAACCGCAAGAACGTCCTGTCCGAACTCATTGGAGTAATTGGGAACCATGTAGATCTGGCCGTCAATCCTTGCCTGATCCCAGGCCACTTCCGGCACTACTTTCCAGATATCCGGCGCATAGGTCTGGATAAACTCTTCTGAAAGAGGATAAAAACCACCCAGCGCTACCGTCTGTTCAAAATGACACCAGCTGGACGCCGTAAAGATCAGGTCAAACTGCTCACCGGAAGAAAACAGGAGGGAGTATTTTGTGTCATGCTCGCCCCAGGAAAGGAAATCCACGCTCAGGGAGCAATTTAGTTTTTCCTCCAGAATCTCGTTGATTTTTCCATACACCTCGTCAAAATCAGGCGTTCTTTCTCCGATCAGATACATCTTCAGATCCACATGCTCAGAGGTATCCACAGTTCCTGCCGCCTCTGTCTCTGTCTTCACTTCCTCCCCTGATGCGGCAGCGGTATCCGTATTTCCCGAAGAACCGCAGCCTGCCAGAACGCCCATTGCCATTACGGCGCTCAGCAATATTGCAGCCAGCTTTTTCATTCTTTTTTTCATATCTTCCTCCTTAACTATTTCATTTATATTTACCGCTTTCACGGAAATACATCTGCATAAATCTTATCCCTTCACTGCACCGATGGTGATGCCCTGTACAAAATATTTCTGCACAACGGGAAATGCCAGTATGATCGGGCCTGTCACCACAATAGTCAGCGCCATCTTCAGCGTCTGGGTCGGCAGTGACAGAGAACTCACCACAGCGCTGCTTACCGCGTTGCTGGAAATCAGCTTCTTATAGGATTCAATATTGTTTACCTGTTGATACAGGAAATACTGTAGCGGGTAACGCTCCTCCGATTTGATGTACAGCATCGCATTGTACCAGTCATTCCAATAGGCCAGCGCGATGAACAGTCCCACAGTTGCAAGCGCAGGCTTGATCATGGGCAGCACCACCTGGAAGAGAGTACGCACCTCTCCACAGCCGTCAATCTTCGCCGCATCGATCAGAGAATCAGGAATGGCGGATATATAGCTTTTCATAACCAGCAGGTTGTATACAGAAAAGACCAACGGCAGCAGAAGCGCCAGATAACTGTCCTGCAGCTTCAGCGTCTGCGTGTACAGAATATAGACCGGTACCAGTCCTCCGCTGAACAAGGTAGTAAAGTAAAAGAAGAAGGAAAAACCGTTTCTCCACTCAAAATCCTTCCTCGACAGCACATACGCCGTCATCGTCTGCACCAGAAGCCCAATGAACGTTCCTGCCGCCGTCAGACAGATCGTGGTCGCATAGGCGCGGACCACAACCATCGGCTCCTTGAACACGGTCTTATAAGCTTCCAGCGAGAAATCCTGCGGCAGAAGAGAGAAGCCATTGGCCGTAATCGCCTCTTCTGAGGAAAACGAGCCTGCCAGAACCATCAGAAACGGGATCAGACACAGCAGCGCCAGCAGACCGGTAAAGCAGTACGCCATCGCATGCAGGGCAATAACGTCTTTTCCTTGTTTTACCTTTCCCAAATGATTTGACTTATCCATGCTTTCCCTCCTCCTCAGAACAAAGCGTAATCTCTGTCATACACGCTTACCAATTTATTCACAACCGTCACAGTAACTAGGCAGAGCACGGACTGGAACAGGCCTATCGCCGCGGACATTCCGAAATCGTTGCTGGAAATCAGAGCTCTCATCGCCAGCGTGTCGATAACATCCGTGTAGTTGTACAGAAGTCCGTTGTTGCCGACCAGATTATAGAACAGATCGAAATTGCCCTTAAAGATTCCTCCCACGCTCATAAGCAGCAAAATTATCATGGTGGGCATAATCATCGGGATCGTTACCCTAAAAATCCGCTGGAATACATTCGCCCCGTCTATGGCCGCCGCCTCATATACTGAAGTGTCAATTCCCATGATGGCCGCCAGATACATAACCGATCCATATCCCACGCCCTTCCACACATTGAAAAAGATCAGGATAAAAGGCCAGTACTGAGGCTTGGTATAGAAAGAAATCTTCTCTCCTCCGAACAAGGTGATCAGCCGGTTGATAAAGCCATAATCCGAGCTGAAAATATTAAACGCCATTACGCCTACGATAACCCAGGATATAAAATAAGGAAGAAACATCATGGACTGGCTGATTTTCCGGAACCGCTTTCCTCTGATCTCTGTCAAAAAAACTGCCACAGCCACCTGAGTGAAGGTGCCGATCAAAATGAATGCCAGATTGTACAGCACCGTATTTCTGGTCACAATTCCCGCCTGCCCCGATTTAAAGAAAAAGGCAAAATTATCAAGACCATTCCAGGGACTTCCCCAGATTCCGCCTGCATAATTATACTTTTTAAATGCCATCACCACGCCTGTCATTGGATAGTACGCAAAAATCAGCGTATAGATCACAGCAGGTGCAAGCATCAGAAGATAGACGCGGTACTTATACAGTTTTCTCAGAAACCCTTTCTTCCTTTTCGTCTGCATAATATCTTCCCTTTCTGTTGCGCAATTTGCGCATCCCTTTCAGTTGTCCCTGACTTTTTGCTGTAAATCATTATATATTTCGACTATAAAAAAGTCAATTTGAATAATTACAAATTTATTTTTTAAAAATAAGTACAGTTTTAATAAATTTATCGCCTTGATTGCGCATTTTTGCGCAACATTTGCGCATTCCTTTTTCTATTCCCCTCATCACCGCCTTTTCTTTTCAAAATTTCTTCCAGAAAAAATGCCGGTACTGTCAAAGGCTCGACATTTTACCGGCATTTCCTATATTACGCTATTCTTTCCAAATATTTTCTTCGCTTATTCCACCCGGAAAAAAGCCAGTCTGCGCAGCATCATGTACATGGGAGACGCCATGATAGAAACACCCACAGACACCGTTCCAGATTCCAGCCACACCTTTTCCATTCTGCAGTCCGCAAATTCATGCTCTGTCAAATGAATCAGCTGCTCCTCCTTTTCATGCCGGCTCTCCACAAATAATGTTACCTGAACACCTGTTGTATCGGTTCCCTGGATCTGTGCTTCAAAGCAATAGTATCCTGCTTCTGTGATTCGTACTTCCTGACTGATCCGAAATCTGAAATTTCTTGCTCCTTCCACTCGAAGCGCATTGACCGGAGGTGCAGGATAGGGGTCTATAAAGTCTGGATATACCTGAAAAACCACAGATTCCATATCCCCCTGTGTGTCCCACCATGCCATTCCCTCATCCCAATTCACATCCTGAAGGAGATTTTCCCGCTGCACAGAATGTTCCATCACCTGTACTGTCACTGAAACGGGAAGCCTTCTTAAAGATACCGCGTCCAAATCTTCCACAACACCATGCAGCCGATAGCTGCCCGGCTGCACAAACGCCTTTTCTCCTTCTTCCCAGCAAACCTTCTTTCTTATAAGGCTTCCGTCCGCCAGCAGTACAGCGGCCTCTTCCGGCAGCGTCACAGGCGCTCCTTTCAAAACCGTGAGTTCTTTTGGTTCATATACCTTCACCCACGCAGTGGGATCATACCCTGCTCTGGTAAAGGAAAAGGCACGAATACCATCCAGTACCTGTCCATTCTCATCCAAAACCCCCATATTCTCCGCCCATGCGCCAACACCGTTTACGGGTATGCAGACCGGTTCCCAATAGAATACGCCCATCCCCATCTGATCCGGCAGAGAAGCCACAATTCCGTTTACCAATTCAAGAACTCTTCTCTGCCCCTCCGGACTTGCAGGAAAACCCGCAATTTTCTCCTGCGCCTCATCAATAAAACCATTCCTGCATTTTCTCCAGGCATAGGCGCTCTCAACAATCATGATGGGTTTGCGGTACTCCTGCAAAAGCTGTGTCATCGTTTCTTTCAAATCAGTGTAGGTACCGTGCCAAAACGGATAATAGGAAAGACCGATCAGATCAAAGTCGTCTAAGCCATTTGCAAACGCGTTGGAAAACCATTCCTTGAGATAGAAGTATCTTCCTCCCTGATCCAAATGGATCATAACCTGCATCTGCGAGGAATCAGCCACACTTCTCGCCCCTGCTATCCCTGCATTTACAAGCCTTGTCATCCCAGCGTAATTGGGCAGTTCTCCCTCTGGAAACAACAGACCGCTTCTGATCTCATTCCCGATCTGCACAATATCCGGCAGCACCCCTTCCGCCTGAAGCGTCAAAAGCACATCCCTCGTATAAGAAAAAACGGCTTCTTCCAATTCACGCCCACTCAGCTTCTCCCAGTCCTTTGGCTTTCTCTGCTGTCCAGGGTCCGCCCAGAAATCGGAATAATGAAAATCCAGCATAAACCTCATGCCATGCGCGCAGATCTTCTTCGCCAGAGCGACTGTGTGCTCCAAATCGCAGTAGCCGCCAGATTCCGGAACGTTTCCTGGAGTATGCCAGATACGCAGCCTGATGGCATTTACCCCATATTTTTGAAGCAATGCAATCGGCTCCATCACAGAACCATCAAAATCC
Organism: uncultured Eisenbergiella sp.; assembly: GCA_963559585.1. Taxonomy (GTDB): domain Bacteria; phylum Bacillota; class Clostridia; order Lachnospirales; family Lachnospiraceae; genus Eisenbergiella. Next base: position 58,913 of record CAUWLJ010000006.1, on the reverse strand, counting down.
TTCACCTGCATTCCCGCATCCATACACTGAGGAAGGAATGAAATATCTGCCCCTTTGTAAAAATCCAATTTTTCTTTCACTTTTACCTCCACTGTTTCTGTAACAGCTGTACCGAATCCACTGGGTTACTCCCCATTCCGAAGCGGAACGGCGGGAAATCGTGAATGTGATTTCCCGTCTGCCATCAAGGCTGTCTGTGACGCTCCGGCACAAATAGCCGTGTCTTCGTCAGCAGTTATCTGTAAGTAGATGAACGGATTAAAATTTCATAATCGATCATCGTTGTTTTCTGATAATCCATTCCCTGCAGGAACTGAATCATCTGCTTTCCTATCACATTTCCCACCATTCTGGCAGACACATCCACAGCGGTCACTGTAGGTACAAAGCTGTTGAGCGCCGCACTGTTGTAAAGGGAAGCCATTGCGATATCCTTCGGAATCCGATACCCTTCCACCAAAAGCTGTGAGATCAGACTGATGCACAGAATATCGTCTCCGCAGATTACACATTCCACTTTTCTGGAAAGCAGATTTGCAATGATAGAATTGAGGCGTTCCTTTCTAAGCTTACCCGTATAGATTTCCTGCATTTCCTTCCGAAGACCGTTTTTTAAAATTGCTTTGTAAAAGCCTTCATAACGGCTTCGATTTACATGATAGGACATATCGTCCAGAATCAGTGCAAACCGCCTGTATCCCTTGCTGATCAGCAGGGACGTCAACATCTCTGCCGCCCCTTCATTGTCCGTATCCACTTGAATAATGTTATCAAAGCTGCATAAACCTGTAACACCTGTAGGAAAATTCTGCTCCGCCAGGTAACGCAATGCTTTATCATCCTCCATGCTTCTGGTCAGGATCATTCCGTCTACCTTCTGCTGCTCCACAAGCTTTTGAATCCCGGAAATATCCTGCGCCGCTCCTGCCGTAACCAGAACATTATACCCCATAAGAGCCGCAGATTCATAAATCCCCAAAAGGCACTCAAAAAAATACTGATTGCCGCTCACAAAAATATCGTCCGGAAAGGAAACCCCTAAACTCCTCGTCTCCTCCCTTTTTCCTGCCCTTTCTCCCTGTCGGCCTTCTTCATGCTCCCTTGCGAACTGACGAATCCTCTGACGGGTTTCTTCTCCTATTCTTCCTTTTCCAGACAAAGCACGGGATACGGTACTTTTAGAAACGCCCAGTTCCTTTGCCATATCACTTATCGTCATCCTTATTTTACACCCTTCCCCATATTCTGCAGTACAGCTTTGCATCTGCACTTTTTTCCCCCGTCCCACCTTTCCTACAGCGCTCTCCCACAGCACATACAGCCAGATTTGTTTTTCTGTTTGTTGCGCACTCTCTCCGCTTTTTAGATATAATTATTATAAAAAATAAGCCTTTCTTTCGTCAATATACCGGTATCCCAAACAATATCTGTGAAAATATGCGTTTTTCACAATTTTTCATCGTCCATTGCGCAACTTTCTCCGCATCACTCCCTTTGTCGTTGCGCTGCATCATGCTCCCCATCCATTCCTTTTTCACCCAAACAGCGCCGCCAATCTCTTCCAAAAGCCCTCAGGCTCTTCCTCCACCGGAATCTCCTCCGGCTCTGGAATCTGGATTCCTGCCGTTTTCATCACAAACTGCACCAGCTCCACGTTCTTATTTTTGTCTGATACGAAGGAGACCGGGACAAAATCACTGCCTGAAAAGCTGTCCACCACACCGTCGATCTCCTCATGGATCTGGCCGTCCATATCTTTGCTTTTCTCCTTAAATTCGTCCGTCCCTTCTCTGAGGCTGTCCGCGCCGTCCATCAGCTGTCTGGCTCCGTCCGCCAGATTACCTGTCCCTTCCGCGAACTGGGCGCTTCCGTCCTTTAAAGCCTCCGCCGCATCCAGAAGCACATCCGTTCCATCCGCAAGCTGGGATACCCCCTCCGTCAGTTCCTTCGTCCCATCCGCAAAGGCGGCGCCTCCATCGGCCAGTTCATCCGCTCCATCCGCAAGCTGACCGGCCCCATCGGCAAGCTGATCCACACCGTCGGCAAGCTTTTTTGTGCCCCCGGCCAGCTCCTTCACGCCCCCATTCAGTGCGCCAATACCTTCCTCCAGCTGGGACAGCTGGGCCTGGGTGCTTTCATTTCCAAGCTGGGCCTCCATCTCTCCGGCCACATCATAAGCTCCCAGAAGCCTTTCCATGGCCGCCTTCAGCCTGTAGCAGAGGATCAGCTGCTTTACCACAGACATGATATCCTGTTTTCCATTCTGCAGTCCCTCCCCCGCTTCCCTCTCCGAAACGGCCAGCACAGAGATACCCTGTTCGGCCTCCTTCTCACCCGCTCCCCCTTCAAAAGCTGCCGTTCTGGCACGGCCCTTATAGAAACAGATGGCGTCATCCGCTCCTCCCTTCATCCGGTCAAGCCTTCCTGTATCGCGCCAGAAAAGGGCAGGAGGATACGCCCCATTCGCCGCAGCATCAGAGCGCGTCTGCAGATTCACAGCCTTTTCCGCCTTCGGTTCCGCCGAAGAGCCTGTGCCCTTTTCTGTTCCCGGCTTCGACAGGGAACCGGTTTCATTTTCCATTTCCGCCTCTGACGGCAAGCCTGCTCCGGATTCCATTTCCTCCTCTGATGATGAGCCCGCTGCGTTTTCTGTTTCCGGCTCTGAGGGGGAAGCTGTTCCATTTTCTGTTTCCACCGAAGATTCTGTGCTGGTTTCCGGCTCTGTTCCTTCTGTTTCGGTTCCTTCTGTCTCTGTTTCCGTTTCTGTTACTGTCTCTGTTTCTGTTTCGATTTCGGTCTCTCTTTCTGTCTCGGTCTCTGTTCCAGCCTCTGTTTCTGTTTCAGTCTCTGTTTCGGTTTCGGTCTCTGTCTCTGTTTCCTCCTCCAAAAGCAGCCCTTCCTCTGGTACGTCCGTCTTTTCCTTCTCCTCTTGGATGAATGAGCCCATGGATTCCAGTTGTTCCTCCAGTACTTTGATCCGCTCGTCCAGAAGCTTCTCCAGTTCAGACACCGCTTCGCGGTATCCGCCTTCCGGCAGTTTTTCCAGAAGCTTCTTCAGAATTTCCCTGATAACCGGGTCCTGAATCTGCTCCACTGCCGCCTCAAGCTCTTCCTTCACCTTCGCATCCACCTGACTGGTCAGGCCTCCGTTTCCCATCTGGCGGATCATGGAAATCAGTGCTCCCACGCCCGTTTTCATCTGTTCGCTCCCTGCTGCCAGCTTGTCTGCCCCCTCTGCCAGCTTCCGCGCGCCGGCAGCCAGGCCGTCCTCTCCACGATAGCCCTCCTGCATGGCTTTCACGCCGTCCCGCAGGGCCCTGATGCCGGAAGAAAGCTCCTCCGCCCCGGAAGAGAGCTCCTCGCTTCCCTCCTTCAGAGAGTCCACCCCGTCTCCCAGGGTCTGCGCCCCCTCTGCATAGCTTTCTGCGCCTTCCTGCAGGCTCTGCGCCCCCTTCTGCAGCCCCTCTGCCCCCTCCTTGAGTACACCGGTTCCCTCCTGTATGCTTTGCGCTCCATCAGAAAACTCTTCCGCCGCGTTCTTCACCTCGCCCGTTTTTTCGTACAGGTTCTCCATTTCCAGCGCATCCCTGTCGATTTCAAAGGACATGGGAACCCCCTGAAAGGTGATGGGCTCCATCTCAAAATCCACCACGTCCGCGGTAATCACAATATCCTTCTCGCTGCCCGCCATGATATTGTAGAGAAGCTGCTTCTTCGCCCCCACGTTGGCCACCGTGGCTCCGGCTGCCTTCAGGCGGCTGCAGCGGTCCATGTCCATAGTCACCCCTGCCTGAAGCAGATAATTTTCCCAAAATACCTTCTCGGCCTTTTTGTTCTGTCCCACATGAATGCACAGCTTCAAAGCACCGCTCTTCCCGGCCAGTTCCTCCGCCTGAATCTCCTTTCCGTCCAGATAGTAGGAAATGGAAATCTCCCACGGAAGCTCCCCTTTCTTCAGCGTGCCCTGATAATAAAACTTTCCGGCAGGGGCGTCTACCTTCACCTCGTCGCCTCTGGTGAGAATCTGCTCCTGGGAGGTCAGATTTTTTACGGAAGAATATCGCCCGTGATCCACGATCCGGCCGGGCTCTTCCAGCTGCCAGGCGTTCACCACATATACGGCGTCCACGCTCCCATCCTGATTCAGATTTGCATATACATTTTCATCCTTTTCCGGTATCCCTGCCGCCGCCGCGCTTACTCCGTCCCCCAGTATCAAGGCTGCGGCAAGCAGAAGAGCCATACTGCGGACCGCCTGCTTCCTGCCTTTTTTTCTTTTTCTGCCCGTCTCCTGTCCTTCCATCTCATATGCCTCCCTTCTTCCAGCCTGTACCTTATTCCTTCTCTCCGCCATCTGCACGCCTTGTCCTTTCTCTGAAGCCCTGCGGCCGCCTTTCCTTTCCAGAAATCCTTATGTCCGCCGCCTTTCTTTTCCTGGAAGCCTTACGGCCGCCGCCTTTCCTTTCCCGGAAGCCTTACGGCCGCCGCCTTCCCTTTCCCGGAAGTCCCGGGGCTGATTTTTTCATAAAAATCCGCCTGCCAGGTAGTTCTTTTCACCGCGCCGTCCAGAAGGATCAGGAGGGTGGGCAGGACGCAGACCACCAGCACAAAGGAGAGCACCGCCCCCCGTCCAATCAGGGAGCCCAGCTGGCTGATCACGCCGTTGGTGGACAGCCTGCCTAACACCGTTCCGGCCAGCGTCAGCACCAGAGCGGAGGTGAGGATGGACAGGGTGCAGCTTTTCAGAGTCTCCCGGGCGGCCTCCTTCTTTTCCATCCTCTTCCGATACTGCATGTACCGGTCGGTAAACAGGATAGCATAATCGATGGTAGCTCCAAGCTGTACCGTACTGACGATCAAATAGCCGATGTAGAACAGAGGCGTTCCCATGAAATATGGGATGCCCAAATTGATCCATATGGAGGATTCGATCACCAGCGTCAGGATCAGCGGAAGAATAAAGGAACGGAAATTCACCAGCAGGATCAAAAATACCAGCAGAATGGCCAGGAAATTCACCTTCAAATTATCCTGGGTGATCGTGGACTTCAGATCCTCCGTGCTCACCAGCTCTCCTGCATAGAGAAGCTCCTTCCCATAATACTTCTCCCCTACGCTGCGCACCCCATTGACCTTCTCATACCAGTCGCTCTCCCGCTCTCTGGTGTGGAGCGTCACCACAAAACGGCTGTAGTGGGGAGAATAGAACTGGGTGCGGATCTGTTCGGGCACATATTCAGCCGGGATGGAGCTGCCCACCGTTCCCACATAAGAGAGCACCTCCGCCACGCCCTCCAGGCTTTTCAGTTCTTCATTCATGGCGGCTTCCTTCTCCGGCTCCCCTTTGGGAACCATCAGCACCACTGGGTCGGAGGAGCCAAAATCCCCGTGAATTGCCGCCGCGTCCCTGCCCATCTGGGTTTTCAAAGAGCTGTATACCTCGCTCCCTCCATAATAAAAGCGGTTGTTCTGCTGGGCCAGGAACAGGACGGGAACCGCCAGAGCCGTGAGGATCAGTACCGGAACGCGCACCTTCATCACCAGACCTGCGAAGCCGTCAAAGCGGGGCAGGAAGGGTCTGTGTCTGGTTCGGTCGATCAGTCTGCTGCAGCAGACTGCCAGCGCCGGCAGGAAGCACAGGGTACATACCAGGCTGATCAGGATAGCCTTCGCCATGGCCCAGCCCAGGTCTGGGCCGATCCGAAACTGCATGAACGTAAGCGCCAGAAAGCCCGTCACCGTGGTCAGACCGCTGGAAAGCACGCTTCCCACCGACTGCTTCACCGCCGCCATCATGGCGCGCTCCTCCTTCATCCCCTGCTCTCTGTTTCTTGCAAACTGATGCAGGAGAAAAATAGAATAATCCATGGAAACCGCCATCTGGAGCACCGGCCCCGCCGCATTCGTCACGAAGGAAACCGTTCCGAACACCAGGTTCGTCCCCATGTTCAGCACAATGGCCGCTCCTATGGTAATCAGAAACAGCACCGGCTCGAACCAGGACTGTGTGGTAAGTATGAGGATCAAAAGGATGATGGGAACCACCAGCAGCATGATGTTCTGCACATCCCTGGCCGTGTTGACCGGCGCCACCGCGCTCTCCACCGCCGCCCCGGACATGTAGCCCTCCTCCCCGATCAGCTCCCGCACTCCGGCCACCGCCTGCGCCTCCTTCTGCTCGGAAACCGTCAGAGAAAAGCAGGCGTTTCCATCCACATACCATTCCTTCACCGTTTTCTCGTCCGCCATCTCCAAAGGTGCATACAGCTCCACCACATCGTCCAGCCAGCTTACCGCCTCCACGCCCTCCACTGCTGCCAGGCTCCTCTTGATCTCCAAAGCCTCCGGTATGGCAACATCCTGCACCATCACCCGCATATTGGGTACGGCCTGACTGTATTCCTCCTCCATCACCCGCAGCGCCTTCGTGGACGGCGCGGATTCTGGAAGGTAATCTGCAAAATTGTAGTTTACCCCGGTCATCCCTGCCAGCAGGACGCATACCGCCGATGCTGCAAAGAAAAAAAAGAGTACCGTTTTTTTGTACTTCAACAGAAACGCTGCATAACGCTCCATGCTCTCCTCCATACCGGCCCTCGCCGGCTCTCCCGCCCGGGCCAACGGCTGCCCTTCCGCCCCCCTCCCGACTGCGGGCTGCCGTTCCTGTGGGCTGCTCTCATTCCATCTACTATATGTTATACAACATTTTGGAGCCATTTTGTTCCTGTTTATACTTTTTTCATAGTTGAAAGGAAAGCTGCCGACGCTGTCAGGGAAGAGAAACTGTCTTATGGACAGATGGATAGAAAAAACAGCGCATCACTCGACCTGATCCGCTGTTTCCCTCTTACCTCAAGGCTGCTGTTCGCTGCAGCGCCTTCTCCCTCTCCATACCACCCAGGCTCCGCTTCCCAGAGCAGCGTCCGCCTACAGATAGTTCTCCACAAAATCATGCAGTTCCTGATAGGCGATCTCCTCATCCTTACCGGAAATCCGGAACATCAGCCTGTCCCCGCACCGGATGTTCAGGTGCAGAATGCCCAGAAGCTTCTGGAGATTTCCGCCCTTTTCCCCGTTCATGAGGATCACATCGCTGTCAAAATCCCTCACCAGGTTCATCATCATTCCCGCCACGCGCGGATGCAGTCCCACAGAAGATTTAACTATGTGCTCAAACTCTCTCATATATGCTCCCTTCTGCGCCTCCTTCGTGCGCAACGAGCCGGAACAGGCGGCCTTCCCGCTCCGCCTCCCGGCTTTCCCGCCCGGCCTCCGCCCGGACCTCGCCTCCTGTTTTCTTCCGCCCAGACTCCGCATTACCGGGCGCGTCTGGGTTTTCCTCCCGGCGGGGGCCTCTGTTAAAAGGTCTATCGGACACGTCCATTTTTCACATTCATTATATCATATGAGGATAATCTGTACAAGTATACCTTCTGTTGCCGCATATTTTTCGTATATTCTGACAAATTTTGTCAGATTTCACTCATAATCAGGTTGCGCATCCTGCGTACTAGGCTGGTCAGGCCGGAATCCGTCTTTTGCATCATGAAAAGCATGGTCATTTTCTCTGCCGGATCATTGGCAAAATAACAGCCAAGCCAGCCGTCCCAGCCGTATTCGCCCGCACGGTTCAATGTGGCGGAATGACCGGGATACTTCATTACCCGCATCAGATTTCCATAGGTATAGCCAGGCATATTGGCAAAATTCTGTTCAAAGGCAGGCTCCTGCCAGGCTGTCAGGCTTCCTGCCGTCATAAACCGCACCGTCGCCGGGTGCAGCACCCGCACGCCCTCCAGCTCCCCTTCGTTCAAAAGCATCTGGGCGAATCTGGCGTAATCATCCACTGTGGACACAAGCCCCGCTCCTCCCGATTCAAAGGCCGGTTTTCTGTCCATTCCGTTCAGGATACCCAGATGATTTTCCAGATAGGGAACCAGCTTTCCGTTCTCTGCTCTCTGATAGGCTTTCACCAGGCGCTCCGCTTTCTTTTCCGGTACCCAGAAACCCGTATCCTTCATTCCCAAAGGCTTGAAAATATTCTTTTCCAGATACTCTCCAAAGCTCATGCCGGACGCCGCCTCCACCACTGCTCCCAGCACGTCCGCCGATGTACCGTACCGCCAGGAGCTGCCCGGCTGGAAAAGAAGAGGGCCTTCCCCTGCCTGACTGGCAAATTCCATCGTGGTCATGGGATGGTCGGAAAGCAGACGCTCCCCCACTCTGGCAAAAAGCCCTGCGGCATACTCCCCCGCCAGCCCCGGCTCGCCGCCGTAGGTCAGGCCGGAGGTCATGTCCAGAAGATCCTTCACCGTCACCCCTCTTGCTGCGGGCACAAGCCAGCCCTTCTCCTCTACCTTCTGCCCTTCAAAGGCCGGAATATAAGAGGCCACGGGCTCCGCCAGATCCACCAGCCCCTCCTCCATCAGCTTCATCACCGCCGCTGCCGTTATCGGCTTGCTCATGGAATAGAGCCGGTAAATCTGATCCCTGCTGATGGTTCTGCCCGCCTCCCGGTCAGCCATCCCTCCCTCCAGATAGAGAAGCTCCTCCCCATCCTTGCGCACCAGAAGACAGCCGCCGGCCAGTTCTTCTTTTTCTATTGCCTGTTCCAGCATTTCCTGAAGCCTGTGCCTTATTTTCTTTTTCATTTTCATCCTTACCTCCCTGCCGGGACGATTTTACTCCTGCCCCTATTTCCTGCGAATCCAGTCTCCCGCCAGCTCCGGCCAGACGGCGCATTCCTTCACAATCGTTCCTCCTGCCGCACAGTCCGTCTCTTCGTTGGCCAGGCTCAGTCCATGTCCTCCCTCCGGGAAAATATGTAGCTCAAAGGGTACCCCCGCCTTCCGCATGGCGTCTGCCAGCAGCAGGGAATTTTCCACCGGAACGCAGGTATCCGCAAAGGTATGCCACAGGAAAACAGGCGGCATGTCCCCTGTCACCTGCTTTTCCAAAGACAGAAGTTCCAGCATTTCAGAATCCTGGGCCCGCTCTCCCAGCACGCTGTCAAAGGAGCCTCTGTGGGCAAATTCTCCCGAGGTGATCACCGGATAGCACAGAATCAGCCGGTCAGGCCGCATCTGTTCGCCGGCAAGCCCGGTCGCTTCCCTTAAAAAAGCCTTGTTCCAGAAGGTTCCCAGGCTGCATACCAGATGGCCTCCGGCGGAAAATCCGCAGACCACGATCTGTTCTGCATCAATATGGTATTCCTCGCTGTGCTCTCTCAGCCATGCCACGCTGGCAGCCAGCTCCCACAAGGAGGTGGGAAAACGCTCCGGCTCCACGCTGTAGCGCAGCACGCAGGCATGAAAGCCCATGGCGCACATGCGGATTGCCACCGGCTCCGCCTCCCGGTCTGAGGTGAAGGCATAGCCGCCTCCCGGACATACCAGCACCACCGGACGCTTCCTGTCCGCATCCATTTCCGGGGAATTGTCCAGAAAATAGGTGGTAAGCTTTGCTGTCGTGTGATCTGTGTGAATGTCAACGGTCTTTACTGTCATATCAATCTCCATTCTCTGAAATTTTGCCTCAGAGCATGTTCAAACATGCTCTAGCGGGGCTCTCTATCAGGAGTATTATCTCACCAACAGGCTTTGCTTGCAAGAGGGGCAGGCGTTTTTCCTCTCCTCCCTTCTAAAAACCAAAGCTGTTTCCTGATACATAACGCACCCGCCTTGGACGAGGGCATAAACACGCCCCGTTCCGCCGCTCCCGGCAGCTGCTCCTGTGTGGTAAGCCCATAAAGGAAGCGCACGAAATAGACTATATTCCGTATAAAAACAATCTCAAATACAAACAGAAAACCGCATAGAAATAGATACAAATAAAGATATAAAAACAGCCTGAAAAAAATGAAGGCTATATACAAAAGCCTGAAAAGAAAATACCTGAACCCCTCATCAAAGGAATGAAATTTTCATAGAAATCCAAAGTGAAAAACAAGAAAAAGTACAGAAAAAGAAAATCACTCGAAAGCTGTCCCGGCAGAGACCAAACGCCTCCGCCGGAACAAACATAACATCCGAACCGTCACAAAAACGTGTAACCGTTCAGCCACACCAGGCAGGCATCTTTTGCCTGTATCCGTCGATGCGGCTGAACTGTCACATCATTATTTCCAGTTTACAATCTTGCCGAAGTCAGGCTTCAGAGCAGCTCCGCCCACCAGTCCGCCGTCAATATCGGGCTGTACGAACAGTTCAGGAGCGGTTGCGGCGTTCACAGATCCGCCGTACTGGATACGGATGGCTTCTGCGGTAGCCTGATCGTAGATCTCGCCGATGCACACACGGATGGCTGCGCATACTTCCTGAGCCTGCTCAGTAGTAGCGGTCTTTCCGGTTCCGATAGCCCAGATAGGCTCATAAGCGATCACAGCGGTCTTGGCCTGCTCTGCGGTCACGTTCAGGAATGCAATCTTGATCTGCTGGCGAATCCAGTCGATTGTGATGCCCTGCTCTCTCTGGGTCAGAGTCTCGCCACAGCAGATGATGGGGGTAAGGCCGTGCTCGAAAGCCTTGAGAACCTTCTTATTCACAGTCTCATCCGTCTCAGCAAAGTACTCTCTTCTCTCGGAATGTCCGATGATCACATACTTCACTCCCACATCCGTGAGCATATCGGGCGCGATCTCTCCGGTATATGCGCCCTTCTCCTCAAAGTACATATTCTCAGCGCCGATCTCAATGTTGCTTCCCTTAGCCGCCTCGATGGCAGGGATGATATCGATGGCAGGTACGCAGAAAACCACGTCCGCCTCGTCGGTAGCCACAAGGGGCTTTAAGGTATTGATCAGTTCAACGGCCTGGCTGGGAGTCATGTTCATCTTCCAGTTGCCCGCAATAATTTTCTTTCTTGCCATGGGAATGGCCTCCTTCTATCCTGCTGTCTTATTTGTCGTTTGCTGCTGCCACGCCGGGAAGCTCCTTGCCCTCCAGGAACTCAAGGGAAGCGCCGCCGCCAGTGGAAATGTGGCTCATCTTGTCGCCGAAGCCAAGCTGATTTACAGCCGCTGCGGAATCTCCGCCGCCGATGATGGTGGTAGCATCCGTCTCAGCCAGAGCCTTGGCAACCGCAATCGTACCCTGCGCCAGCACAGGATTCTCGAATACGCCCATGGGCCCGTTCCATACCACGGTCTTGGCGCTCTTCACAGCGTCCGCATAAGCCTCTGCGCTCTTAGGTCCAATATCAAGGCCCATCATATCGGCAGGGATGGCGTCTGCCGCACATACCTCAACCTCGATCTGGGCATCGATGGGATTAGGGAAGGACTTGGCAACCACTGCATCAACGGGAAGCAGAAGGTTCTTGCCCAGCTTCTCAGCCTTCTCCATCATTTCCTTACAGTAGCCGATCTTCTCCTCGTCCACCAGGGATGCGCCGATCTCATAGCCCTTCGCCTTCAGGAAGGTGAAAGCCATGCCGCCGCCGATAATGAGGGTATCGCACTTCTCAAGCAGGTTGGAGATTACGTTCAGCTTGTCCGCAACCTTGGCGCCGCCCAGGATGGCAACGAAGGGTCTTACGGGATTCTCAACCGCATTGCCCAAAAAGTCGATTTCCTTCTGCATCAGATATCCAACCACAGCGGTATCAACGAGCTGTGCCACACCCACGTTGGAGCAGTGCGCTCTGTGAGCGGTTCCGAAAGCATCGTTTACGAATACGTCGCAGAGGGAAGCCAGCTCTTTGGAGAAAGCCTCTCCGTTCTTGGTCTCCTCCACTCTGTAGCGGGTGTTCTCCAAAAGGATCACATCTCCGTCCTTCATAGCCTCCACTGCAGCCTTTGCGTTGGGGCCTACCACCTCGGGATCAGCGGCAAACTTTACCTCCTGGCCCAGAAGCTCGGACAGGCGCACTGCCACGGGAGCCAGAGACAGCTCAGGCTTGGGCTCTCCCTTGGGCTTACCAAGGTGGGAGCACAGAATCACCTTTCCGCCGTCGGCGATCAGCTTCTTGATGGTGGGAAGGGCCGCTGACAGACGGTTCTCGTCGGTGATCTTCCCTTCCTTTAACGGTACATTGAAGTCGCATCTGCAAAGGACGCGTTTGCCTTTTACGTTGATGTCATCAACGGATTTCTTATTCAGAGACATTTGAAAAACCTCCTGTTTATAAAAAATGAGCCCGGCCCTCATCAGACCGGACCCTTTATGAGCCTATGCCTTTTCTGCATGACCAGGCTTTCCGGGAAACGCTGGGTTTACCGAAAAGCCGTTTCACTCTGATTAAGCGTTCAGCAGCTTGCCGAAGTGCTTGATGGTGCGAACCATCTGGCTGGTATAGGAGTTCTCGTTGTCGTACCAGGAAACAACCTGTACCTCAGCGGTGTTCTCGTCGATGGGCAGAACCATGGTCTGGGTAGCATCGAACAGGGAACCATATCTCATTCCAACGATGTCGCTGGATACGATCTCATCGGTATTGTAGCCGAAGGACTCGTTGGAAGCAGCCTTCATAGCCTCGTTGATAGCTTCCTTGGTAGGCTGTCCCTTCACAACTGCAGTCAGGATGGTGGTGGAGCCTGTAGGGGTAGGAACACGCTGGGCAGCTCCGATGAGCTTGCCGTTCAGCTCAGGGATAACAAGGCCGATAGCCTTTGCAGCGCCGGTGCTGTTGGGAACGATGTTGCATGCAGCAGCACGGCTTCTTCTCTTGTCGCCCTTTCTCTGAGGTCCGTCCAGAGTCATCTGATCGCCGGTGTAAGCGTGGATGGTGCACATGATACCGGTCTGGATCGGGAATGCGTCGTTCAGAGCCTTCGCCATAGGAGCCAGGCAGTTGGTGGTGCAGCTTGCAGCGGAGATGATGTGGTCATCCTTGCTCAGAGTCTCATGGTTTACATTGTAAACGATGGTAGGAAGATCGTTTCCGGCAGGTGCGGAAATGATAACGTGCTTAGCGCCGGCATCGATATGAGCCTGCGCCTTAGCCTTGGAGGTGTAGAATCCGGTGCACTCCAGAACTACGTCAACACCGATCTCGCCCCAGGGAAGCTCTGCTGCGTTAGCCTTAGCGTAGATCTTGATCTCTTTTCCGTCAACAGTGATGGAATCCTCACCGAAGGAAACCTTATCAGCCAGTTCATATCTGCCCTGGGTAGAATCGTATTTCAGTAAGTGAGCAAGCATCTCAGGAGAAGTAAGATCGTTGATAGCAACGATTTCAAATCCCTCTGCTCCGAACATCTGTCTGAAAGCAAGACGTCCAATACGGCCAAAACCATTAATTGCTACTTTTACTGCCATTTTTAATTCCTCCTAAAAATGTTTTTTCTATTATCTTATCAAGCGTAACAAACGGCCCGCGTAAAGCGCAGGGCCTCCTTCGGGAAACAGCCGGGAAAGACTGCCTGTCCGAATGCTTGATAAAATTTTATCAGCACATTTATTCTACCTAATCCCACTGAAAATATCAAGACGCAAAATGAAAAAAACCTGAAATTTGGGTATTGTTTACAAAAAATTTAGTTTTTGCCTTTTCACAGGGGATGGGCTATACTGTAGGAAGGTTCCCGCAGGCCGGAACAGGCGGGAAACGGAAAGGATACGTTATGGCACTCAGAGCAGATTATCATTTACATTCCTCCTTTTCCGGGGATTCCCAGGCTCTCATGGAGGACATGATCCGTAAGGGAATCAGCCTGGGACTTGAGCGGATGTGCTTCACGGAGCATATGGATTTTGATTTTCCCGTGACAAAGGCCACCCCTGAGGGGATATTTGAGGTAAACACGGACGCCTATCTCTATGACCTTCTGACAAACCGGAGCGCCTTCCGGGATCAGATCCAGGTGCTTTTCGGCATTGAGCTGGGGCTGCAGGCGCAGCTTTCGGAGCGTCAGGCGGCTTATATCTCCTCCCGGGATTTCGATTTTGTGATCGGCTCCTCCCATTTATGCCGGGGGCAGGATCCCTACGATCCCTCCTTCTGGATGGGGCGCAGCGAGGAGGAGGCGTACCGCTCCTATTTTTCTTCCATTATAGAGAATCTGGAAAGCTTCACGGATTTTGATGTGTACGGCCACCTGGATTATGTGGTGCGCTACGGCCCCACTCAGGACCGGGACTATACCTACGACAAATACCGGGATCTGTTCGACCGGATCCTCGATCTTCTGCTGGAGGCGGGGATCGGCCTGGAGGTGAACACCGGAGGGCTGGGCTACGGGCTGAAGGAGCTGCACCCCTGCCGGGAGGTGCTCACCCGCTACCGGCAGCTGGGAGGCGAGATCGTCACTGTGGGCTCTGACGCGCACCGCCCCCAGGATCTGTGCCGAAGCTTCGACCGGGCGGAGGCTTTCCTTACGGAATGCGGCTTCCGGTATTATACCGTTTTTGAGAAAAGGACTCCGCAGTTTATCCGGCTGTAATGCCAGACAGCGGTTTGCGGACAGCTTCAAAAGAAGGACGGCCGTAAACCGCCCTGTCTGTTATCGTCTCCTGCCCTGCTCATGAACAGGATTCAGGAATCACAGAAAACGATCACCTTCTCCGGCGTAGTCTGCGGCGGGATACTTCTGGTTGTCTGACTGTAGAGCACCGCCAGTACATGCCCTCCCGGGCTTCCCTGGAAGGTCTGGTTGTTGGCGGTCACCACCACTGTGGAGGGCGCCAGATTCAGCTTCAGCTCCTGGTCACTGCTTAAAAGCACATTGTTGAAATATCCCACGTACACCGACTGTCCCTCCATCTGGGGCGCCACCACCGCCGCCTCAAACTGGGGCGGATAGATCAGAGGGGCCGCCGCATTTCCGTTGTAGAATACGGTGACCGGAAGGGTCTCATAGAGGGTCACATAGTCCACAACGAAGGTGTCCGGCTCCAGATAGAAATTCACCACGCTCCCCGTCTCATTTTCCACCGTCATGATCTGAACGCAGCCGTCCTGCCTTCCGTTGTCCCACGTCGTCTCCAAACTCGTTATCACACCTGTAAAGCTCATAAAAACGGGACGTCCCTGCCATTCCCTTCCGCCCGTCGGAATAAATTGGATTGCCATTTCCGTTTCCCTTCTGCTGTCTTTTCTTTATCCGTATGCAGCAAAAGAAAAAAGGTGAGAGAAATCTTCCCTCACCCGGTTTCTATTCGATGGTACCGCCCCCCAGCACATAGTCTCCGTCGTAAAAGACCACCGCCTGCCCCGGCGTCACGGCGCGGACAGGCTTTTCAAAGAAGCAGGCCGCACGGTCCTCCCCGATCCTTTCGATCCGGCAGAATTCCCCCTGATGAGCATAGCGGACCTTGGCCTTCACCCGCATGGGAGAATCAAGCTCCTGTATAGACATGAAATTCAGGTTCCGGCAGGTCAGGTGATCCGTGAACACGTCCTCCGCCTCCCCGATCACTACCTCGTTGGTATCAGGCCTGATCTGGGTGACGAATACCGGACGGCCCATGGAAAGGTTCAGCCCCTTGCGCTGTCCAACCGTGTAATGGGTGATCCCTTTGTGATGTCCCAGAACAGTACCGCCGGCTGTGACAAAATTGCCGGGGCCGGGGACTCTTCCCGCCGCCTGTCTTTCAATAAAGGAGGCATAATCATGGTCGGGGATGAAGCAGATCTCCTGGCTGTCCTTTTTATGGGCCACCGGAAGCCCTGCCTGCTCTGCGATCCTGCGGATCTCATCCTTGGGATACTCCCCCACCGGCATCAGCGTATGGGCGAGCTGCTCCTGGGTGAGGCTGTAGAGGGCGTAAGTCTGATCCTTGGCCGCCGTCACGGAATTGCGGATGGCATATCTGCCGTTTGCAAGCCGCTCAATCCTGGCATAGTGGCCGGTGGCGATATAGTCCGCTCCCAGCCCCAGGCTCTTGTGAAGAAGGGCCTCCCATTTCACATAACGATTGCAGGCGATACAGGGATTGGGCGTGCGCCCCTGCAGATATTCCTCCACAAAATAATCCATCACGGACCTGCGGAACTCTTTTTTAAAGTTCATCACATAATAGGGAATATCCAGATGCTGAGCCACCCTTCTGGCATCCTCCACGGCGGACAGGCCGCAGCAGCCCACATCCTCTCTGTCTGCCGCCCCGCAGGCTTCCGTCTCATCCTGCCAGATCTGCATGGTCACGCCGATCACATCGTAACCCTTTTCCTTTAACAAAAGGGCTGCCACGGAGGAATCTACTCCTCCGGACATGCCCACAATCACCCTTTTACCCATAGATCAATATTCTTCCTCTGCCTGCTCCTCGTCCTCGTGAATGTCGGATTTGGGCTTTTCCAGGCCCTCAATCTGAATGCCGTGCTTCTGGGCGTAATCCCAGAGTGCCGCGTGGATCGCCTCCTCCGCCAGAAGGGAGCAGTGCACCTTTACAGGAGGAAGCCCGTCCAGCGCCTCCATCACCGCCTTGTTGGTCACCTGCATGGCTTCCTGAATGCTCTTTCCCTTCACCAGCTCCGTGGCCATGCTGCTGGTTGCCACAGCCGCTCCGCAGCCGAAGGTTTTGAATTTCACATCCTGAATGATTCCATTGTCGTCAATGTCCAGAAACATCCGCATGATGTCGCCGCATTTCGCATTGCCCACCGTGCCCACGCCGCTGGCGTTCTCTATTTCCCCCATATTCCGGGGATTCTGAAAATGATCCATTACTTTTTCTGTGTACATACTATTACCTGATCCTTTCTATAGCCTGCCTCTGTCCGGCAGAATCCTCTGTCATTTCTGCTTTTTAAGAAAATCCTCGTATAACGGGGACATGTTTCTCAGCTTCTCCACGATCTCCCGGATGGCTTCCACCGTCCTGTCCAGCTCCTCCTTCGTGTTCTCCTCGCTCAGGGAGAGACGGAGCGAGCCATGCGCGGTCTCATGAGGCAGACCGATGGCCAGCAGGACATGGGAGGGATCCAGAGAGCCTGAGGTGCAGGCAGAGCCGCTGGAGCCGCAGATCCCCTTCATATCCAGCATGATCAAAAGGGATTCCCCCTCAATAAACTGAAAGCTGAAATTCACATTGTTGGGAAGGCGCTTCTGTCTGTCTCCGTTGAGGCGGCAGTAAGGGATCTCTTCCTCGATCCTGCGGATCAGATAGTCCCGAAGCTCCACTTCCTTCTTCGTTTTCTCCTCCATAATGGAAAAGGCTCTCCTGGATGCAGCGCCCAGACCTACAATGCCGGGAACGTTTTCGGTTCCTGCCCTTCTGCCTCTCTCCTGCTGCCCGCCATGCACAAAGGAACGGATCCTGATCCCCTTCCTGATGTAGAGGAAGCCCACTCCCTTGGGGCCGTTCAGCTTGTGGCCGCTGGCGCTGAGCATGTCGATCCCGTATTCGTCCACGTTAATGGGAAGCTGGCCGTAGGCCTGCACCGCATCCGTGTGAAAAAGCACGCCGTGGGCTTTGGCGATAGCGCCGATCTCTTTGATGGGCTGAATGGTTCCGATCTCGTTGTTGGCAAACATCACGGAGATCAGGATGGTATCCGGCCTGATGGCCGCCTCCAGCTCGTCCAGACGGATGATACCGTTCTCGTCCACGTTTACATAGGTAATCTCATAGCCCTTCTTTTCCAGGTATTCGCAGGTGTGCAGCACCGCATGATGCTCGATCCTGGAGGTGATGATATGCTTTCCCCTGGAGGCGTAGGCGTCTGCTGTGGCCTTGATCGCCCAGTTGTCCGCCTCGGAGCCGCCTGCGGTAAAATAAATCTCATTATTGGCCGCGCCCAGCGACCCGGCGATGAATTCCCTTGCCTCCGCCACAGCCTTTTTGCTCTGGGTTCCCAGAGAATAGATGCTGCTGGGATTGCCGTAGCACTGGCTGAAATAGGGAAGCATGGCCTCCACCACCTCCGGCGCTGTCTTCGTCGTGGCCGCATTATCCAGATAAATGATCTGATTCATGGCATTTTCTCCTTCTTTCTCTACGCCCGGCCCGCAGCTGCATCCTGCATCTGCGGCTTACCGGCAGCCTGCAGCGGAATTCCATCGTCTCATGCTCTCAGACTGCCTGTCGGGCGGTTTCACGTTTTATTGTAAATCACTTTGTTATTTTTAATTCCTAGTAAAACACTTCGTTTTCAAAAAGTACTATAGCATTCCTTTTCCGTTCTGTCAACCTTGGGCTATGCATATATTTACCAAAAGCTTCTTGCGCATCCTCTGCCCTCCCCCGCCCGGGCGGGCGGAACGCAGACCTTCGGGAAACGGCACAGCGCAGATGGAGAGCCCATGCAGACAGCCCAGACGCTTCGCAATAAAATCAGGAACCCTCTTGTGGCCGGTACGGCGGTTCTCACTGTAACCGGACTTGCAAGCCGTATGATCGGCTTCTTTTACCGTATCTTTCTCTCCCGTCTGTTCGGCGAGGAAAGCATGGGGATCTATCAGCTCATCAGCCCTGTGATGGCGCTGGTATTTTCCCTATCCGCAGCCGGTATCCAGAACGCGGTCTCCAAGTTTGTGGCCGGACGCGCGGCTACTCATGATTATAAAGCATCCGCACGGATTTTACTAGTGGGTTTTGCCTTCTCTTTAAGCCTTTCCCTGGCATGTACAGCCGTTGTCCGCCAAAGCGCCGCCTTTATCTCCACCTATCTGCTGTTTGAGCCGCGATGCGCCCCGCTTCTTCGCATTGCGGCGCTCTCCTTCCCCTTTGCCAGCATACACTCCTGTATCAACGGCTATTTCTATGGGATCCGCAGAACCGCCGTTCCTGCCGTCACCCAGCTTACGGAACAGCTTTTCCGGGTGGGAAGCGTCTACCTGACCGCAGGGGCCGCACTGAAAGCAGGGCAGGAGCCGGATATTGCCGTGGCGGCAGCCGGGCTGGCCATAGGAGAGCTTGGCTCCATGCTGGCGGCACTCCCGGCAGCCTATTTTCATTTTTCCAAAAGGGCCGGACGGGGAAAATACGGGCCGGAAAAGGCCGCCGCCCCTTCCGCTGCCGAGTACCTGACAATCAGCCGCCAGATCCTGGGCTTTGCCTCCCCTCTGTGCTTAAACCGCCTGTGCCTGAACCTTCTGCAGGCCATCGAGGCGGCCTGTATCCCCGCCAAGCTGCAGGTATTCGGCCATTCGGTCAGCGAATCCCTGAGCGTTTACGGGGTGCTGACGGGAATGGCGCTGCCGCTGATCTTCTTTCCCGGCACCCTCACCAACTCCGCAGCCGTACTGCTCATGCCTGCCATATCCGAGGCCGATTCCGTCCATAACCACCGGGCAATCCGCCGGGCCGTGCGCAAATGTCTCTCCTACTGCCTGCTCCTGGGCGGTGTCTGCTGTTTTCTGTTCCTGGTATTCGGGCGGGCGGTGGGAATTCTCATCTTTGACAGCGAAATGGCCGGACACTTCATTATGATCCTGGGCTTCATGTGTCCCTTCCTGTACCTGAACACCACCCTCACCAGCATTCTCCATGGACTGGGCAAGACCGGCTATTCCTTTTTCGTAAGCCTCACCGGACTGCTCCTGCGGCTTTTGTTCGTCTTTCAGGGGGTTCCTGTCTATGGAATCAAAGGCTATCTGGCGGGGATGCTGCTCAGCCAGATTTATACCACTGTGTGCTGTATGGGGACGCTGAGGAAGTATTGTTGAGCCTGCGGCCCCATTTTTTCCTTGCGCAAGCCCATTTCCTATATTATAATAAACACGATTGTTTGGTTATTCAAACTAATCAACGTGGTCAAACGTACATAAGGGTATCCTTACAGAAGCAGGCTTTGTGCAGTGCGCAAAGTCCTTAACATACAAAGCCGCTCCTTCGCGGCAGATTGCGAGGTCAAAATGGGTTTTGAATTTGTACGGCTGCTTCCCACTCCGGATGAAATCCGCAGGGAGTATCCGGTTCCTGAGAAGCTTGCAGAGCTGAAAAAGAAACGGGACGAGGAGATCCGGGACGTAATCACAGGAGAAAGCAATAAATTTCTGGTGATCATCGGCCCCTGCTCCGCAGACAACGAGGATGCGGTGTGCGACTATATCTCACGGCTGGCTGTCGTCAGCGAAAAGGTAAAGGACAGGCTGATCCTGATTCCCAGAATCTACACCAACAAGCCCCGCACCACAGGCGAGGGGTACAAGGGTATCGTTCACCAGCCCGACCCTGAGAAGAAGCCCGATTTTCTGCATGGGCTCATCGCCATGCGCAAGATGCACCTCCGCGCCATGGAGGAGTCCGGTCTGACGGCGGCAGACGAAATGCTTTATCCGGAAAACTGGCGCTATCTGTCGGATATTCTCTCCTATGTGGCCATCGGCGCCCGCTCCGTGGAGGATCAGCAGCACCGCCTGACGGTGAGCGGCTTCGACGTGCCCGCCGGGATGAAAAATCCCACCAGCGGAGATTTTTCCGTGATGCTCAATTCCGTGTATGCCGCCCAGCATCCCCACTCCTTTATTTACCGGGGCTGGGAGGTGAACACTACCGGCAACGAGCTGGCGCACACGGTGCTGCGGGGCGCCACCAACAAGCATGGCCGCAGTCTCCCCAACTACCATTACGAGGATCTGAACCTTCTCCTGAATCTTTATAATGAAAGGGATCTGAAAAACCCGGCCTGCATCATCGACGCAAACCACAGCAATTCGGATAAAAAGTATGAACAGCAGATCCGGATTGTAAAAGAGGTGATGCACAGCCGGAAGCTGAACGGCGATATTCACAGGCTGGTAAAGGGTGTGATGATCGAAAGCTACATCGAGGGGGGCTGTCAAAAGGTGGGCGGCGGTGTGTACGGAAAGTCCATCACCGATCCCTGTCTGTCCTGGGCCGACTCCGAGCGGCTGATCTATGATATTGCAGAGTATGAGTGACAAATCGGGCAGGAGGGAAATGCAGTTCCATTTCCCTCCTGCCCGATATAAAACGAATATTCACCGACACAGCTTTCATCGCACAGGTGCAGGCCGGAGCCCACGCTTTTCCTTTTCAGTCTCCTGACAGCCGAAGCCCTGCTGTTTCGGTCACCGGAAGGGAAAATACAATGGATTTCGCCTTGCTCTCCAGTCCGGCCTGCTCCATGATGGCCTTCATGATGTCCTTCTTTTTCTCAGAACGGGCAACGATGAAGGTCATTTCTTTTTCTGCGGCAAGGGTGACACCCAGGAATCTCTCCGCCTGCTCCATTCCCGTTCCCTTGGCATGAAGTATGGTACCCCCCGCCGCTCCGGCGGCTTTGGCCGCGTCCATCACCAGGGTGGTGTACCCATAATTGGAAATCACCACCAGCAGCTCCTGTTCCGTCTGTTTCAAGGAAGCCTCCTCCTCTCTTTTATATTCCTGCTCTGCCAGAAAAAAACGCAGTGCTCCCGCTCCTCCCATGCTTCCCACCGGGATCAGGAAGGAAATGCCCCTGCCCGGAATGTCTATCTTCAGCTTCCTCTCCATCTTCCGTTTCACACGGCTCCAGGTCTCCCCGGTCACAATGGAGAGGCTCACGATCTTCTCACTGCCGTCCAGTCCGAAGGTATCCAGCATCTCACTGCTGGCTGTGCCCCTGCCCAGCATCACCAGTCCCACCGGAACCTTTTCCTCCCGGAACAGCTCCGAAAAAAGCTTCCCCTGACTGCGTTCCGCTATGGTCACCATGCAATAAACCCTGCTCACTCGTCGCTCCTATCTGCGCACAGCGCATCCCTTTCTCACAGCTCTATGATCTCCATATCAGGCTGTCCGGCCGGTGCTGCTGCCGCTCCCTGCGCCTTCTGTGCATTTCTGTTTTCCCTGATCCGGAAAATCAGGCCCATTACCTGAATCGTAATCAAAGGCGTCATTGCCACCATGGCTACCACTCCAAAAGCATCCGTAATGATGTTACCTCCCACCGCCGAGCAGGCGCCCATGGCAAAGGGAAGCAGGAAGGTGGCCGTCATGGGCCCTGAAGCCACACCGCCAGAGTCAAAGGCAATGGCAGTAAAAATCTTTGGCACGAAAAAGGACAGACCCAAAGCCAGAAAATATCCGGGAACAATGAACCACAGAATGGAAATCCCGGTCAGGACCCGCACCATGGCCAGTCCCAGAGAAACGGACACTCCCACGGACAGGCTCAGTCCCATGGCCCCTGCCGGGATCGCTCCGTCCGTGATCTCCTCCACCTGTCTGGTCAGCACAAACACCGCAGGCTCAGCCCGCACGATAAAGTATCCGATCAGCATACCGATGGGCACGATGATGAAGCGGCAGGGCAGCCCTGCGATCACCTGTCCCAGGAAATTGCCGGCGGGCATAAATCCCACGTTCACCCCCGTAAGAAACAGTACCAGCCCCCCATAGGTATAGAGAAGCCCCACTCCTATCCTCATCAGGCCTTTTTCCGGCACAAGCTGAAAAACAGCCTGAAAAAGAACGAAAAACAGTACGATGGGCAGAAGGGACAGCGCCATCTCCTTCATGTACTCCGGCAGTTCTGCCAGAAAATGGCGGATCAGCTCCACGGAATCCGCAGCTTCGGGCAGAGCCTTTGCAGTATAGACGCCGCCGCTTTCCGGGCGGTACTGCAT
The DNA here is from genome assembly GCA_963559585.1 of uncultured Eisenbergiella sp. Classification (GTDB taxonomy): domain Bacteria; phylum Bacillota; class Clostridia; order Lachnospirales; family Lachnospiraceae; genus Eisenbergiella. The sequence goes on along the minus strand of CAUWLJ010000006.1, from coordinate 36,457 downwards.
TCCCAGGATCATCACCGCCAGAATCGGGCCGATGGAACACAGCGCCACCAGCCCAAAGCTGTCATCGGAAGCATGTTTATCACTTCGCACTGAGGACACGCCGATTCCCAGGGCCATAATAAACGGCACCGTCATGGGGCCGGTGGTCACACCGCCGGAATCGAAGGCAACCGCCAGAAAATCCTCCGGTACGAACAGGGCCAGCAGAAACACAATCCCATAGAATATAACCAGGAGGGGAGGAAGCGCCATGGAAAACAGCATACGCAGAAGCGCCGTTGCCAGAAAGCAGCCCACTCCCGCCGCCACCGCCAGGATCAGCGTCAGATTCGGCACGGAAGGCACCTGCTCCGCCAGAACCTGAAGATCCGGCTCTGATATGGTGATGATAAAGCCCAAGGTAAAGCTCAGCGCCGCCACCACCCACAGCTTTTTTGACCGGGCCATACAGGTTCCCACCCGTTCTCCCATAAGAGACATGGACATGTCCACTCCCATGGAGAAAAGCACCATGCCGGCCATAAGCAGTACCGCCCCGGCCAGAAAGGCCAGAAGAATACCCGGCGGTACCGGAGCCGCCGTAAAGCATAAAAGCAGGACAATTCCGATCACCGGAAGCACCGCTTTCCTTGTTTCCTTCAGTTTTTCCTGCAACAATCCATGGTAGAATTTCAAAAGTCCACTGCCCTTTCTCTGTCCGGCCGAAAATCACACCTGCAAGTTTTTTATCAGTATATCATTTCTTCCCATATGACGTACAGGCGATTTTCTTATTTACCGGTTTCTTAATCACCGCTGCGGAAGGTGAATCCGGGGCAGCTATGCCGCGAAGCGGGACGTGCAGATGGCGGGAATGAATTTTCAGACACGCTCTAATCTCAAAACAGGAGGAAAAACTTTTTCAGTACCAGAGGGTTCACGTATCCCTCCATCACACATCCAAGGAAAAAAAGAAAGAGGGCCGTTAACAGAAGGCCGGGGCGCGCCGGAAAATGCCTGGCGTATCCCCTGCCTGCTTCCGTACTGCCCCCGGAAAGCTTCCTGCCCATCCACCCGCTTCGGCCAGGCAGCAAAATACACCAGCGCAGAAAAAGCAGATACGCCGGGATCAGAAAAAGGATCTGCGGCACACAGCCGCCCACAAAAAGCAGGATTCCTCTGATCCCGTAACGCAGCGACAACACCGAGAGAATCACCCCTGCGCAGAAGCCCGCCCAGATCAGATACAGGCACACGGCCAGTCCTCCCGCTCCCGCCGCCGAAAGCAGGATCAGAAGGAGCACCGGCCCACCCCTCTGCCTGAGGCTGTAGAGAAACAGCATGGATCTGTCTATCTCAAGAAGGCCCGTTTGTTCCACACTCAGGCTTCCCAAAAACTGCGTCTCCGCCACCAGCCTTTGCCGGCCCACGTAGATCAGGACGAGTCCGGTCAGGAATCCTGCCATGAAGATCAGGAACGCCCGTTGATTGAATTTCACCTCTGCAAAGTTCCTTCTTTCCAACTTCCATGCCCTTTTCCCGTTTCTTTCTCCATGTATATGCCCAGGTCTATGGGAAGATTCACAGGAATTTCGCTCTGTAGCTCATGATCGCCGAAATCGTCTTGGAGTCCTCGATCCGTCCATCCAGGATCATTTCGCACAGCTCCTCCACCGTATAGGCCTCCACATTGATAAATTCGTCCTCGTCCAGATGCTGGCTTCCGGGAGTAAGCTCAGTGGCAAGGTAAATGTCTATCTTCTCATTGCAGAAGGCCACCGTGGTGCGCACTGTGATCAGCCACTCCATCTTTCCCGCCACATAACCGGTCTCCTCCTCCAGCTCTCTCGCTGCCGCCGCAAGAGAAGGCTCCTTTGCTCCGTTCAGGCCGCCTGCCGGGATCTCCAGCGTATAACGGTCCAGGGCATTGCGGTACTGCCTCACCATCAGGAGCTTTCCATCCTGCCTTACCGGAACCACTGCGGCCGCTCCCTTATGACCGATAAAGTCCCACCTCACAATATTTCCGTTGGGAACCTGAACCGTGTCCTTGTAAAAATCCACGATGCTCCCCTTGTAGACCAGCTCCCTGTCAAGACGCTTGAATTCCTCTGCCATACATTTTTACCTCCATGCGGTTCTGTCGTCTCTTTTATCTGTGAAAAAAAGGCCCCGCAGATGCCTGCGGGGCCTTGGTTGACTATTTTGCATATTCTGATACACGGCTTTCTCTGATCACGTTTACCTTGATCTGTCCAGGATATTCCAGATCCGCCTCGATCGCTTTGGAAATATCCCGCGCCATCAGAACCATATCCGCATCTGATACCTGTTCAGGAACCACCATAACGCGAATCTCTCTTCCCGCCTGAATAGCAAAAGACTTGTCCACACCTTTGAAATTGTTTGCAATATCCTCCAGCTGCGTCAGCCTGCTGGTATAGGTTTCCAATGTTTCCCTTCTTGCGCCCGGTCTTGCTGCGGAGATTGTATCCGCCGCCTGCACGATGCAGGAAACCAGACTGCTGGGTTCCACGTCTCCGTGGTGGGATTCCACCGCGTTGATGACCACAGCAGATTCCTTATATTTCTTACAAAGCTCAACGCCAAGCTGGATATGGGAGCCTTCCATTTCATGATCCACAGCCTTACCAATATCATGAAGCAGGCCGGCACGCTTGGCCATTCTCACATCCAGTCCCAGTTCAGAAGCCAGAAGCCCTGACAGCTGGGCCACCTCTATGGAATGCTTCAGCGCGTTCTGACCGTAGCTTGTCCTGAACTTTAATTTACCGAGAAGCTTCACCAGTTCGGGATGGATGCCGTGTATGCCTACTTCCAGGACAGCGGATTCACCCTCCTCCTTGATCATCACTTCCACTTCTCTCTGCGCCTTCTCTACCATCTCCTCGATCCTTGCCGGATGGATACGTCCGTCAATGATCAGCTTCTCCAGAGCAATCCTCGCCACTTCCCTTCTGATGGGGTCGAAGGAGGAAAGGATCACTGCCTCCGGTGTATCATCGATGATCAGATCCACACCGGTCAGGGTCTCCAGGGTACGGATGTTGCGTCCTTCACGCCCGATAATCCTTCCCTTCATCTCGTCGTTGGGAAGCTGTACCACGGATATGGTAGCCTCTGCCACATGGTCTGCCGCGCATCTCTGAATGGCAGTCACCACATATTCCCTGGCCTTCTTATCCGCCTCTTCCCTGGCCCTGCTTTCCATTTCCTTGATCATCACGGCCGATTCATGCTTTACTTCATCTTCAACAATTTTCAACAGGTAGTCTTTTGCCTGTTCGGAGGTCAAACCTGAGATTCGTTCCAGTTCCTGTACTCTCTGCTCATTCAGCCTGGCGATCTCCGACTTCTGTCTCGCCAGTTCTTCCTCCCTGGCTGTCAGAACGGACTCCTTCTTCTCAATCGCATCCGCCTTCTTGTCTACGTTCTCTTCCTTCTGCTGAACCCTTCTCTCGAAGCGCTGCACCTCGGCTCTGCGTTCCTTGATCTCCTTGTCCAGTTCGTTCTTGGCCCGAATGGACTCCTCCTTTACCTCAAGCAGACCTTCCCGCTTTTTGGCGTCCGCCGTTTTCACAGCGTCATCAATGATTTCCCTTGCCTTGTCTTCCGCGTTTCCGATTTTGGTTTCCGTCTCCTTCTTCCTGTAAGAGGAAGTAAGTACAAAAGTAACCGGGACGGATACGACCAAAGTAATCGCTGCTGCTATCACACAATAAAGCATAGACAGGAGCACCTCCTTATTAAATTTTCATTGTACGAATATCTGTTATAGAATGTATGTAGGCGCAAACATTCTTATAAGCGATTTACAACAGTTCAATTTTAATAAATAACAGATATTGTGTCAAGTACAAAAGCGAAATTTTGAATCATTTTCATAACTTTTGCACAAGCGGAGGGGTCCTGTCCTGTTAAAATGTATCTTCTTCCCACGCGCCGGCGTTCAGCGCTTTCCGAATCTTCTCCGGTGAAAAGCCCTTCCGGTACAGGAATGCCTGTATTCTCTGACGCTCCTTCCTGTCTGCGTTCTGCGGGTCGAAATGCTTCTTTTCCAGAAGTCTGCGAATCATACTCTCCTCATCCTGCATCCCGTCCCGCTCCTCCACCGCAAGCAGTGCGGCTTCTATATGCCCGGCGCTCACTCCCTTTCTGCGCAGATCCTCCGTGATCCTGCGGCGGCTCCGGCTGGCAATGTGGTCTTCCACGTAGCTTCTGGCATAGGCCTCGTCATCCACATAGCCGAAGCTCTCCACATACGCCACCGCCTCCTCCACCGTCTCCGGGGGATATTCCCCCTGACGCAGCCTGTCAATCAGCTGCGCCCTGGTGTAATTCCTGGCCGTCAAAAGCTTCATGCAGCGCAGCTTTGCCCGCCGGGGAAGCACCTGGTGCATGATCTCCTCCCAGTCTGTGCGGGCAAGCTCCCTTCCCTCGGCCACGCCGTACCGCCGAAGCTCACCGCCATAGAGGACAAATGCCGTCTCCCCGTCTATCTCAATTCTGTATCTCGTCTTGCTCAGGGGCACGACCGCTGTTACCTTCATTCTGCTTCCTCAGTCTCCGGGGCTCCCTCCTCCGTGTGAAGCTCCGGGGCTATGGCAGGCGTTCCCTCCTGTCCGTCCTCTTTCTTACCGTCCAGGTGATAGTGATCCCTCACTCTGCGCTCAATCTCCCCGCAGACCGCCGGATTCTCCTTCAGGAAATTCTTGGCATTCTCACGGCCCTGGCCGATCTTGCTTCCTTCATAGGCGAACCAGGCTCCGCTCTTGTTCACAATGTTGAGCGTCACGGCAAGATCCAGCACATCGCCTTCCTTGGAAATACCCTGGCCGAACATGATGTCGAACTCCGCTTCCTTAAACGGAGGAGCAATCTTGTTCTTCACCACCTTCACGCGGGTCCGGTTTCCCACCATCTCTCCGCCCTGCTTCAGGGATTCAATCCTGCGCACATCCATGCGGATCGTAGAGTAGAACTTCAGCGCACGGCCGCCTGTGGTGGTCTCCGGATTGCCGAACATAACGCCCACCTTCTCACGAAGCTGGTTGATAAACACCACCGTACAGTTAAACTTGCTGACCACAGCGGTGAGCTTACGCAGCGCCTGGGACATGAGCCTGGCCTGCAGTCCTACATGGGAGTCCCCCATGTCTCCGTCGATCTCAGCCTTGGGCACCAGGGCTGCAACCGAGTCCACCACCACAATGTCGATAGCCCCTGAGCGCACCATGGTCTCTGTGATCTCCAGGGCCTGCTCTCCGTTGTCCGGCTGGGAGATGTAGAGATTGTCTATGTCCACACCAATATTTCTGGCGTATACAGGATCCAGTGCATGCTCCGCATCGATAAAGCCTGCAATGCCGCCTCTCCTCTGTACCTCTGCAATCATATGCAGAGTCACTGTGGTCTTACCGCTGGACTCCGGGCCATAGATCTCGATGATCCTTCCCTTGGGGATGCCCCCAAGCCCCAGCGCAATATCAAGGCTCAGAGATCCTGTGGGGATCGTCTCCACATTCATCTGGCTGGAGGGATCTCCCAGCTTCATCACCGCTCCCTTTCCATACTGCTTCTCAATCTGGGCAAGCGCGTCCTCGAGCGCTTTCATTTTTCCTTCTTTTTCTGCTTTTCCTTCTTTTTCCACTGCCATGGCTTGCTCCTATCTGTGTGCTCTGCACACGAATACATTCTCAGAACAGGTGTTCTTTTTTTATTATCATAAAACATCTGTTCTTGTTTGTCAATCATTAAACTGCATTTTAAACTCAGACGGAACGAGTATTAGTGTAACAGTCCAGCCCGCACCCCTTCGCAAAACGCCTCCTCGGGGCTTTCCGCTGTTACGTATTAGCTGCTGTTCACAGCAGCCTCAAGCCGGTGAACTGCACCACTGTATTCCGGCATCCCTCCTCTCCTGATTCCCGATTGATAAAAGGTAAAATCGGCGAAACGCCAAAGTTGCAGACAGAGCGGCAAAATCCGCTCCCCGCGCTGATAAAAATAAAGACAGCACTCCAGCCGTATTCCTTCCGGCTCCCTGCGCGGATGGCCAAACTGCTGTGACAGAAGATATGATTCTGTCATTCTAACATATTTTTTTCTAAAAGGCTACACCTTTTTTCTGCGTCTCATTCTTTTTTCGTAACAGTTCAGCCCGCGCCCATTCGCAAAACGCCCCTACGGGGCTTTCCGCTGCTACGCAGCTCTTTTTGCTCATAGACGGGCGCTCATCTCATATCGGCATGAACGGTCAAAATCATGCAAGCATGTTTTGACCGTTCAAACCGATATGGCTGAACTGTTACCTTTTTTCTGCCTCTCATTCTTTCCTGCCTGTATCAGAATCTCCCCTGCACAGAGCATCATGCGGCTGTCCTCCAGAATATTTTTCCTCTGCTCCTCAAGCGGAATATCCAGAAAGGCGTCAAAGGGCTGGCGGAACTGCTGTACGCCCACATACAGGCAGGGGCCCTCAAATACCAGGAACACGTTTTCTCCGGCTGCCTCCGCAAATTCCATGATCCGTTCGATCACCTGAGGTGTCAGTATATAAAAGGCGTTGTGTTCATCCTGCGTATATACGGAAAAGCGCGCGTTAAAAGCCATATTTTCCGTCTCCACCCTGTGCGCTTCCCTGCGCATCTGCTTCGACACCTTCTCCGGCAGCACCTGGAGACGGCCCTCGCTGATTTTACGGTCATCAAACAGGGAAAATGCAAGGATCTGGCCGTTGAAAAGCTCCGTGGGCGTGGTCTGCCTCCTGGATGCGGAGGGCTCTGCCGTGGTTATGTTTCCTGAGCGGAAGGCCACCTTTCCCAGCTTCCCCTCCAGCCTGTCCGTCGTCCGAAAGAGGCTCTGCTCTCCCATGGGCACCACGCCGATTTCACTCAGCTCCTGAAAGGAAAACTGGCCCTGCGCGCTCTCATAGCTCAGATCCGAAAATTCAGGCACCTCTTTCAGCGTCTGGAGCACGTATCTGCTCTTAAAGCAGATGTTAAAACGGTCATAGCACTTTCTCCAGCCGAAAAGATAAAACAGGCAGAAGGAGGCCGCCGCCACCGTCAGGGCAAGCATCACCCCGCCCGCCAAGTGTAAAAGCGCGCCGGCCGCTGACGGGCCGGAAAGGGCTCCTGTCAGCAGCCCAAGCAGACCGTGCCGGTTAAAAATAAGCTCCAAAAGTAACAGGAGCACAAAAACCAAAACCGGAATACGAAACAGGGCCTTATGGCGGCTTACCGCCCTCCTGCGCAGATTTTCCAGTTCCTCTCCTCTGATTGCCGCTGCTGTTTTTTCCATATTTACCTCCATACCGGAGCGTTTCGGCTTCGGCCGCGGCGAGAAAGCACGCATCGTTTTCCCGCCTGCGATCCGCACAGTTTTGTGACGCTCCGGCACAAAACTGTTAATTGAAAATAAGCCATCAAGCTGATTTTCAATCTTCCCCTTTCCCTGATAACGGCTGTTATTTGTCAAAGCTTATGCGGACTTCCTTCTTTTTTTCCTCCACCTCATAAAAAGCTGCCCGTTTCATGCCGCATATTCCGGCAAACAGTACGTAGGGAATAGAGGCAAGGGTCTGATTATAGAGGGAAGCGTTGGCATTGTACAGTCTTCTGGCCGCCTGCAGATGCTCCTCCGTATTCAGAATATCCCGCTGGAAATGTTCCATGGAGGCCGCAGAGTAAAGAACCGGATACTGCTCGGAAAGAGCGTCCACAGCGCTTTTCACGCTGCCCAGGCTGTGATGGATATGGGTCAGGCGGTCCATTCGGCTCTCCTGCGCCCCCGGCTGCGGCGCGTCCTTCTGGCCATCCTGCTCCTGGCGTGCCTCTCCCATTTCCCCTGCAATCTGCTCCATGGCTTCCGTCTGCCGTGTTACCTCCCGCTCCATCTCCTTCAGCATTTCCTCTGTCAGACGACCCTGGGCCTCCAGTCTTTTCTCCTCCATCTCTGTACCCGCGCGGGCGGCAGCCACTGCCGTGTAAGTCTCGTATTCATGCTGTAAAAATTTTTTCACTGCCTCCAGTTCCTCTGAGAGCAGATCGTAACGCTTCTCCAGCGCCACATCAATTCCGGAGCTGCTCTCCTCCACCTTCACCCCAAGCCGACGGAGGCGGTTGTAGCATACCACAAAAAACAGAACCAGCACAATCAGTAAAATTCCTATCACAATCATCTTATTTACCTCCCTGCCGGAGCATTTCCGGCTGTTAATCTTTTCATAAGCAGGGCTGCTGGCCTCTCGATCAGCCGCCCGGCTGCTGCCACGCCCGCCGCAGTCAGGGACACCGCCGCCGCACCCACCGCCACAGGGCCAAGGGGCACGCGGGCCATCACCAGCTCAAGCCCTTCGATCACCGCTGGATGAACCAGATAGATGGCGTAGGAGTGTCTGTCCAGCAATGCAAGTCCTTTTCTGACCTCCTCCGCCGCCCTCCTTCCCCTTTCTCCAAGCCGCTCTGCCCACCCCCAGGAAAAATCCATGGAAAGGAGCAGAATAACGGCGTAGAACCAGGATACGCCGGTAAAATAGGGCACGCCGTCAAAGAAGAGGACGAGGAGCAGAGCCGCCGCCGCGAATACGCCCGCCAGAACCGCCGCGGCCTTCCACCTGTCTGCAAGCCTGGCCAGATACCACACCAGAATGCCCAGCAGGAAAAAGTGCAGATAATAAAAGCACATCATATATCCTGCATATTCTGACCGGTTCCAGAGCTGCTGGAGAAGGATAGAAGCCAGGTAAAGGAGCGCGGCCCGCAAAACAAGGGCGCTGTCTGTATTCCGCCTTTTTTTCTCCTCATTTCCATTTGACATCATCCTTTTCCTCCATCCCGCCTCCACGGTACGCACCAGAAAGGGAGCGCACAGGTAAAAGACCAGAAACAGGCTGATGGTCCAGGTAGCCGACAGATTCGACCAGAAATTGTCCGGCCCGGGAAGAAAGGCGTTGGTCAAAAGCAGGTAACGAAGCCATAAAAGCCCCTCCGGGTCAGGAGGCACGTCCTTTAAAAGGAAGGTGTGCAGAAGGAACTGGTAAAGGATCACTCCATAGTACAGGGGAAGGATCCGAAAGGTCCGCCGGAGATAATAGCCCGGCACGCCGCTCAGGCTGCGCCCGCTCCATGTGCCGCAGGCCAGAAAAGCGCTGACCAGAAAGAACAGGTAAACGCCGGACGCGCCGAAGTTTGCCGCTCTGGCCACGGCGCCCTGCGCCCCCATTTTCGGCGCAAGGTGGGCCGTAAAGACGCCCAGACAGGCCAGGACACGAAGCAGCTGAATGTTGTCGTATCGTTTCACTTATGCGCTCCTTTTCCACTCAGGCCTCAGGCTTCCTGTATCCGATGCTGTTCATCAGAAAGGTAAAAATCCTGGCTGAGGTGTCCGGCGTAAAATGGATGCCGTCAGCTTCCATCTGACAGCCTGCCGCGGTCAGGTAGGCATACAGGTCGATCCTGCCGATCTGGCCGTTTAAATGATCAAAAAGCTTATCATTGAAATACTCCACGGCCCAGTTCCGCTTTCCATACTCATTCTCGCCCACCGGGCCAACGGAAGCAAAGAAAACCGCAGCCCCCTCCTGAATCCATTCCCGGCTGTAACGGTTGATCACATCGATATATTCCGTGTGTTTGGACAGGTCGTTCACTCCATAGTTCAGGATGATCACGGAGCCTGGCGTCACAAAGGCATCGATTTCCTTTTTGGCCACAGGCTGGGAAAGCCATTCCACACCGCCGCCGTAGCAGGCCACAAAGGCCACGCCGGGCCAGGCGGCGGAGCCTCCCACCGCATTCGCCATCTGCCCCACCCTGGAGTCCCCAGCCAGGATCACGTTTCCCCCCGGGGACAGGAGGGGCTGGGAGGACGGATTTATGGGAAGCCCGTCTGGCCCCGCAGGAGTCTGGGAAGCCGCAGGCTGGCCGTTCTCAGGGATCGGCTCCCCCATTCCCTGGGCCGGCAGATTCTCCTTCACAAAAGCGGCCTGGGCTGCCAGTGCGGCCAGCATGGCCTGATCAGCAGGAATCGGGGTCAGCGCATCCGCCCGGGCATATCCGATCCCATTTCCATACACCACCTGCAGCCAGCCTCCTTCTGCAATGCCGCAGGCATTCAGCGTCTCTCCCACAGCCAGCTGCCCCAGCGCAGCCTCCTCCCCGCCCGGCTCCTGCCAGACCGTACAGGCCGTCTGAACCTGGACGGGAGCCGTATAGGCCTCCACGCTGATCCCGCCTGCCTGCTCTGCGGCCTCTGCTTTTCCTGTAACCAGCAGGAAGGTGCACAGGCATCCTGCAAGTGCTGCCAGTAGTCTTCTGCTTTGTCTTTTCATCGTTACCTCCATCTCACAAGGGATTCTTTTTGGTGCTTGTTAAGTTACCATAGCTTATCCGCAATCACCGGCAGCGGCTCACGGAAGCGGCAAAGCAGCCCTTCCTCCGTGATCTCCTCTCCCTGGATAACCGCCCAGTCGTTCCACATCATGTAGCAGGCCCCCAGGCATCTGGGAGACCAGTCCGGGATCACCCACTCCCGCTCCGGCGTGCTGTAAACGTTTGGTTCCCACTCCTCCTGAAGGAATTCCAGATCCAGCCAGTCGTACCCGCCTCCCGGTATCAGATAAAGGCTGCTGCTGAGGGAATGGATCAGGGAAAATCCCGCTTCGTACATATCCTCCGGATCGGCCCATGCGGTATCCCAGATCTGCATCTGGATGCCGCGGGATATTCCGCTTAAATCCCCGCCCTTCATGGACAGGCTTCCCCAGATGCGCAGCTCCTTCTCCGGGGCAAGCCGGGCCACACAGGCCGTCAGCTCCTCCAGATAGGCCAGATAGTCCTTTGCGTCTCCAAAATATTCATCCATTCCCAGATGAAGCGTGGGACAGTCTGCAAACACAGCCTTCTCCCCCTCTGTGGGAGCCGTCAGGTATTCCTTCCACAGCGTTTTTCCCAGCTCCACCGCTTCCCTTTTGGACAGATCCAGCATGTCAGCCGCCTCCGGGTCTCCCGTCATTCCAAGCTCCGGGAAAACCCTGGTGAGCGCCAGGCTGTGGGCCGGGGTGTCGATCTCAGGGACGATCTCCACTCCGTAGGCCGCCGCCTCCTCGATCAGATCCATAAATTCTTCCTTGGTGTAATACAGGTCGGTGGAGGTGATCCCCACGCCCTCCTCGTTTTTCAGGTCTGACTCCAGGCGGAAGCCTGCGTACAGGCTTCTTGCTCCCTCCAGGGTACCGTCGTACCCGCTCTGGGAAATGATCTGGTTGTCATTTAAATGGATCTGGAGGGTGTTCATCCTGTGGCGGGAAAGCTCCTTTACCATCTCGCGAAGCAGCTCCATGGAAATAGGGCGTCTGCCCACGTCGATGCCGAAGCCTCTCACCTCATAGCGTGGGTAATCCCGCAGGGTACCCTGGGGAATGAAAGCGCCCTCTCCCGGACTGGAGGCATCCTCTCCCGGCGTATGGACTTTGGTCTCCTCCAGCAGCTCCAGAAGGGTGATGCAGCCCCAGCGTATGCCCTGGCAGGTATTCGCCCTGATCCGGATTTCCTCCTTTCCGATCCGAAGCTCGCAGCCCTCCTCTCCCAGATGGTTCTCCTCCTGAGTCAGTACAAGGCGGACCGTTCCCACACTGGGGACGCCGTCCTCCTGCCCTCTCGTCTCCTCATCGGAAGGCAGGACGGCAGACAGCTCCTCCTCAAAAATCACTGCCATACGTTCCAGTGTTTCCTGATCCTGTACGTTCAGGACGCCCTCCGGCAGGATCTCCATGTCCGCAGACAGCCTTATCCAGCCCTCCGCAGCCTTCCACTCTGCCGCCTCCTTCAAGGTCTGGAAGGCCTCCCGCGTTTCCCGATCCGTCTGTTCCGCCTCTTCCACTCCGGGAAGCATCACCTTCAGTCCGGGAAGCTCCCATTCCATGCCGTCCCTTTCCAGGATGAAGCCCAGGCTCACCTCCACGCCCGAAAGCGTGTCCGCTATTTTGCCGTCCTCATCCACCACATTGGCATAGTCTGCTCCACCAAAACGGAGACTGTAGGGCTCCGGAACCTGGGGAAGCTTCAGCCTTCGTCCGTATCCCCGCTCCACCGGCTCCGCCTGAATCAGCAGGCTTCCCGCCGATTTCCCATAGACCTCCATCTCATGCAGGGAAACGTTCTGATAATACAGGCTGAGGTCATCCTCCTCCTTCGTCACATCCCACACATGCAGCCGCAGATACCGGGCCTGTATCGGGCTTTCCAGCCAGATGGTCTGCTCCTTTTCGGCCGGAGGAGCCTGGAAATGGGCCGCGCTTTTCCATTCCCTTCCATCCCCGGAATACTCCAGGGCGTATTCGCACACGTTGGTGCGCTCCCAGTAAAGCTTCACGCAGACGATGGGAACCTCTCTGGAAAAGTCTGCCTGAAGCCAGTGCTCGTTATCCTCCCAGTCGTTCTCCGATGACCAGCGGTTTTCCCCCTCATCCGTCACTCCGTCCTTTACAAGCTCCGCCTTAAAGCTCCCGCCCTCCTCGCTGTCAGCCTTCACACGGACGCGCTTATCCAGCATCAGGTTTTCCTCCACCATCTGTACGCGGATGCCCTCCTCCTGCTCCTCTATCTGAGCAATCTGAAAAGAAGGGCCTGATGCCGCCGCCTGCTTCTCCTGCACGCCGGAAAGCCGAAGCAGTACGTTCACCGCCAGCCCGGCGTTGGGAATCAGGTAGATGCCAAGCACCCCCGCTGTCAGAATCACCACATACGCAGTTCCCAGTACGGTCTGAACCCTCTCACCGGCCTTTCCGGTTTTGCTGTGACCGTCTCGCCGCCTGCTCCGGGCCGTCCAGGCCCCCGCCGCCAGAAGGAAGCAGCCAAGCGCCGTCAGGCACAGCCCTGTTTTCAGACCGGGAGCAAGGAAACGGAATACCGCTTCCGTCTCCCCTCCCTCCGGCTCTGCCGGAAGCTCCACCCCCAGAAAGCCGCCAAAGACCGGCTCTGCCTGCGCAGGCTCTCCGTTTACCGTCACGCTCCAGCCTGGCTGCCAGGCCACGGGAAGGAACAGGCTCCGCTCCTTTGCCCCGGCGGGAAAGCTGACGCGGATCTCCCCTTTTCTCTCCCGGATAACAAGCTGTCCGGCCATCGGCGTCTCAATCCTTTCCCAGGCAGTTCTCAGCCTGTCCACATCCAGGATCCCAAGCATTCCTCTCTGAAAGGGGATGGTCTCCCCATTCTGCCCGGTCAGCCTGATCTGTACCTCTCCCGCCGCAAAGCTGCCCAGGCACAGGATCCGGCCGGTATCCTCCCCGGTATGCTCTCCCGGCCATACCTCCTTTTCATTTACCCACACCGTAAAACCGGGGGCAGTCTCTGTCGCATCCAGATAGAGCACACTCTCTTTTGCCAGCTCACACGAAACGCTCCCGTCCGCCTCCATCGTCAGCGTCCCTTCCCCTGCCCGCTCCAGTACGGTCTCCCCGGTCAGGAGCCTGCCCAGGGCTTCCTGGGCCGCAAGGGGGCCCTGGGCTGCCGCCTCCTCATAGACGGCTTCCACCGTCTGCACGTCTCCCGAAAGAAGCACTCCTGACAGAAGCACTCCCCGGGTGGAAACCGGCATTCCGGCAGAGCCCGGCAGGCTCCTGTCTTCTGCTGACAGCACTGCCCCCGTCCCGTTTCCGGCAGCAGTCCCCTCTGCATACGGCTCACCCGTTTTTTCCTCCCGCACAATGCCCAGAAGCCGGTCGGACAGGACCGTCCCTCCCTGGCTCCTGGTGGATACCCAGGGGGTCAGATAGCCCAGCCCCTTCATAGCCGCAGCATACCCGCGCCCGCTCCCGGAGGGAAAATAGCCCGTCATGGAGCTTCCGCCTGCGACGAGAGGCGCATTCAGAGGAAGCTTTGGATCGTCCTCCCGGCGGATGAAGCCGCACGGGCTCAAGCCGGAGCCATCCTGACTGAGGACCGCCTCTCCTTCTCCCTCATCCCGGACAGCCTGGGCCTGCTTCTGTTCCTCTTCCTTTCTCTGCTCATATTCCGCCGTCATCTGCCTGTAGGCGGCCTCATTCATCTGACGGATCCCGTAATCCTGGGGCAGAAGAACGCACAGGAAATAGACGGCCCCCATCACGCAGGACGCAAAGGTAAGCATTCTGCCTTTCCCTCCTGCGCAGGCCGCCGCCATAAGCCCCGCGCCAAACATGACGGCCAGGATCAGCAGAAGCTTTTTCACAGCCTCCGGCACTCCGCTGACCGCCAGTGAGGAAAAGGCCTGGCTCAAAGGATCCGACCACTCTACAGCCAGCGCCAGAGCCGCCGCGCACAGAAGCGCCGCCAGACACAGCGCCAGAGCGGAAAACAGTCTGCCCGCCAACGCTGTTCTTCCCGTTTTTGCCGCCGAACGCTCATCTGCTTCCGTTTTTCTTTCTGCTGCCACGCTCCCTTCTGCCGCCGGGACCGGGCCGCTGCCAGCCGTTCCTCCGGCCTGGGGCAGATACCGGTCTGCCAGATATTTTACCAGAAGTACCTGGGAAAAAAGGAGCATATAGGCATAGCGGACGGGAAAGCACATATAAGAGCCCAGATGCCACAACAGGTTGCTGGGCTGGGCAGCTACGGTCAGGAGAAGGAAGCCGTTCCAGAGCAGGAGGAGCTTCAGCTCTCTGGCCATGCCGGAACTGCCCTCCCATCTTCTTCTGCCCTCCCCTTTTCTGCTCCCCGCCGCCTTTCTCCATCCTCTGAGCAGAAGCACCACCCCTGCTGCCAGCAGAAGCGGATGCACCGACAAAAAAAGCCTCTCGAACAGATCCCCAAGACCGTGCTGGCGCATCACCGCCAGATAAGACTGATTCTCTCCTGCCCGCACGGAATTCAGCAGCTGAAGCAGATTTGGCACAAGGACAGCGGAGGACAGAAGGAGCCCTGCCGCAGTCCCCGCCGCCAGCGCCGCCGCAGTCTCTTTTTCCCATTTATGATACAGAAACCAGAAGCCGCTTCCAAACAGGGTAAAAAGGAGCGTCATCGCCCCAAGCTGAAGGCTGAGGGCAAGCTGATAGCCTAAAAGCAGGGCATAAAATCCCCATTTTTTCTCCTTCAGCAGTCTCAGAAGGGCCAGAAGAAACAAAGGGAACAGAACCGGAAAATACATCCAGCGGATGATCTGGAACTGGGCCGCCATGTATCCGGAAAGGGCATAGCAAAGGCTGAGAGGGACGTTCCACACACGCCTTCCCGGCCACAGCCTCTGCAGACAGAAACAGGCGGAGGCCGCAGACGCAGCCCCATAACAGGCCAGAAGGACGTTCACCGCCAGCCAGATCCGTTCCCGCCCGAACAGGAACAGGATGTAGTTGAAGGGATTCAGCAGCTCGTTCACCGTATCCGCATACAGATAGGCTCCCCCGGAAACGCTCAGATCCAGAAACAGGTTCTTCTCCCCCGTCACCACATCGTAGAAACGGTACAGAAGCGGCACATACTGGGAATGCAGATCCACCAGCACCACAGAGCCGTCCCCTACCGGAAACAGATCTCTTACCAGAAAAAGGAAGGCGAACACACACAGTGCAAGCCCCGCCGCCAAAGCGGTCTGCCGCCCATCCTCCGCCGTCCTGTTTTTCTTAAAGCTCCTTCTGCCGCAGGATCCCATGGTACCCTCCCTCCACACAGCTTCCGGCCGGAGCAAATCCTATTTTTTCATAGTAGGACGCAAGGGCCTGGTTGTCCCGGGCCGAATCCAGCCGAAGATACCGCTTTCCCCTCTCTGCCGCATACTTTTCGGCAAAGATGAGGAAGATACGTCCCACATGCCGGGGAGCGGTTTTGGAAACGAAATTGTGGACATAGATGGAAGGAGCTCTGTCCTCCCACCGTTCATCCTCCTCCTTGAGTACGGCTCCGCAGACTATTTCGTTTGTGTCTCTGTCTGCCAAAACGAACAGTTCCCCCTTCTGCCTCTCTTCTTCATAATAGGACAGAGGGTAGATCTCATCGTACTCCGCCACGTTCCACTGCCGGATCCCCTTTTCCTCCATCCACTCCATTCTCCGCAGGATCATGGAGAACATCTGCGGAACCTCTTTCTTTTCTATTTTTCTGAATATATATATATGATCCATTGTATTCCTCATTCCAGAGCCTCAGAGCAGGCACCAGACACAGACCATCGCCGTACTGCACAGGGCAAAGCCCGCCAGAACAGCCGCAGACAACGCCCGGAACCGCTTTCCGCCCGCCTGCCGGACCAGTCCCAGGGCCACCGCCGGAAACAGGAGGGTAATCTCTATGTACCGAAAGTGCATACTGCACTGCTGCGGGTAACGGTAGGCAAAGATCAGATAACATGCCATGCTCACCACGTAACCCACCACAAACAGGATCGTACAGGTGGCATCCTCACAGAGAATACCTGTATCCTCCCTGATGCCGGCTGCAGCTCCGTCAGTCTCCGCACCGTTTTTTCGGAACGTTCTTCTCAGTCTCCGCACCGCCATCCTGATTCCATCTGCCACGAATACCTTCACAAAGCAGCAGAGGGCCAGAAGCGCCAGGGCTGCCCCCAGAAGCATCAAAAGCACAGCCAGCAGCTTCACGGGAGCGCCCACGGAAGCCATATCCCATTCCCCAAGCACGGAGGTTCTGATCAGCTGCATCCACACGTTGTAGCTGCAGCCCAGCCGGAAATGGAGGAGATTATCCAGCATTTCGGAGGGAATGGGCCACAGAAAGCGGTTCACCAGGGGGACATTTCCCGTATACTGCCAGGAATCCGCAGGAAGCTCATAAACCCACAGCAGGCTGGTGCCGAACCGAACCAGATTTCTCACATAAAAGCTCATGCCAATGGGAACGGAGATCAGTCCGAACAGGGCAAGCTGCCCAATCAGCCTGGCGCGCAGGGCTGCATTTTTCCAGCTTCGGATCAGTATGTAAAGAAAGACTGCCCCCACCGGAAAGGCCATTTCCGCCACATTCTGCTTCACCAGCATCCCAAGCCCCATGCAGAGCGCCAGCCGGACAATGACAATCAGGCGCAGCCTTCTGCTCCAGTCTATCGTCTGATGCACGATCAGCAGGGTGAAAAGAAGGGCCATACAGTCATTGTTCACACTGCCCGAAAGCAGAATCAAAGAAGGGTGGAAGGCAAAAACTGCCATAACGAAGCAGACTGTACGTTCCCTCATCTGAAACTGCTTCAAAATCTCGTAGAGCACCCACAGGATCAACAGGGAGCAGACGAAGGGAACCGACTGAATGGATTCTTCGAGTATGTCCGTATTTCTTATGAAAAGAGAACAGAATTTCATCCAAGCCGCGCAGACCGCGTGATGAAGAGGCGGATGATGGAACTGGTATACCGTAACAGGGTCAAAATCCGGCAGGCCGTTCTCATAAATATACTGGATATAGGCCAGATGACCGCCGGAAACGGTGTGACCCGCATCCAGGTCGATCATCCCTATATCGTACTGTCTGTCATAGATAGTTGAAAAAATCACATAAAACAGTCGAAGCAGAGCGCCTGCCCCCATTACGGCGTACAGACACCAATTTTTTTGCCTGGCTTTCATCCTCCCTGTTCCCTCTCCGCTTCTGACAGCGGCCTGTCCCCTCTCTCTGATTCAGGCTTTTCCTGTATCAGAATTTTTTCGTAAAACGGCTGTAGTCCTTTAAGGTCGCCGTCACCCATCCTGATCCATCGCTGGTGCTGTAGTTGTATCCGATTTCCAGCCCCACCGGTGTGAAAAACACGATGTTCGTATCCGGGTCGGACAGAAAATCCAGAAGCTCCTCATCGTTCATGCCGTCCACTGCCTCCACCGCCCCGTTCTGATACTCATTCTGATTCCGGAAAGCCTTTGCCAGCTCCGGGCTGTATTCGATCACGCTTCCGTTATCCAGGATCTCTCCGCTCATCAGGTCTATATTGATGCTGTAGAGTGAAATAGAGGATTCCAGATCCATGAGGAAGCGTTCCTGAAACACGATGCTGATGCGTTCCTCGTCCATATAGGTCACATAGCCGATGCTCTCCGAGGCGTAGGACAGGTTTTCTCCCTCCTGCCACTCCTTATAATAGGCGTACAGGTCGCTGTAATAGGTGGCCTCCTCCTCTATCCTTTCGTTCAGCTCGTCCACATGAGGGATCGTGCCCCCCACCAGCCTGGGATACCTTCCCACCGCAGTGGCTCCCGTCTTGTCGTCCACATAGTCGTATTCCTCCCATTCGATCTGATAACTCAGATCCTCACGGACGGCGTCGGCCAGCTCCACATAATAATCGTCCTCCGCGCTGGGAATATACGGCTCCTTTGCAGCCTCCGGCTCTCTCTCCTTTGGCACCTCATACAGGAAGGGATCCTCCCCGCCGTGGCCAGGGGGCAGCAGCTCCTCATAGCCGTCAGGATGGCCCTTCCCGGTCATGCCGCCTGCGGCTTCTCTTGCCGCATTTCTGGCGAGCACGAAAACCAGCCCCAGCACGGCGCAAAGAAGAACTGCAATCACCGTAATCAGAAGAGCCGTTATCATATGTTTTCTGTTCCTGTCAGGCTCCATTCCGCCGCCATATCCATTCTGTGGGCCATATCCGAATTGACCGCTTGGTCCCTGCGGGAAGCCGTATCCGGGCTGAGGGCCATATCCAGGCTGGCCTCCCTGGCCCGTCCGGGCAGAACCATAACCGGGCTGGAAGCCGGAGCCGAACTGGACTCCCGGGCCCGGCTGGACGGAACCAGGCTGGCCGGACTGGGCGGAACCATAACCAGGCCGGCCCCCCTGGGTCCGGGCGTCCCAGCCTCCCTGAGAGCCCTGACCGCCCTGTCCCATGCTTCCCGCTCCTCCGAAGCGGGGATCTGCCCCAAACGTGCCGTTTGAAGCATCCCGGCCACCAAAACCACGCCTGCCGGCCCCTCCCGTTTCTCCGAAGCGGGGATCCGCTGCGGACGAGGCGCAGGCTCCATTCTCCTGCGTCCCGTCCGTCTGCTGCGCTTTTCCTTCCCCACAGGCCTGGCATATCCCGTCCTTCATCAGATCACCGCATTTGGGGCAAAAACCGTATTCCTCGTTTTCCTTCATGTATTTCTCCCTTCTGCCGCTCTCCCTGCTGCCCGCGCAGACCGGGAAAGCCTGGGCCGTTCCGGACGGCTGTCCTATTTTCCAAAGGTTTTCTCACTGTAGTATGCAAGAATACACTGGCGCATCAGGGTGAGAGCCGCCGAGACTGCGCTCTCCCTGATTTTCGCCCGGTTTCCCTGAAAACGGAATTCCTTTACCTGAACGGTTCCGCACACGCTGCAGGCCATATATACAAGCCCCACCGGCTTCTCTGCGCTTCCGCCGTCCGGGCCTGCAATGCCTGTGACGGAAATGGCCACGTCCGCTTTTGCCTGCTGGGCACAGCCCTTTGCCATCTCGCAGGCGGTCTGGCCGCTCACTGCACCGTATTTTTCCAGGGTGCTCTTTTTCACCCCGGCGATGCGGCGTTTGGCCTTGTTGGAGTAGGTGATGTAGCCGCTTTTGAATACCTCCGACACGCCGGGCACGTTCACAAGCCTTCCCGCCAGAAGGCCCCCGGTACAGGATTCTATGGTGGATACGCTCAGGCCGTTTGCCAGAAGCAGCTCCGCCACGCTCCCCTCCAGGGTTACATCCTCCTGGGTGGTATAGATATCGCTCCCGAAACGGTTTTTCAGCTCCTTCACCACAGGCTTGATCAGTTTCTTCGCTTCCTTCTCATCCGCGGCCCTGGCCGTAACGCGCAGATGCACCTCGCCGCTCTTGGCATAGGGAGCCACGGTGGGATTTTCCAGCTGTTCCAGATCCTTGATCCGGCTCTCCACGCCGCTTTCCCCCTGACCGCAGATTTTCACGGTTCTGGAAAAAATCACGGTGCCGGACAGCTCCCTCAGATAAGGGGCAATGCTTTTCTCAAACATGGGCCTGCACTCGTTGGGCGGGCCGGGAAGAAGGATCATGCGCTTTCCGTCCTTTTCCAGGATCAGCCCGGGAGCCGTGCCGTTGTCGTTGTCCACCACGATGGCTCCCTCCGGCGCCATGGCCTGCTTCCTGTTGTTCTCTGTCATCGCGATCCGGCGCTCCCTGAAATACGCCTCTATCCGTTCCAGGGAATGTTCATCCATATGCAGGGGCAGATCAAAGGCCTGGGCCGCCGTTTCCTTGGTGAGATCGTCCCCGGTGGGGCCAAGCCCTCCTGTGAGGATCAGAAGATCGGCGCGGGAAAGGCCGGTCCGGATCGTCTCCAGAAGCCTGCCCGGATTGTCCCCAACCACAGTCTGGTAATAACAGGACAGCCCCAGGGCGGCACAGCGCTCCGCCAGAAAAGCGGCGTTCGTGTTCACAATATTACCAAGAAGAAGCTCCGTTCCCACGGAGATTAATTCCACTACCATATCTACCTTACCTTTCTGCCGGAAGGACGGCCTGTTTTAATCGCGTTTTTCTGCCTCTTCTGCCTGCCGTCTGCGGCTTGGGTGAACCCCAAAAACCTATTTCTGATCCTTCATTACATTCTTGTTTTTCACCAGATAATCCACCAGAGATACGATGGTAAGGATCAGGGCAATCCACATCACAATCTGGGTAATCAGGGAAAGCGCCGGAATATCCGCGATCATCAGCACGATCATCACCATCTGGAAGGTGGTCTTAAATTTGCCCCAGTAGCTGGCGGCGATCACCACGCCCTTATCGGAGGCCACCAGACGGAAGCCGCTGATGATGAACTCCCGGCTGATAATGATGATCACCACCCAGGCGGGGATCTTTCCCGTCTCCACCAGACAGATCATGGCGGAGCAGACCAGAAGCTTATCCGCCAGCGGATCCATAAACTTGCCGAAGGTGGTCACCAGGTTGTATTTTCTTGCAATCTTCCCGTCCAGAAGGTCTGTGAGGCTGGCGGTCACAAACAGCACCAGCGCAATCCATTTCCCCGCGCTTCCTCCCAGCGGAGTGAGCATGAACACCACAAAGGGCAGGATCATGATCATTCTGATTATCGTCAGCTTATTCGGTAAATTCATCTTCCAATTCTCCTATCAGATCGTATTCGTAGGAGCCGGTGATCCGGGCCTTCACAAAATCGCCCGTCATCAGCTCCCGTGATGTGTTGATGAAAAGAAGCCCGTCCACGCCCGGCGCGTCCATATAGGTTCTGGCCACATAGGCGTTTTCTCCGTCCACCTTTCCCTCCACGATGGCCATAAGGGTCTGGCCCACTCTGCCCTCCGCCTTTTCAAAGGCAATCTCCTGCTGCAGCTCCATCAGCTCATCCCGGCGCGCCTCCTTCACCTCCTGGGGCACCTGATCCGGCATGAGGGCCGCAGGGGTATCCTCCTCCTGAGAGTAAGCGAACACGCCCAGTCTGTCAAACTCCATCTCGTCCACAAAATTGTACAGCTCCTCGAAATCCTCCTGGGTCTCTCCCGGGAAACCGCTGATCAGGGTGGTGCGCAGGCAGATGTCGGGGATCCGGCTGCGAAGCCTTCCAATCCTCTCCCTCAGCTCCGCCTGGCAGGTTCTGCGCCCCATCCTTTTCAGGACGGCGTCGGAGGCATGCTGGATGGGCATATCCAGATAGTGACAGAGCTTCGGCTCCCGGCGGATCGTCTCGATCAGCTCGTCGGTGATCTCCTCCGGATAGCAGTAGAGCAGGCGGATCCAGTACAGGCCCGGAATGGCGGCCAGCTTTTCCAGAAGCTGCGGCAGGGCCCTGCGCCCATACAGGTCTTTGCCGTACACGGTAGTCTCCTGGGCCACCAGGATCAGCTCCTTCACGCCGCCCTCCGCCAGCTCCCGGGCCTCCTCCACCAGCGTCTCCATGGGCACGGAACGGAAGCTCCCCCGCACCTTGGGGATGATACAGTAGGTACAGCGCTTATCGCAGCCCTCCGCAATCTTCAGATAGGCGTAATGGCCGCCTGTGGTTACGCTGCGCTTTTTGCCGTACACCAATGCCGCATCCGGCTCGGTGATATGATTCCGCCGCTGCCCGGAACGCACCTCATCGATGGCGTCCGCAATGCTGTCGATGGACATGGTTCCCAGGATCTCGTCCACCTCCGGGATTTCCTCCCGGATCTCCTCCCGGTAGCGCTGAGCCAGGCAGCCGGTTACGATCAGGACGGAAATCCGTCCCTCTTTTTTCAGCTCCGCCATCTGCAGGATGGTATTTACACTTTCTTCCTTGGCATCCCCTATGAAGCAGCAGGTATTGACCACCACCGCCTCTGCCTCCGCTTCGTCATCCGTAAATGTGTGCCCGCGCTGGGAAAGCATGCCCAGCATCATTTCGGTATCCACCAGATTCTTGTCGCAGCCAAGGGAAACAAACAGTATTTTCATATATTCATTGAAAAAAAGAGAAACTCCTGCGGCAGTTTCGCGCCTCCGGCAGCTTCTCTTCTCCTTTCCCTAATTGTTGTCAGGCCTCCACGGCCTCTGTATTCTCCGCAGCAGCCTCTTCTTCCGCCTGCTCCGCTTCTTCGTCTCCGAGAATCTTGATCTTGCCCTGATTCAGTTCTTCCACAGCCGCAGACAGGGGCTTCAGGCCCGCTCTCATGCTCACCATCGGGTCGTCCCCTCCGATGATCTGTCTGGCTCTCTTGGCCGTCGCCATCACGATGGAATAGCGGCTGTTGACGATCTTCTCATCACCCGGCTCCACCTCCGCATTTACCACTTTCATCAGGTCGCTGTACGAGGGATGTAACATGTTTTTTTATTCTCCTTTCACTAATGCGTCAAGCTGTGTACGCATATCGGCAATTAACTGCTTCTGTCTCAGGGGATTGCTGTGTGCCGCCTGAATGATCCCGTGCATCTGCCTCACGCACTCCTCCAGGTCGTCGTTGATGATCAGATACTCGTAGTTCTCGATCCCCTGGGCTTCCTCCACTGCACGCTCCAGCCGGCTCCTGATCACCTGGGCGCTTTCCGTCCCTCTGCCTTCCAGACGCTTCTTCAGCTCCCGGGCGCTGGGGGGCAGGACGAACAGGAGCAGCGCCTGGGGGAATTTCTCCTTCACCTTGAGGGCGCCCTGGATCTCAATCTCCAGGACCACATCCTTCCCC
Organism: uncultured Eisenbergiella sp.; assembly: GCA_963559585.1. Taxonomy (GTDB): domain Bacteria; phylum Bacillota; class Clostridia; order Lachnospirales; family Lachnospiraceae; genus Eisenbergiella. The sequence goes on along the minus strand of CAUWLJ010000006.1, from coordinate 13,389 downwards.
TCCTCCAGGCAGCGCTCCACATACTCCCTCGGAGTGCCGTAGTAATTGCCGCAATAGCTGGCGTACTCGATCAGGCCGTCGTTTTCGATCTCCCGTTCAAAAACGTCCCGATCTACAAAAAAATAGGAAACGCCGTCAATCTCGCCCTCTCTGGGCTGGCGCGTGGTCATGGAGACCGACAGGGCGTAGTTGTCATATTCGGCAAGGAGCCGCTTCATCAGGGTTCCCTTACCCGCGCCGGAGAATCCGGATACCACGATCAAAATGCCTCTGCGCTTCATAAGCTGTCCATATCCTCTCTTCCCGTCTGTGCTCTGTTTGCGATCGTTTCAGGCAGAAGGGCCGACAGGACCAGCTGTCCGTTCTCCATCACCAGGACCGCCTTCGTCTTGCGCCCCTGGGTGGCGTCCACAGCCGTTCCCTTCTCCTTCGCCGTCTGCACCATACGCTTGATGGGCGCGGCATCCGGACTGACCACCGCCACCACCTTCTGGGTGTTCACGATATTGCCGAACCCCACATGAATGAACTGGTTCATCTTCTTTTCCACCCGTCTATTCGATATTCTGGATCTGCTCCCTTACCTTCTCGATCTCCGTTTTCAGCTCGATGGCCCGGTTGGAGGTTTCCAGGTCGCTGGTCTTGGACAGGATGGTGTTTGCCTCCCGGTTCATCTCCTGGGCGATGAAATCCAGCTTCCTTCCGATTCCTCCGCCTGCCTCCAGCACCTCCTTCGTGGTCTGGATATGGCTGCGCAGGCGCACCAGCTCCTCATCCACGCATACCTTATCCGCAAAAACGGTAACCTCCGTCAGAAGGCGGCTCTCGTCCACCTGGGCATCCCCAAGAAGCTCCTGCACTTTTTCCACCAGGCCCGCACGGTACTCCGCAAGGATCCGGGGCGCGCGCTCCTCAATGAAAGCCACATGCTCAAGCATACCGTCCAGCTTAACCAGAAGATCCTTTTTCAGGTTCTCACCCTCGTCAATCCTGGCCTGGGTAAGAGCCTGGGCTGCTCCGGTCAAGGCCTTACCCAGCACCTTCCAGATCCCCTCCTCATCCACGCTGCCCTCCTCCATGGAGAACACCTCCGGGAATCTGGCCAGGGAGGAAACGCGGATGTCATTTTCCAGACCGAACTCGTCGGCCATCTGCGCAAAGCAGGCCATATACTCCGCCGCTGCATCCCGGTTGTACTTTACGGTCACGTTGTTTTCCGTGTAATCCTCATAGGAAATGAAAAGATCCACCTTTCCCCTCTGGACGTATTCCTTGAGCAGGCCGCGGATCGACGCCTCAAAAAAATTCAGCTTCTTGGGCATCTTCATGGCCACGTCCAGATAGCGGTGGTTTACGGACTTTATCTCCACCGTGATTTTACGTTCTGCCTCGCAGACCTCACATCTGCCGAAGCCGGTCATGCTTTTGATCATGTCAACCTCCAAAAACGTGAATCCCCATAATTCCTTTTATTATAAGGCACCGGATGGTGAGCGTCAAGACCGTTCAGCGATCAGTTCCACCTCCACCAGGGCACCTTTTGGAAGATCCTTTACCGCCACGCAGGAGCGGGCAGGCTTTCCGGTGAAGTATTCTCCGTAAACCTCATTAAATGCGGCGAAATCCCCGATCTCTGCCAGGAAGCAGGTGGTTTTTACCACATTTTCAGCGCCCAGTCCTGCCTCCTCCAGTACGGCAGCTATGTTCTTCATCACCTGTGCGGTCTGCTCCCTGATGCCGCCGGGCACAAGGTCGCCTGTAGCCGGATCGATAGGGATCTGGCCGGAAGTAAAGAGCAGGTTTCCCACCTGGTAAGCCTGGCTGTAGGGGCCGATAGCGGCAGGGGCTTTTTCAGTGCTGATTCTTTTCATATTCGTTTTCCTCCGTATTTCTCTTAATCAAAAAAGCGGCGGCAGGCGTCAAAATACCGGGCGCAAAGGTGCGGTCTGCAGCTTTACCCGGCACGGCGTCACTCTGCGCAGCCGCTCCGGCTGTTCGGTCAGTATAACATATATCCGGAGGATGGTAAAGGAGGGCGGAAGGATGTTGAAAAAATTTAGCAGGAAAAGATGGAATTGTTTCCGGCCGCATGATACAATTTATCTATACAAAAGCTGTGGAGGTGTCCAGATGAAACGAGAATTAGGAATTGCCAGATGCGGCCTTGCGTGCTGCTTATGCACAGAAAATGCCGCCTGTAACGGATGCGGCTCAGACGGCTGCCCGGATCATAATTCCTGTGAGAACAGACGATGTTCCACCGAAAAAGGACTGTCACATTGTTATGAGTGCGAAGAAAACTGCAGGAAAGGATTATTGAGCAAAATCAAACCCTACGCATTTACTCTGTTTGTCAAAAAATACGGAGAAGAAAAGCTGTTGGATTGTCTGGAACGGAATGAGAAAAACGGGATCGTGTATCACCGAAACGGAATAAACGGAGATTATGACGATTTTGATGATGTAGAGCAGCTAATGAATTTTATCCTGACAGGAGTACGGTAGCTCTGTGTATCCGGGAGGTGTCATGTATGACGAAAAAGGTATATTTAGTAATTACAATTTTTATGGTTTTGACATTATTGAGCAGCACTCCACACCTGATGGAAGGAATTCATGCAAGAGGTTTGGCAGGAGTTAATTATGGTATCGTTGGCTTTCCAATCCTTATAGGCATATGGAGTTTTTATAAGTACAGAAAAGAATAATCAGCAAAATGGATGCTGATAAATTCCAGGCTGCAGAGGTATCGAACTATGAAAGAAAACTCCAGAACAGATGTGAAAAAACATCCATGTCCCTGTTGCGGATCTTTTACCTACAATGTCCCACCGACCGAAGACTGCGGATTTATTTGTCCGGTTTGTTTTTGGGAAAATGATCCTTTCATTGCTTCTGATAACGAACCGAGCGACTCTAATCACGGAATAACACTGAGAGAAGCCAAATCTAATTTTCGGCAGTTCGGCGCCTGTGAAGAAGAAATGTTATGCCATATCCGGCCGCCTGAAAATGATGAAAAAGGCCTTACATAACCAAGCTAAAAAATCAATTTAAGGAGCAGAACCGGCCAGGAAAGGAAGCGCCAGAGCGTATTTCACTTTTCCCCGTCCTCCTGCCGCTTATGCTTCGGAACGGAGAACCCACATGCCATACATCATCCCGACCCTATATGTAATCGTTTCCTATACCTTTTTTCTTTTAGCAGGTCTGTTTGACAATACCCTTGGTCTGCAGATCCTTTCCCTGCTTCTGCCTTTTATCATGGGGGCCGTCAATCTGATCGTTGTATTGACAGCCGGCAGAAGGTGGAGCAGAAAGACCCTGCTGAACTGCACGCTGATCATAAAATATGGCCTGGTTCCATTTTATCTGATCGGCGGATGCCTCACGGTCCTGGTAACCCTGATGGCCATCTTTCCTCTGCCGCTCATGGTGCTGTTTGGGCTGGTCACGATCGTGTTTTTAATCTTCGGCTATGGAATCCTGCTGGGTGCGGCTCCATACGCGATTGCCTATCTGATAAAGGCCTGCAGGGAAGGGGCTCACTCAAAAGTGACGGCCATTTTGTGCGGGATCTGCCAGTTTCTCTTTTCATTTGATGTGCTGTCCATGATGATCCTGGCATTAAAGGAGCGGCATCTGGTAAAAACTACGGTCTGCGTATTCTGCGGCATGTGCCTTTTCATCCTGCTGATCGTGCTCTATCTGGTATTTACGTTCATGTAGGGATACCTGGCATGGGCTTGGAAACTCATTCCCGTTGTCTGCCCGCCCTATTCCTCCATGTACGCCGCCCTCTGCTCCTCCCAGGATTCATAGCCCTTCTGCCCTCTCCTGTCCGGAAGCTGATAATGCTCCTTCATCCATTTTCCCAGATAGCCGGTATACTTGACGGCCCCCTGGGCGTTCAGATGGGCATGATCCGCAAAATCGGTCTGGAAGTCCAGCCCCATCTCCCGGTAGATGGAAGGATAGTTGGTATTCAGGAAAAGAAGCCCCTGTTCCCCGGCCTGGGCCGCGATTTCATTATAAATATGCTGGTCTTTCTCCTCCACCAGATAGGGAGCGTTTAAGAGCATCAGCGGGATTCCCTCTTTTTGGGTAAGGGCAATGATCCGGTCCAGGTATTCCTGGGATTTGGGCGTAAGGGGGGTACGCCCGGTGACCCGGCTCATATCCATTTCCGTCATCCGGGCGTGGGTGTGAAGCTCCACGAAGCCCTTCCACCTGGCTTTTTCCTCCCTGTTCCAGAAAAAATTCTGAAAGTCCTTTTCGGAAAGGCGGGCGTAGCGGTCGTGGTATCTGGGATAACCGAACAGCCAGGAGAGATGCTCCGACCTGGCGCTGGCCCGTATCATCTCATATTTGTTCCATGAAAAGCGCATTCCCTCCAGGTTTTCCGCCAGCCATTTTTCCTGAAAATCCTCCTGGGAATGGGCCGGTGAAAAAACGTCCAGCACCACCAGCTTTGGCTCCTGAGTTTTCAGCGCCTCCACCAGGTAATGGTAGCTGTTCCACAGAGGCTGCTCTGCGGTGGTGCACAGATAGGCCGCTATCCCCTCCTCCTCCCACAGCACGCGGGAATCCACGTTGCAGTGGACATGGCTGCTTCCCAGAAACAGCACGTCCACGCTCCCCTCAGGCTGGGCATACAGCCCTCTGGCCTGGTCGATGCCGCTCACCGATTTTACGCACAGGACGCTGTTTAACAGAGAAAACATCAGCGCCGCAAGCAGGGCAAAGGCCAGAAATCCGGCCGGCTTTTTGAATCCTTCTATTTTCATTCTCATCCTCATTTCAAAGCGCATTCCACAGGACGGCAGAAAACGCCGCTGTATTTTCTTCAAACACCGGCTGCCTGAGGCTGCTGTGCGCAACAGCACAGCTCCGCCTCAGAAGCCCATATAAATAAAGTTGGACGCATCAAAGCCCACGCCGTACTTTCCCACCACGAACACCGCGCCCATCAGGAACAGGCAGATCAGGAAGCGCACAGGCAGGGGGGAGGCATAGATCCACTCCGCCTGAGGCTTTTTCGTCCATTCGCTGACAAGCTCAGACAGCAGGAGCAGGGCAATGCCTGCCGCCGCGATCAAAAACTCCGTTTTATCCAGCCCCATCACGAAAATAAGCTGATCCGCCGCCAGGAAGCCCTGCCATCTGGTGAACAGATTTTCCAGGCAGACCAGAGCCATTTCCAAAGAATCCGCCCGGAAAAAGATCCACAGGACGGTTACCGCCGCAAAGGTAAAGGCAGCGTACAGGATCCGTGAAAGAAGCTGTAGGATTTTTTTGATAACCGGCCGGGCCGTCAGATTTCCTCCCGGCTCTCCGACGCCTCCCTCACATTTTTCCTGCCGCTTTTCCTCCCCGCGTCCGCGATTGCCGCGAAGTCCTCCCGCCGCGCCCGCACACCTCCTGCACGCTCTCACAGCCAGATCCTCCGCCGCCTGGCAGAGCCCGTGGAGCAGCCCCCACACCAGGAAATGGGGCGCGCCGCCGTGCCAGAGGCCGCTTACGAGAAACGTAATCAGAATATTCCCGTACCTTCGCAGCACGCCCTTCCGGTTTCCGCCCAGGGGAATGTAGACGTAATCCCGCAGCCAGCCGCTCAGGGAAATGTGCCACCGGCTCCAGAAATCCCGGAAACCGACTGCCAGATAGGGCTGGCGGAAATTGCGGATCAGGGAAAAACCCATCAACTGCGCCGCGCCGACGGCAATGCAGGAATAGCTGGCAAAATCACAGAAGATCTGGACGGAATAAAACAGGGCTGCCATCAGCATGGTAAAGCTGTCCGTATTTTCATACAGTCCGAACAGATGATCCACCAGAACCGCCGCCCGGTCAGCCAGCACCATTTTCAGGAAAAAGCCCCACAGGATATGGATCAGACCCACCGCCATCCTGTCATAATCCCAAAGCTGCCTCCTGCTGCTGCGGGCGAGCCCGCGGAGCTGGGGCAGGAAATGCCCCGCCCGCTCAATGGGGCCGCTGGACAGATTGGGGAAAAAGGATACGAACACTGCAAAATGCAGGAGATTCTTCTCCGCCGGATATTTTTTCCCTGCCACGTCGAGAAGATACCCCACTGCCTGTAAGGTATAAAAGGAAATTCCCAGAGGAGCCGCCAGACCCCAGGCAGCGGCAAGGTCAAGCTTCACCCTGCGGATGCCTCCCCCGTACCATCCGTTGAGCAGATCCTCCCACACCGGGAAGTACCGAAACAGGGCCAAAAGCCCCAGATTCACCGCCAGGCAGGCCGCCAGCGCAAGCCGCTTTGCACCTTTACCTTCCGCTTTTTCCAGAAACAGGCCGCAGCCATAGGTCGTCAGGATCGTAAGCAGCAGCCAGGGAACAGCCTGCGGGGCCGCCGCGCAGAAAAAAAACAAGATTGGCCAGAAGAAGCACGCCCGGCCTTACCTTTCCGGGTACAATAAAAAACAGTGCGGCAATACCCACCAAAAAGAACGCAAATTCATACGATTGAAACAGCAAAACAACCCTCCTGTATTTCGGCGAGACCGCCTTTCTTTCCGTTCACTCTCCGAAGCATTTATGAAATCCGGCCTGCAGCGCCGGCCCGGCTTCTGCCCCGTCCCCTTCGTCCGGTCTTTCGGCCGGCTCTTCGCCTGTCTTCTCACCGCCGTGCAGGGCTGCCCCGGTTTTCCCGCCGGACAGCGTGTGCAAAGCTTAAAAGCATGGCTGATACAGATTCCTTTCCGATGCACTTCAACTGTTTTTATTATACCCCGACAGAAGGCCCGGGGCAAGATTTTTTTGTAACACTTCAGCCATATCGGTTTGGACGGTCAAAACATGCCTGCATGATTTTGACCGTTCATGCCGATATGAGCTTAGCGCCCGCTTATGAGCAAAAGGAGCTGCGCAGCAGCGGAAAGCCCCAAGGGGGCGTTTTGCGGAGCAGCCTGTTGCTGCTCCGTGGGCGTGGGCTGAACTGTTGTTACTGTTCACAGCAGCCTCAAACGCCTGCCGTTTGAGGCGTAAGAATGTGATTCAGGAGTGAGCGGGCCTCTTTTGCGCAGCAAAAACTTTCAATAGGCCCGCGAAAGTTACTGTTTACGGGCCTGCCGTGAACAGTAACGAACTGTTACATTTTTTTACACATCCTTTGCATCTATGCTTGTGTTTGCGGGCTGTATATGCCACAATAGGAAGAAAGATTTAAAAACGGAAACCGCCCGTTACCGGAAAACGCCCTCCCTGGCGGAGGCTCCCATTTTCCGGCGCGGGCTGCGGAAAGGAACGGTGAATCAATATGGCCTTCGACGGCATTACCATAGCAGGGATCAGAAAGGAGCTGGACGGGCTCCTGACAGGAGGGAGGATCTACAAGATCGCTCAGCCCGAGCCTGACGAGCTGCTTCTGACCATCAAAAACAACAGCGCAAACCTGAGGCTGACGCTTTCCGCCTCCGCCTCACTTCCTCTGGCTTATCTTACGAAAAAAAATAAGCAAAGCCCTCTGACCGCGCCCAATTTCTGCATGCTTCTGCGCAAGCACATCCAGAACGGGCGCATCCTCTCCATCACACAGCCGGGGCTGGAACGTATCCTGAACTTTGAGATCGAGCATCTGGACGAGCTTGGGGATTTAAGGCGCAAAAAGCTGATCGTGGAGCTGATGGGCAAGCACAGCAACATCATTTTCTGCGACGAGGAGAATCGGATTATAGACAGCATCAAGCACATTTCCGGGCTGGTGAGCTCGGTTCGCGAAGTGCTTCCGGGAAAGGATTATTTCATTCCCCACACTCAGGACAAGGCGGATCCGCTGACCGTCTCCCAGGAGGATTTCCGGGAAAGGCTGTTTCAGACGGCCCGGCCCTGCTTCAAGGCCCTCTATTCCTCCTTCACCGGCCTCTCCCCCGCCATTGCACAGGAGCTGTGCTTCCGCGCCGGTGTGGACGGGGACGCCTCCACCGCCTCCCTGTCCCCTGATGAACAGAACCGGCTCTGGCAGGCTTTTCACGCCATGATGCAGGAGGTGTCGGACGGCTGCTTCCATCCCTGTATCGTATATGAGCAGGACGGCTATCCAATGGCTCCGGCGGAATATGCGGCCCTGCCTCTTACCTCCTATCCCGCTGCCAGGCGGCAGGACTATACCTCCATATCCGCCCTGCTGGAGGATTATTATGCGGAAAAAAGCACCGTCACCAGGATCCGTCAGCGCTCCACAGACCTAAGGCGCATCGTCTCCACGGCCCTGGAGCGGAACGTAAAAAAGTACGATCTGCAGCTAAAGCAGATGAAGGATACGGAGAAACGTGACAAATACCGGGTATACGGCGAGCTTCTGAACACCTACGGCTACAGCGCCCAGCCCGGCGCCCGCTCTCTGGAAGTGCCCAACTACTACACCGGGGAAATGCTCACCATCCCCCTGGATCCCACGCTCACCGCCGGTGAAAATGCAAAGAAGTATTTTGAAAAGTACAACAAGCTGAAGCGGACCTACGAGGCGCTCTCCCAGCTCACCCTGGAAACAAAGGCTGAGGTAGAGCACCTGGAATCCGTGAGCAACGCCCTGGATATTGCCCTGCAGGAGGAGGATCTGGTTCAGATCAAGGAGGAGCTGATCGAAAGCGGCTACATCAGAAGAAAGGGCGGAGGGAAAAAGGTGAAGGTCACCAGCAGGCCTTTTCACTATATCAGCAGCGACGGCTATGATATTTATGTAGGGAAAAACAATTATCAGAACGATGAGCTCACGTTCAAATTTGCCGTAGGAAACGACTGGTGGTTCCACGCCAAGGGGATGCCCGGCTCCCATGTGGTGGTAAAATCCAGAGGAGAGGAGCTTCCCGACCGCACCTTTGAGGAGGCCGCCCGGCTGGCTGCCCATTATTCCCGCGGCAGAGGGCAGGAAAAGGTGGAAATCGATTATACAGAGAAAAAAAATGTAAAGAAGCCCGGCGGCGGCAAGCCTGGGTTTGTGGTGTATTATACCAACTATTCCATGATGATCGATTCGGATATCAGTGGGGTGAAGCTGGTGGAATGAAGCCATCCAAACGGGAAGCTTCCAGAATGTGAGGAGCCGCAGGCTGTTCCTTTGGCCTGCGGCTCCTCACACTATTTTCATCCTGCTGCTTCCTGAAAAGGCCTCTTATAAAGTCCCTGAAGTGAACAGACTTCTCACATGGGCAACTTCCTCTGCGGTGGCCTTCTGGGCGGGCACGTAATAGGACTTTTCCCTTGCCATCTGGTAGAGCTGTTCCTGACACTGCTCAGAGGCAGTCCGCATCTGCTTCAGTGTGGTTTTCAGTTCCTTGTTCTCCGTCTGTGCGATCATCTCTCCGAACCTGGTCAGTTCTCCGTTTATGCTGGCCAGTGTGTCTGCTACCATTGTTTTTTCCTGCATCATAATGAATTCCCCTTTCTGCGCGGCGTCTACTGTAAAAACTTCATCAGCTGCTGCTTGTTCTCCATAGCGGATTTTGCACCCTGCTCAAAGAACTGCTTGATTTTCTCATCCTCTGCCCAGGAAGCATACTCCTTCATCTTGCAGTGGGTGGTGTCATAGCCGCCGATCAGGTGGCGCAGATTCTGCAGATCCAGTTCAGATATATTTGCCATTTCCATTCCTCCGTTTTCTCTGGCTGATATTTACCGGGAATATGCGCACCGGCCTTTGCGCCTTTCCCTGCCACTGTATTGTGTGCCAAAAGGAACGGATCTATACATGCCGGTTCGGCAGAAAGCCCGGAAGGGAGCGTTTTCCCTCCGCGGTAAATCTCAGGGGACAGCGGGGAAATGAATGTTTCAGCACGCTCCGGGAAGCTCACCGCCGGATACCCAGCTCCTCATAGGGGATCGTCACCTCGGGAAAGCCCGCCGCATAGGGCGCGATCTCATAGGGTGTGGTAAAAAAGACCACTCCATCCGGCGTGAACCAGGCATTTTTCTCAAAATTTGTCTTTTCCTTCAAAGTCTCTGCCGCATCCTGAAAAAACTGCTCCGGCGCAGTATTCACCTTTTCCAGAAAAAGGCCGCGTACCTTTTCATCCAGTTCCTCCCCGGACAGGGTAATCACATCCGTCAGTGCCGCCTCACTGCCGTCCAGGCGGCGGAACAGATGGCTTTCCCGCCCCGGCATACCGTGGGCTCCTCCCGTGTAGGCGTAGGCTTCATGGCTGACAGCGATCAGCTCCTCCGTCACCGTCACCTCCTTCAGCATATCAGAAGCCTCATAGGGCATACCCGCAGAGTATTCCTCCGGCGAAAGCTCCAGCACATATTTCATACCGGAATATTCATCCTCCATATAAAATGCCATCTTGCCCTCTGCCCATTCCCGGTAAAAAGCGTTGACTGCCTGCTCAGCAGGTGAATCCCCCTCAAAAACAGGATACTCCGTATTCAGAAGGAGAATCTCTTTGGCCTCAGCTCCATCACCCGCCGACCAACTGGCCTGGCTGGTATCCGTATGATAGGTATAGTCCCCCACCGTCACGCTCTCTGAGGAGGACAGCGTAATGTCCCCTCCTGCAGGCGGAAGATCGGCGTTTCCCTGAGAGACTGTTTCTTCCATCGAAACAGTTTCTTCCGCCGTATCCGTTTCCTGTGCCGGATCCGTTCCCTCCTCAGAAACCGTTTCCTGTGCCCCGGTCTCTGTGTTCTGGGGCGTTTCCGTCTCCGGCTGCTCCTGGCAGGCCGTCAGAAGCAGGGCAGACAGAAGTGCAGCTGTCCATATTTTGCGATTTTCTCTTTTCATTTGATAGGATCTCCTTTCTTCTCTCATTACTCTGTGCTGTCTGATGACAGCCCAAATTCCTCCAGTAACTTATCCAGATAGGCTTCCTCTCTCACTGCCCGCTCAAGCTCGCTTCCCCGTCCCTGGGCGAAAAGCTTTTCCATCAATGCACGAAACGCTTTTTTACTCTTTTTTTCCCCTTCCTTTATCCCTTCTTTTCTTCCTTCTTTTATTCCTTCTTTTATTCCTTCTTTTCTTCCTTCTTTTATTCCCTGTATTTTACCTTCCTCCCGGCCATACTCATACTCCGCCTCTCTAAGCTTCCTCTTTTCCTCTTCCTCGTCGTATTCAAAAATCGACATTGCCGTTACCTCCGCTCGTTGACTCAGCAGGAAATCCCGCAGGATCCCTTTTCTGATACATTCCGCCACCGCATGATCCACCGCCTCTGCAATAGGCTCCTTTTCCGTATATTTCCGTACACATGCCACATATTGGCTGTATTCCTTCAACGTCCGGCAGCGCTCCATCAGATCACGGTTCTTCCCATCGTTCACATTAATCTGCAGCACCTTCAGCTCCAGATCAGGCTCATTCGTTCTTTTCTCAAAAGAATCCGACAGCTTCAGTACACACCGCTCCGGCTGAGCGGCCGTTCCGTTATAAAATACTACGAAGCTGGGAGTTGGCAGCATTAACCTCCTGCTGGAATACAGTGATTTGTCCTTTACATATTTTTCAAACTGCCGCGCAATATACAGCAGATCGCGCAGCGGCATGTTAGGATTGTAGCTGGACTGATGCTCATATAGGTTCAGCTCTGACAGTAAAAGGAAGGAAACATCATTCTTCATACCCATGTAGATCGCATTCTCAAGAGTAGAAATCTCCAGTTCCTCTTCGTCCCGATAATCCGTTCCGTTCAGGCCATTATAGAGTTCCAGCAATCGTGCCTTTTCTTTAAACAGCATGCGGAATACAGTGTCCTTATATTCCCTGTTTACACTTCTTTTTTCTTCCTGCATAAAACGCTCCTTTCTGCAAGCCGGGCTTTTGCCCGTGTCCGCGGCAGGAGCAGCTTCTCTTACAGGAAATACCAGGCCGCCGCTATGCAGCCCCTTTTCCTTTCGACTCTCCTGCCTGTTGATGAATAAATGGTTGGATTTAAAGCATGGAGTTCCGAAAAGAAAACAGATACAGCCCGCCCATAGGAAAGACAGCCGGCCGTAAAATGATATGGCTGGAACGCCGGATTCTTATGAATACATGCTCTATTTTACTTTAACATGGCCAAAAGGGATCTGCAAGATTTTTTTCATGGAATATCTGAGCCTGAGTATCAAGCACCGGGAAAGTGCGAGATATTCAGCCTGTTTTGTTGTCCGGGGTTTCCAAAGGGGCACCCTTTGGCACACGACTTTGCCTGCAAAGTGTAGTGTGTTATACGCTCTGTCAGCGTTGCCGTAAAATGCCGTTGCCGCCGGGGAGGGCAAGAGCATTTGAAGCGGCAGGAAAACAGGACTGTGATTGCGTGGCGTGGAGCTGCAGGCGCAGGACTGGTTTCATCAGCAGACAGGGCGTATATGAAAGCCCCCGTCCCTCGTCCCACGCCGGACTTCGGGACAAAATGTCCAGAACTTGTGGACACATTCACGCAAAAGCAGACAGATTTTTCTCTCAAATTTGAAATGGACGGGAAGCCATTTTAGGGCTTTCCCGCCTTGATTGCCCATTAGCAAAGACGGGCGGGACTGTCAACGGCGGCACATTTATGTGTCGTTCATCTTGACCGTTGACTGGCTCGGCTGGCTTTGCTATCTGCTCAACAAATGGAATTCAGCCTTTTAAAAGGTCATTGTAGATTTCAATAATATCAGCATACCCCGTAATTTTGGCTCCTTCTTGAAATGTAAGCCGCATACCGACTTTTAATGAATGCGGATAATACTCTGGCGAAATAAAGGAAATCGTTCCCTCGATTGTTTCGCCACATTTTAACATATCTGTATTGAAATATTTGTGAACGCCTGTTGTTAAATATTCACCGATTAAATGCGCAGGGCGATAGCCACTATACACTGGTTGTTCTCTTGTCAAAGTAATATTTGCTCGTATATCAGGCTCTACAAATTCCACAGCCATCTCCTCCATTTCAAACTCCGATTTCATGAGCAGTCCAGATTTTTGTTCAAATGGAATTTATAACTCTTGCCACTGAATACAAGAAGGTCTTTCATAAGCAGCACAAAATTCCCTAATGCAAGAAAACGCACTGCTTAAACTGATGACTGCATTGACATCTGGTTCCCATTCTTCTCCAGCAGCCATAAAAGTAACATCTTCTTGATTTTCCTCATTATAAGACAGCCACATATCACCTGTATCGTTTTCAAAATAGTTAATAGCTGCATATTCTCCATTGGTGCAAACAGTCATACAGGGATATGGGTGTTTTCCTCCAATCCATATCTCACTATTTTTCTGTGTCGTTGTCCGGACGAAATTTAATACATCGTCTACTGATTGGAAAGAAAGATCGCCTTTATCTGTACTTACAACTATCACATTATCCTCCCCTGTCAATTCCGACGATACATAAACAATGGAATTATTCAAGCATTTTAAACATTCTGCATTCACCAATCAGACAATCCAGCATATCTTCT
>CAUWLJ010000005.1:0-68619 GCA_963559585.1 uncultured Eisenbergiella sp. | reverse complement strand
AGCAGCGGAAAGCCCCGTAGGGGCGTTTTGCGAATGGGCGCGGGCTGAACTGTTAGCTATATTTTCTAAAGAATTGTGAAAAGGCTGGACTTCTTATAGGCGGCGCAGTACAATATTTTCAATCTGTGCCATGAAAAGCAGAGGTTTTAGGAGTGAAAAATGGGTGGCCGCGGGAGGAAAGGTCAGAAAGACGTTTTGCTCAGGACGCGGATATATCGGGCTGCCTGTGGGCGGTTGAATTGTCATAAAATACGACGATACAGGAGAGAAAAGAGTTGAAAAAAACAAGAGGGAAGAGGCTGGGGATCGGGAAGAAGCGGATGGTGGTATTGTGCGCGGCGGCGCTGGCGGGAGTGTTGATGCTGGCCGGCTGCGGAGGGAAAGAGGAGCCGGAGGTGCCTGGGGAGACGGGAGAGGCTGCGTCGGAGAGCAGCCCTGTGTCGGCGCAGGAGCAGGCTCAGGCAAACGAAACCGCAGAGCAGACCCATATGGAGAACGCGGCTATGGTGGAAAACGATGGGGAGCACAGCTTTCTGACGGGAGAAAAAATGGCGGCGGAGGATGTGAACAAAAGGCCTCTGGCAGTTATGATGAACAACCGGAAGGAGGGGTGCCCTCAGACCGGTATTGCAAAGGCCTCCATCATCTATGAGGCTCCCGTGGAGGGGCGGGTGACCCGTCTGATGGGGCTGTTTGAAAATTATGAGGAAATGGACCGGATCGGGTATATCCGCTCCAGCCGTGACTATTTTGTGTACTGTGCGTTGGAATATGACGCAATCTATGCCCATTTCGGGCAGGCAACTCCCTATGTGGGGGAGCTTCTGAACAGCGACAGGGTGGATAATATCAGCGGGGCAGTGGTGGGGATCGACCATCCCGCGGCCAATTCTTTTTTCAGGACAACAGACCGTTCCGCTCCCAACAATGTGTGCCTGGATATTCAGGGGCTTCTGAAGGACATTGACAAAATGGGTTATGAAACCGTTTATGGGCAGACTCATAAGGCGAAGTTTGCCTTTGCGCCGGATGGAACGAAGCCGGATAACGGGGCCGGAGCGAAGGCGGTGAATCTGTACCCCGGCGGTAAGGGAAACACGGCCGGGAACGGATACAGCCTGGTGGAGGCCCGGTTTGAGTACAATGAGGAGGACGGAAAATATTACCGTTATCAGTACGGAGAGCCGCAGATCGACGAGAGCACCGGAGAGCATCTGGCCTACGATAACGTGATCTTTCAGTACTGTACAGGCGAGGTGCGGGACAAGGACGATTATCTGGCATTCGGCCTGCATGGGGACAATGGGATGAAGGCTCAGGTATGTACCCAGGGCAGAATGACGGAGGGCACCTGGTCGCGCTACAGCGACACCGATCCGGCCTATTATGTGGACGGGGACGGAAAGCCCATCACCCTGAGCCAGGGAAAGACCTGGATCTGCCTGATCTGGCAGGATTATGCGGAGGATGTGGTGATCGAGTAGCCCGGAGATGGCAGCGCTGCTGCGTAAACCGGAGCAAGGAGGTAGATTTATGAAGCAGATCTGGAACAGCATCCGGCTGGCGTTTTCCATGTACTCCCTGCTTCCCGCGGGAGGGGTGGAGCGGAATAAGGAAAATATGAGGTACATACTTTGCTTTGTGCCCTGGGTGGGGGCGGTGATCGCCTTCCTTATCACGCAGTGGAGGATCATCCATCCTTACCTGCTGGATTATGAGCTGCTTCGCTCCGTGGTCTGCGTGATGATTCCCCTGATCCTCTCCAGCGGAGCCTTTATGGACGGTTTTTTCCGCACGGTGGACGCCCTGTGCTCCCACCAGCCCAGGACCGGAAAGCTGGATATCCTGCGGGACTCCCACAGCGGTTACTTTGCGATCATCACCTGTGTGGGTTATTTTCTGATTATCGTGGGACTCTGGAGCGAGATGCCCATCGACGGCTGGCCGGTGGTGGCTCTGGGCTTTATTCTGTCCCGTTCCCTTTATGGCCTGACTATTCTGTATTTCCCTCACAGCAGGGAAAGCAAATGCTCCCTGTACGTGCCGGAGGATAAAAAAGGCAAGGGGATCGTGACGGTGGTTCTGATCCTGTATACACTGCTCTGCGCCTTCTTTATGGTACGGATCGATTTAAGAGTGGGGCTTGGCTGTCTGGCGGGGGCGGCGGCCGCATTCCTGTATTACTGCTGGGTGGCGTTCAAGCATTTCGGCGGCACCACGGAGGATATTGCCAGCTTCTTTGTGAACGTGTGCGAGATCCTGATCCCGCTGGCGGCACTGCTGGTGTACCGTATGCCCACCAGCATTTTTGGCATGTAGAAGGAGCAGTCTGGCGGAAGAAGGCGGCCCTGAAAGGGCGTTTGTTTCAGGCGGCAGACGAAAACAGGCAGCCCACAGGCCGGAGCAGCTGCTACAAAAAAAGGAACGCCGTCAAAGCGGCAGATTGGAAGGCAATCATGATTTCAGAACAATATAAAACAATGCTGAATGGAAAATCGGCGATCCGCACCTTGTCGGAGTTTGCCGCAAAGCGGGGAAGCGAGATCGGCTATGAAAATGTGTTTGACTACAGCCTGGGGAACCCTTCCGTTCCCGTCCCGCAGCATTTCACAGACTGCTGTGTCCGCCTGCTTACCCAGTGGGACACAAGCAGGCTTCACGGGTACAGCCCCAGCCTGGGGATTCCTTCCGTCAGGGAAAAAATAGCGGCTTCCCTGAACAGAAGGTTTGGAATGAATTACACGGCGGCGCATATATTTATGGCATCAGGCGCGGCAGGCGCGCTTGCCCATGCCTTCCGGGCGGTGACTAAGCCGGGGGATGAGATTCTTACCTTTGCGCCCTTTTTCCCGGAGTACGGCCCCTATGTGAGCGGAACCGGGGCTGTGCTCCGGGTGGTTCCTGCGGACGAGGAGCGGTTTCAGATCCATTTCGGCCTGTTCGAGGAAATGCTCACGGAGAAGGTGATGGCGGTCCTGATCAATTCCCCCAACAATCCTTCCGGAGTGGTGTATTCTGAGGAGACAATACGCAGGCTGTCTCAGATCCTTTCCAGAAAACAGGAAGAATTCGGCCATGATATTTTTCTGATATCCGATGAACCCTACCGGGAGATCGTGTTTGACGGAAATCAGGCTCCCTATCCGGCGAATTACTATGACAATACCATCACCTGTTACTCCTTTTCCAAATCCCTCTCTCTTCCGGGCGAGCGGATCGGCTATGTGGCGGTGAATCCGGCCTGCAGGGAGGCGGAGACGATCGTGAACATGTGCGGCCAGATCTCCAGAGGGATCGGGCACAACTGTCCTGCGTCCCTGATCCAGTACGGGGTGGCAGAGGTGCTGGAGGAAACGGCGGATCTGTCGGTGTATGAGACGAACAGGAATCTGATCTATGACTGTCTGCAGGAGCTGGGCTTTACCTGTGTGCGGCCGGGAGGCACCTTCTATATTTTCCCCAAGGCCCTGGAGGAGGATGGGGATGCGTTCTGCCAAAAGGCCCTGGCCTATGACCTGATCCTGGTTCCGGGAAGAACCTTCGGCTGTCCCGGGTATTTCCGTATGGCTTATTGTATCGATACGGAGAAGGTGGTGCGTTCCCTGGAGGCGCTCAGAAGGTTTGTGCAGAAGGAGTACGGGACTGTGTGAGAAACGGTTCGGCGCGGAGCGCCGCACAGTCCGGGAAAGGCGGGCGGATGCAGATGCGGTTTCCCGCCGTGGCCGGAGCCAAAACCGCTCCGGCAGGGAGGTAAATATGATACAGGCTGGACTTGTGCTGGAGGGCGGCGGTATGAAGGGGATCTATACCGCCGGCGTCCTCGATTTTTTTATGGATAAGAATCTGATGTTTGCAAACTGCTACGGCGTGTCGGCGGGTGCGGTCCACCTGTGCAGCTACCTTTCAGGACAGCGGGGCAGGTCGTATGCGGTGAGCGTGGACTATCTGGACAATAAGGAATACTGCAGTGTGGAGAGCCTTCTGCGCACCGGAGATCTGTTCGGGGCGCAGATGTGTTATGATGAGATACCCAACCGCCTCAATCCTTACGATTATGAGACGTTTAACGCCTATCAGGGACGCGCCTTTGCGGTGGTGACCAACATTGAGACGGGCCGCCCGGAGTATCTGAGACTGCGGGAGATGCACAGGGACATTACGGCCGTGCGTGCATCCGCCTCCCTTCCTCTGGTCTCCCGCATCGTGGAGATAGACGGAAAACGCTATCTGGACGGCGGCCTGTCGGACAGTGTGCCCATTCAGCATTCCATTGTGGACGGCAACCGCAAAAATGTGGTCATCCTCACGAAGGAGGAGGGCTATCGCAGGAAACCGGCCGGGCATCTGGGGCTGATCCGCATGCGCTATGCCAAATATCCCAGGCTCTATGAGCTGATGGCACAGCGTCACATTGCTTATAACAACATGCTGGACTATCTGGACGCCCAGGTTCAGAACGGCCAGGCTTTTGTGATCCGCCCTCGGAAAAAGAGCGATGTGGGAAGGATCGAGAAGGACAAAGGGAAGCTGACCAGGCTGTACGAGGAAGGACTGCGGGATGCCCGGGAATGTTACGAAGAGCTTCTGGATTATTTGAATGAGAGCCGTCCTGACGGCGGAATGGAGAAGGAATGATTGAACTATTAAAAGCTTTTTTATTCGGTATCGTGGAGGGAATCACGGAATGGCTCCCCATCAGCAGTACCGGACATATGATCCTGTTGAATGAATTTGTGACGCTGGATGTGTCTCCCCAGTTTTGGGAGGTCTTTCTGGTGGTGATCCAGCTGGGAGCGATCCTGGCGGTGGTGATCCTGTTCTGGAACAAAATATTCCCCTTTGATCTTTTCGGAAAATATTCCGGAAAAACCGGAGGGCGCGGCCGAAAAAGTGTGATACGGCCGGATATTTTCCAGATGTGGTTCAAGGTGATCGCGGCCTGCATTCCGGCCATGATCTACGGCGTCCTCCTGGATGACCTCCTGGAGCCTTACCTCTACAATGCCACCACAGTGGCCGTCATGCTGATCCTGTTCGGTATCGCCTTCATCCTGATTGAGAACTGGAACAAAGGAAAAAGCCCCAGAGTGACCACGGTGGCCCAGCTTACCTACAGGGATGCCATGCTCATAGGCCTGTTCCAGCTGATCGCCGCCATTTTCCCCGGAACCTCCCGTTCAGGAGCCACCATCGTAGGCGCCCTGCTCATCGGCGTAGGCAGAACAGCATCCGCGGAATTCACCTTCTTCCTGGCGATTCCCGTCATGTTCGGAGCCAGCCTCCTGAAGCTTGTAAAATTCGGCTTCTCATTCACATCATCCGAAGCCCTCCTCCTGCTGGCAGGAATGGCGTCAGCCTTTGCCGTATCCATGCTGGTGATCCGCTTCCTCATGGGCTACATCAAAAAGCATGATTTCAAAGTTTTCGGATGGTATCGAATCGTTTTGGGTATTTTAGTACTGGGATATTTCTATGTAATGTAGTGTGATGCTTCACCGCCAAACAGTTCTGCCGTGCACACCGATATGGCTGAACTGTTACATATTTTACATAAATTTTACATACACCGGGTGCATATTTGTTAAAATCCTGTTAAAATAAACAGGGGCTTTTGTCCGCGCAGGACAGAAACCCGGTGAGCTTAGGATAAAGAAGGAGCCGCAGGGCGGCGTGGCCTGAAGCAGGGGACGTGCGCTGATGCGGTGGAATGAGAGTCAGTGTGACAAGGGGATGAAGATGTCGATCAGTGATGTAGGAATGCTGTTTCAGTTTGTAGGCGGCCTGGGAATGTTTCTGTATGGAATGAATATTATGGCGGACGGACTTCAGAGGTCTGCCGGCGGTAAGATGCAGAAGCTGATGGGCTTTCTGACCAGAAACCGTCTGATGGCGGTGCTGGTGGGTGCGGGAGTGACGGCTATTATCCAGAGCTCCTCCGCTACCACGGTTATGGTGGTGGGCTTTGTAAACGCGGGTATCCTGGAGCTTGCCCAGGCTGTGGGCGTGATCATGGGTGCGAATATCGGTACTACCATTACTGCCTGGATCGTTTCCATGAATGAACTGGGAAGCGTGATGAAGCCGGAATTTTTTGCACCGCTTCTGGTGGGAATCGGCGCTTTTCTGGTGCTTTTTGCCAAGTCGGAAAATAAAAAGAAGGTAGGAGAGATTCTGGTGGGCTTCAGCGTGCTTTTCATCGGCCTCTCCTTTATGTCGGACGCCATTAAACCCTACAGGGACGCGCCGATTTTTGCGGACGCCTTCCGTGTGCTGGGAAGGAATCCCCTGCTTGCGATCCTGGCCGGAGCCGGCGTGACGGCCATTATTCAGAGCTCCTCCGCTTCTGTGGGTATTCTGCAGACGCTGGCTCTGAACGGCGTGGTGAACTGGCAGTCTGCCGTTTTTATTACCCTGGGACAGAATATCGGTACCTGTGTCACCGCCCTGATTTCCAGCGCGGGAGCGGGAAAGAACGCCAAGAGAGCCTCCATCATTCATCTGCTGTTTAATGTGATAGGCGCGGCTGTGTTCGGCGTGATTATGTTTATTTTATTCAAGGTTAACACCGCCTGGGGAGCGGCCACCATCAGCAGTGTGCAGATCTCCGTTTTCCATACGGTATTTAATGTGGTGAATACCATTCTGCTGTTCCCCTTTGCCAACCGTCTGGTGCAGCTTTCCGGCCTGATCATCAGGGAGGATAAGGATGCGGAGCCCGAAATCACGGCCGCTGGGCAGATGCGCAGGCATCTGGACACGCGTATCCTTGCCAACCCTGCCTTTGCCATGGATACTGTTCTGGGCCAGGTAAATGTGATGGGACGTGAGGTTGCCGAGAGCCTGAAGCTGGCGCTTTCCGCTGTGGAGGATGGAAATGAGGAGAAGATCCAGTCTGTTCTTACCCAGGAAAAAACCATCAACGAGATGGAGACGATCCTTACCGCCTTCCTGGTGAGCGTGGACAACCTTTCCCTCACGGACGAGCAGCATCAGCAGGTAAAGAATCTGTTCTATACCATCAGCGATCTGGAGCGTGTGGGAGACCATGCGGAAAATATTGCGGAGCTGGCCGACAACATGCGTAAGGGCGGCCTGTCCTTTTCCAAGAAAGGGGTAAAGGACCTGCATCTGATTGCGGAGGAAACCATTCTGGCTCTGGAAAGCGCTCTGAAGGCAAGGGAGCTGGCAAGCACCTCCGATGCTATGCAGGAGGCGGATTATGAGCAGAACGTGGACAAGCTGGAGGAGGAGCTTCGGGAGAAGCACATCCAGCGTCTTTCCAGGGGAAAGTGCGAGCCGGAGAGCGGCGTGATTTTCCTGGATCTGATCAGCAATCTGGAGAGGATCTCGGACCATGCCACCAACATTGCAGGGTATGTGGTGAAGGAAGCCTCCAAGCCCACCACTGCTTTTGAGGAAGCGTAAGGGCGGAAAGGGAGCTGTATGCAGAAAATCTTTGTGATAGAGGACGATGAGAACATCCGCAATCTGGTAAAAATCGCCATGGAGGGCTACGGCTATCAGGTCGCAGCCTTTGAGACGGCGGAGGAAGCGCTGGAGAAGCTGGACGGGGAGCGGCCGGATCTGGCAGTATTCGATCTGATGCTGCCCGGAATGGACGGCCTGTCGGCCATCCGTGTGATCCGGGAGCGGGAGGACAGCCTTCGGAATATTCCCATTATCGTGCTCACCGCCAAGGATAAGGAATATGACAAGGTAGTCGGTCTGGACGGAGGGGCGGATGATTATGTGACCAAGCCCTTCGGTGTCCTGGAGCTGGCGGCCCGTATCCGTTCCCTTCTGCGCAGGGCAGGGGAGCAGGGACAGAGCCAGAACCCGGCGCAGGGGGTGGTCAGCCTTGGGGGGCTTATGGTGAATACAGATGCCAGAGAGGTGCGCATGAACAAAAGCCTGGTTACCCTGACCTACAAGGAATACGAGCTGCTCATGTACCTGGTGGAAAACCGCGCCAGGGTGGTGGAGAGGGACGAGCTGCTCAACGAACTGTGGGATTACAGCGCCGATATAGAGACACGGACGCTGGATATTCACATTCGGACTCTGCGCCAGAAGCTGGGAGAGGAAGGCAGCAAATACATTAAAACCGTGCGGAGTGTGGGATACCGCTTCGTCGTACCGGATGAGGGGCAGGGCGCGCCGATTACGCTCAGGAATGGGGACTAAATATGAAACGTGCGATACTGTTTCGGTTTGTTTTGATTTTACTGCTGGCCCTTGCGGTCAGCAGTATTTTTTCTTACTATTTTTATGGCAGAAATATGTTGGAAAATGACAGGACTGCCATGCTCAATACCATCCGTGTGGTGGATTATTCCCTGGATTATGAGCAGGATCTGGCGGAGCAGGTGGCGAAGCTGTACGAAGCCAGCATGGATCAGCACAGCAGAATCACCATCATAGCGCCGGACGGAACCGTGGCGGCAGACAGCGATGTGGCCCATGTATCTGCAATGGAGAACCATCTGGAGCGGGAAGAAATTAAAAGCGCAATGAACGGTCAGGCCGGCTTTGCCACCCGTTATTCCCAGTCTCTGGGGGAAAGTATGCTTTATGTGGCCCTTCCGTCACGCAACAGTGATTATATCATCCGCATGGCGGTTCCCTACACCAACCTTCTGGACTATATGATTCAGATTTTTCCCGTGCTTCTTCTGGGCGCGGCGGCGGCCTTTGCTATCAGTGTGGTGATTGCGGCCCGGTTTACCGATACGATTACCACCCCTCTGCGGGAAATTTCGGAGGAAATGGGAAAGCTGCGGGGAGAAGAGCCGGATTTTACCTTTCATGAATACAAATACAAGGAGCTGAATGTGATTTCCGAGACGACCATGAAGATGGCAGGAGAGATCAGAGAGCACCTGGAGCAGCTTGAAAAGGAAAGAAAGATCAGGCAGGAATTTTTCAGCAATGCCTCCCATGAGCTGAAAACTCCCATCACCTCCGTGCGGGGCTATGCGGAGCTTCTGGATCAGGGCTTTGTTCAGGATGAGACGACCAGAAAAGACTTTGTTGCCCGTATTTTGAAGGAGACGGACAATATGACCAGCCTGATAAACGATATTTTGATGATTTCCAGGCTGGAGGCCAAGGAGGCGGAGGTTACCTTTTCCACAGTGCGTATGGCTCCCCTGCTCACTGAAATTTTTGAATCCATGGAGCCTATTGCGGCGGACTATCAGGTGATGCTCCACAGGGAATGCAGTCCAGTGTCTATAGAAGCCAGCGCCAAGCAGCTTCGGGAGCTGATTATGAACCTCATAAGCAATGGAATCAAGTACAACCATCCGGGCGGAAACGTATGGGTGGAGGCTGCCTCTGATCATGCAAACCTGTACCTGAAGGTGTCCGACGACGGCTGCGGCATCAGCGCCGCCGATCAGGAACGTATTTTTGAACGCTTTTACCGGGTGGATAAGGGACGCAGCAAAAAGATGGGCGGCACAGGACTTGGCCTGTCCATTGTAAAGCACATCGTGGAATACTACAACGGCACCATAGAGCTTCAGAGCGCTCCGGGTAAGGGAAGTACCTTTACTGTTACGATTCCTTTTAAGCATTTTTCACAAAAGTAGGGAAGAAAAGTTGACAGATTGGCGAATGTGCGGTAGACTGTGAACAGAATTCAGGTACATTGCTGCTTGGAAGGAATGCTTGAAGGACTGATCCGTACCGAATTCAGGAGGGAGTTATTCCCTAAGGAGGAGAGAAAGCATGACAGAAACCAAAAAAGCAACCGTTAAAGCAGCCGCTGTAAAGACAACCGAGAAAAAGACGCCTGAAGCAAAAACAACAGCCAGGACTGCCGCAGAGAAGAACGCTCCGACGAAGAAGGAGCCTGTTGTGAAAGAAACCGTAAAGGCGGAGCCAGTGAAGAAAGAAACCGAGAAGAAGGAAACCGTAAAGGCAGAGGCTGCGAAGAAAGAGACCGTGAAGAAGGCTCCTGCCAAAAAGGCCGCTTCTGTAAAGGAAACCGCAAAGAAGGCGGCTGAGCCCGCCGCAGAGAGTGCCCAGGTATCCGTAACCGTTCAGTTTGCAGGAAAGTCCTACACCGCAGAGGAACTGGAAAAGATTGCCAGGGATGTATGGAAATATGACCTGAAAAAAGAGGATGCTGATTTCCGCACCGCTCAGCTTTACGTGAAGCCCGAAGAAAACAGCGTGTACTACGTGATCAATGGAGATATTACCGGAAGCTTTGCCATCTGACACAGCAGACATATCCATTACGGCCCGCCTGAACAAATCAGGCGGGCTTTTTTTTAGAAAAAAGGGTTTGACATTAGATAAGAATAGTGATAATGTATCTTCAGAAGGTGTTAGCACTCCAACAACTCGAGTGCTAACAACCTGGATGAGGTGAGACGATGGAGCGAGAACTGGACGAACGCAAGAGTAAGATCCTGCATGCTATCATCCGCAACTACCTGGAGACAGGGGAGCCGGTGGGGAGCAGGACGATCTCCAAGTACACAGATCTGAATCTGAGCTCTGCCACCATCCGCAACGAGATGGCGGATCTGGAGGAGCTTGGTTACATTATTCAGCCTCATACCTCTGCCGGACGGATTCCCTCCGATAAGGGCTACCGTTTGTACGTGGACAGTATGCTGGAGGAGAAGGATCGGGAGGTGGAGGATCTGAAGGGCCTTCTTGTGGAGAAGGAGGATAAGATGGAACGCCTTCTTCAACAGGTGGCAAGGGTTCTGGCAGCGAATACCAACTATGCGGCCATGATTTCTTCCCCCCTGTATCATGGCAATAAGCTGAAATTCATCCAGCTTTCCAAGATGGATGAGCATCAGGTGCTTGCTGTGATCGTGGTTGAGGGCAATGTGATCAAGAATACGGTGCTCCGTGTGGAGGAGGCGCCGGACCAGGAGACGATGCTGAAGCTGAACATCCTGCTGAACACCCACCTGAACGGCAAATCCCTGGATGAGATCAATCTGGGAATGATCGCCAATCTGAAGCAGCAGGCGGGGATCCACAGCGGCATGGTGGGAGAGATCATCGACGCGGTGGCGGAGGCCGTCCGGGCGGACGAGGATCTGGAAATTTACACCAGCGGCACCAACAATATTTTAAAATATCCCGAGCTGGCGGATAAAGAGAAGGCCAGCGAACTGATCACTGCTTTTGAGGAGAAGCAGGCGCTCAACCAGATTGTGCAGGAGACGCTCTCCGAGGAAAGCAATACAGGGATTCAGGTATATATCGGAGACGAGAGCCCGGTGCAGACCATGAAGGACTGCAGCGTGGTGACCGCCACCTACGAGCTGGGAGAAGGCATGAGAGGAACGGTGGGAATCATCGGACCCAAGAGGATGGATTACGACAAGGTCGTAGGAATCCTCAAGAATCTTATGAACCAGCTGGATACTTTATATAAGAAAACGTAAGGTGCCGCAGGCACAGATTGGAGCAGAGGAATGGAAAAAGACGAAGCATTGGACAGAAACGCGGATGAAAATTTAGATAAAGCAGATAATCAGGAAGGGGTGGAGATCCCTGTAGAGGACGGTATTTTCGATACAGAACAGGAACCCCGGACTGAGACGGAGGAAGCCGGGACGGAAGAACCCGCAGATACACAGGATGAGGGTGCGGACGGCAGCACCGGAGAGACAGCGAAGGAGGGCTTTTTCAAAAAGAAGAAAAAGGACAAAAAGGAAGAAGCCTGCAGGCAGAAAATTGATGAGCTGGAAGACCGGGTAAAGCGTCAGATGGCGGAATTTGAGAATTTCAGAAAGCGCACGGATAAGGAAAAGGCAGCCATGTTTGAAACCGGGGCAAGGAGCGTGATCGAGAAGATCCTTCCCGTGGTGGATAACTTTGAGAGAGGTCTGGCGGCCGTGCCGGAGGACGAGAAGGACAGCGCCTTTGTGGACGGCATGAACAAGATCTATAAACAGCTGATGACCGAGCTGGACAACATGGGCGTAAAGCCCATTGAAGCTGTAGGTCAGGAATTCGACCCCAATTTTCATAATGCAGTGATGCACATAGAGGATGAGGCGTATGGCGAGAATATTATCGCCGAGGAATTCCAGAAGGGATATACCTACCGGGATGCAGTGGTAAGACACAGTATGGTGAAGGTAGCCAACTGACCTGAAGTCAGCCGGCGGCGGATACGGTGTGCAAAGGCACGTCCTGCATCATGAACAAACAGGAAAAGGCAGAAGGCAGACAGGTGTCTGACAGACATCCGGCAGACTTCCGCCTGGCAATAGCCTTATGAAAGGCAGAATGGAGGAGCATTATGAGTAAAATTATCGGTATCGACCTTGGTACAACAAATAGCTGCGTGGCTGTTATGGAAGGTGGAAAGCCTACCGTTATCACCAACGCAGAGGGCGCGAGAACCACACCCAGCGTGGTTGCCTTCACCAAGACAGGAGAGCGTCTGGTGGGCGAGCCTGCAAAGCGTCAGGCCGTGACCAACGCAGACAGAACCGTTGCTTCCATTAAGAGACATATGGGAAGCGATCACAAAGTGGACATCGACGGCAAGAAGTATTCCCCTCAGGAGATTTCTGCAATGACCCTGCAGAAGCTGAAAGCCGACGCTGAGAATTACCTGGGAGAGAAGGTAACAGAGGCGGTTATCACCGTTCCCGCATATTTCAACGATGCCCAGCGTCAGGCAACCAAGGATGCCGGCAAGATTGCAGGACTGGATGTAAAACGTATCATCAACGAGCCCACCGCGGCCGCTCTTGCCTATGGCCTGGACAATGAGAGTGAGCAGAAGATTATGGTATACGACCTGGGCGGCGGTACCTTCGATGTATCTATTATTGATATTGGAGACGGCGTAATCGAGGTTCTGGCTACCAACGGTGATACCCACCTGGGCGGAGACGATTTTGACAACAAGATCATCGACTGGATGGTAAGCGAGTTCAAGAGACAGGAAGGCATTGACCTGTCCGGCGATAAGATGGCTATGCAGAGACTGAAGGAGGCGGCTGAGAAGGCAAAGAAGGAGCTGTCCAGCGCCACCACCACCAACATCAACCTGCCCTTCATCACCGCTACCGCAGAGGGCCCCAAGCACTTCGATATGGACCTGACCAGGGCCAAATTTGACGAGCTGACCCACGACCTGATTGAGAGAACAGCCATTCCCGTACAGAACGCTCTGAGAGATGCGGGAATCACCGCTTCCGAGCTGGGCAAGGTACTTCTGGTAGGCGGCTCCACACGTATCCCTGCCGTTCAGGATAAGGTGAAGATGCTCACCGGACACGAGCCCAATAAGTCCCTGAACCCTGATGAGTGCGTTGCCATCGGTGCATCCGTGCAGGGCGGTAAGCTGGCCGGAGACGCCGGAGCAGGCGACATCCTTCTTCTGGATGTAACTCCCCTGTCCCTGTCCATCGAGACCATGGGCGGCGTAGCCACCAGACTGATAGAGAGAAATACCACAATCCCCACCAAGAAGAGCCAGATCTTCTCCACTGCTGCGGATAACCAGACCGCTGTGGACATCAACGTGCTCCAGGGTGAGAGACAGTTTGCAAGGGATAACAAGTCCCTGGGCCAGTTCAGACTGGATGGAATCCCTCCGGCAAGGAGAGGAGTTCCTCAGATCGAGGTTACCTTTGATATTGATGCTAACGGTATTGTAAACGTATCCGCCAAGGATCTGGGTACCGGAAAAGAGCAGCACATTACCATCACCGCAGGCTCCAACATGTCTGAGGATGACATCAACAAGGCTGTGAAGGAGGCCGCTGAGTACGAAGCTCAGGATAAAAAGAGAAAAGAAGCGATTGACGCCAGAAACGAGGCAGATTCCTTCGTATTCCAGACCGAGAAGGCCCTGGAAGATGTGGGAGATAAGATTCCTGAATCCGACAAAGCAGGCGTACAGGCAGATCTTGGCGCGCTGAAGGCTCTGCTGGATCAGACCAAGGATCAGGAGATGAGCGAGTCCCAGGTGGCTGAGATGAAGGCTGCCCAGGAGAAGCTGATGCAGAGTGCGCAGTCCCTGTTTACCAAGATGTATGAGCAGGCACAGCAGCAGGGCGGCGGCGCAGCAGGCGCAGGCCCTGACATGGGAGCCGCAGGCAATGCGGGAAGCGCTCCTGAGGATGATGTGATCGACGGAGATTTCAGAGAGGTATAAGCTTTTACTGAGTACCAGACAAACACTAGGGGGCACTGCCGTGTCCCTTAGAGTTGTGTCTGGGAGGATTTAGTTGGAGGATCAACATGGCGGAACAGAAAAGAGATTATTATGAGGTTCTGGGCGTAGATAAGAATGCCGATGAGGCCGCCCTGAAAAAAGCATACAGAGTCCTCGCCAAGAAATATCACCCCGATACCAATCCGGGAGACGCGGAAGCAGAGAAGAAATTCAAGGAAGCGTCTGAGGCGTATGCCGTGCTCAGTGATCCGGAAAAGCGGCGTCAGTATGACCAGTTCGGCCATGCGGCCTTTGACGGCAGTGCAGGCGGCGGCTTTGGCGGCTTTGACTTCAGCGGGGCCGATTTCGGCGACATATTTGGCGATATATTTGGCGATTTCTTTGGAGGCGGTTCCCGCAGAGGAGGCCGTGCCAGCAGTGCGCCCATGAAGGGAGCCAATCTGCGCACCAGCGTGCAGATCACCTTTGAGGAGGCAGTATTCGGAACCACCAAGACCATTGAACTGAATGTAAAAGAAGAGTGTAAGACCTGCCACGGAACCGGGGCAAAGCCCGGAACCCAGCCCGTCACCTGTACCAAGTGCGGCGGCAAGGGCCAGGTGGTATTCACCCAGCAGTCCTTCTTCGGTACGGTGCGTAATGTACAGACCTGTCCTGACTGTAACGGAACGGGTAAGGTGATCAAGGAAAAGTGCGCGGACTGCCATGGAAGCGGATACGTACCCATGAAGAAGCGCTTCGAGGTGGATATACCTGCCGGTATCGACAACGGCCAGTGCAAGCGCCTGGCAGGACAGGGAGAGCCCGGTGCCAACGGAGGCCCCAGAGGCGACGTGCTGGTGGAGGTGATCGTTGGACGCCACCCTATTTTCCAGCGTCAGGAATACAATATCTATTCCACCGTTCCGGTATCCTTCCCTGTGGCCGCTCTGGGCGGTGAGATCGTAATCGACACAGTGGACGGAAAGGTGATCTACGACGTGAAGCCCGGAACCCAGACGGATACCAGGATCCGCCTGAAGGGCAAGGGAGTCCCCAACCTGCGCAACAAGGATGTGCGCGGCGACCATTACGTGACCCTGGTGGTGCAGGTACCCGACAAGCTTTCCGGCGAGGCCAGGGAGCTTCTGCGCAAGTTTGACGAGGCCTCCGGCGACAGCCTGAATCTGGCCAAGAAAATGACCGGTGCTTCGCATGAGGGGAAGGAGAAGGAAGGCAGGAAGAAGAAAGGGTTCTGGAAATAAAACTGAAAATGGCAGACGGCTATGCCGAAGATCTGCAGTAAAACCCGGCGGATGGCCGGGTTTTTTATGGGTGGAGATAAACCTGCGCCATCCGAACCTTGTGATAATCCCCATTTTATGCTAAGATGATTACTCAGAAACAACAGGATGGCCAAAACAAAGGACGTGACGCTATGAAATGGAAGAAATTCAGGATAAAGACCACCACCCAGGCGGAGGATATTATTATCAGCACCCTTTACGATATTGGGCTGGAGGGAGCGCAGATCGAGGACAAGATTCCGCTTACCGCTGCGGAGAAGGAGCAGATGTTTGTGGACATTCTGCCGGAGGGGCCGGAGGATGACGGGATCGCCTATCTCAGCTTTTTTGTGGAGGAGGACGAGAACGGCGCTCTGAAGGTGAATGAGGAGGAGACCACGGAGGAGGAGATCCTGGAAAAGGTTCGGGCCGAACTGGAGGAGCTGAGGATCTTCTGCGATATAGGAGAGGGCAGCATCACCGTGGACGAGACGGAGGATATTGACTGGATTAACAACTGGAAGCAGTATTTCCATCAGTTTTATATTGATGATATTCTGGTGATCCCGTCCTGGGAGGAGGTGTCCCGGGAGGATCAGGGACGGATGGTGCTCCACATCGATCCGGGTACGGCCTTCGGGACGGGAATGCATGAGACCACCCAGCTGTGCATCCGTCAGCTGAAAAAATATGTGACGCCGCAGACCCGCCTTCTGGATGTGGGAACGGGAAGCGGGATCCTGGGGATCCTGGCTCTGATGTTCGGGGCGGAAAGTGTGGTGGGAACGGATCTGGACCCCTGCGCGGTAGATGCGGTGCGGGACAATCTGGAGTCCAATCACATTGACCCGGCCCGGTTTGAGATGATGATCGGAAATATTATCACAGACCGTCAGGTGCAGGAGCGGGTGGGATACGGCTGTTACGATATTGTGGCGGCCAATATCCTGGCTGATGTGCTGGTGGCTCTCACCCCGGTGGTGGTGGAGCAGATGAAGCCCGGCGCTATCTACATCCTGTCGGGAATCATCGATGATAAGGAAAAGACGGTCACAGACGCAGTGGAGGCGGCAGGCCTTGAGGTGCTGGAGGTCAACTACCAGGGTGAATGGGTGGGCGTGACCGCCAGGAAGCCTTTTGCGAATGGGCGCGGGTGAATTGTTACTTTTTCGCTGCAAAATCGCTCCAATACGAGGAAGATTATGTATCAGTTTTTTGTGGAACCGGGACAGATACAGGGAAAGCAGATCTGTATCACGGGAAATGATGTGAACCATATCAGGAACGTGCTGCGCATGCGGCCGGGCGAGGAG
This sequence comes from uncultured Eisenbergiella sp., assembly GCA_963559585.1. Classification (GTDB taxonomy): domain Bacteria; phylum Bacillota; class Clostridia; order Lachnospirales; family Lachnospiraceae; genus Eisenbergiella. Next base: position 51,865 of record CAUWLJ010000005.1, on the reverse strand, counting down.
ATCAGCGTCAGCAACGGGATCGACGGTAAGGAGTACCGCTGCCAGATCGACGAGCTGCTGGAGGATGAGATCCGCGCTACTCTGCGTTTTGTAAAGGAGGACGGGCTGGAGCTGCCCTCCCGGATCTACCTGTTCCAGTGTCTGCCCAAGGCGGACAAAATGGAGCTGGTGATCCAGAAGGCGGTGGAGCTTGGGGCATATTCTGTGATCCCTGTGGCGGCAAAGCGCTGCGTGGTGAAGCTGGATGCCAAAAAGGAAAAAAATAAGCTTGTAAGGTGGCAGCAGATCGCAGAGGCCGCAGCCAAGCAAAGCAGGCGCAGGATCGTACCGGAGATTGGGAACGTGATAAGTATGAAGGAAGCGCTTGCCTTTGCCTCCGGGATGGATGTGAAGCTGTTTCCCTATGAGCTGGCGGAAGGGATGGAGCGGACGAAGGAGCTGATCGAAGGAGTGAAGGCGGGGCAGAGCATTGCCGTCTTTATCGGGCCGGAGGGCGGCTTCGACGACAGCGAAGTGGAGGCGGCCAGAGAGGCGGGCTTTACCCCCATCACCCTGGGAAAAAGAATCCTGCGCACGGAGACGGCCGGTTTCACGGTGCTGGCCTGGCTGATGTACCGGCTGGAGGGCGCACAGGAGTAAAGGGCCTTGAATGAACGCTTCCCTTTTTCGGTCATATGATATACCAGAATGTGTTTGAAAAAACACTTCAGGCAGACTTCTGCGGGAACGCGGGGTTCCCTGTTTTTTATACAAAAGGAAAGTTCCTTCCCTATTGTATAAAAAAAGGACGCTCCGCTGTGGATGCGCACCCGCGCGAGAGGCAGATATTGCCTGGCCGCAATCGCGCCCGGCGCGGGTGTGCGTCAAGACGCACGCTTTTTTAGAATCAATCACAGAAAGTTGGGATAAACAATGGAATGCTATCTGGATAATTCGGCCACAACGAGGTGCTTTGACGGGGTGGCAGACATCATGACGCAGGTCATGTGCCTGGACTACGGCAATCCATCCAGCATGCACCGCAAGGGAATGCAGGCAGAGCAGTACCTGCGATATGCCAAAGATACGATTGCCAGAATCCTGAAGGTGGATGGAAAGGAAATATTCTTCACATCCGGCGGGACGGAATCGGACAATATGGCGCTGATCGGCTGCGCTTTTGCCAACTGCAGGGCCGGCCGGCATCTGATCACCACCAGCATTGAGCATCCGGCTATTCTGCAGACCATGCAGTATCTGGAGGGCCAGGGCTTTGAGGTGACCTATCTGCCGGTGGACGAGACGGGGCGGATCCGCCTGGAGGAGCTGGAGGCGGCTGTCCGGCCGGACACGATCCTGGTGTCCATTATGCACACCAATAACGAAATTGGCTCTCTCCAGCCTGTTGCGGAGGCGGGGGCGCTGATCAAGCGGCTGAACCCCTCCACACTTTTTCATGTGGATGCGGTGCAGGGCTTCGGCAAGGCACGGATTCTGCCCAGAAAAATGGGGATCGATCTGCTGTCGGTGAGCGGCCATAAGATCCACGGCCCTAAGGGTGTGGGTTTCCTGTACGTGAATGAAAAGGTAAAGATCCACCCCATTATTTTCGGGGGAGGCCAGCAGAGGGGGCTTCGTTCCGGCACGGAAAATGTTCCGGCTATTGCAGGGCTTGCGAAGGCATCGGAGGAGATCTGCTCTTCTCTGGACCGGGATGTGGAGCTTATGTATGAGCTGAAGCAGCGCTTTCTGGACGGAGTGCAGCAGCTTCCGGATGTGAAGGTGAACGGGCTGACAGGGCGGGAGAGCGCCCCCCATGTGATCAGCGTATCCTTCCGCGGGATAAGGAGCGAGGTGCTTCTTCATGCGCTGGAGGAGAGACAGATCTACGTGTCTGCGGGAAGCGCCTGCTCCTCCAACAGGCCGGATACGGCAGGCTCCGCTACGCTGCGTGCTATCGGCCTGGATCAGGAGCTGCTGGGCAGTACCCTGCGTTTCAGCCTGTCGGTGTTTACTACGGTGGAAGAGATCGATTACGCGCTGCAGGCCCTGTACGAGATCGTGCCTATGCTGCGCAGATTTACCAGACGTTAACGCTGTCATCCGGCTTTGGCCGGATGGCGGAGGCGGATGTGAACGGCGGCAGACTTTTTGGGAGGAAGGCATGACCGGGCCGCTTCCCGCGCAGAAAAATGTTCAATGGGAGAGCACTGGATGCCGCTTACTGGCGGACAGTGACAAAAAAGCCGCCTGCGCGGCAGATTGTGAGGAAATATGGTTTTTAAAGCTTTTTTGATTAAATATGCGGAGATCGGTGTGAAGGGAAAGAACCGGAGCCTGTTTGAGGACGCCCTGGTGCGCCAGATCCGGTACGCATTGAAGCGGTGCGAGGGGGAGTTTGCCGTGCACCGTACCAGAGGCCGGATCTATGTGGATGTGGTGTCTGAGGAGTATGATTATGAGGAGACGGTGGACAACCTGAAAACGGTGTTCGGCATATCCGATATCTGTCCCATGATCCAGGTGAAGGACGAGGGCTTTGAGAAGCTGGGTGAAACGGCGGTTCAGTATATGGACGAGGCTTATCCGGACAAAAGGCTGACCTTCAAGGTGGATACCAGAAGAGCGAGGAAGGATTATCCCATGGAGTCCATGGAGGTGAACAGGGAGATCGGCGGGATCCTGCTGGAGGCGTTCCCCGAGATGAAGGTGGATGTACACAGGCCGGATGTGATGCTGAGTATTGAGATCCGGGAGAAAATCTATATCTATTCCATCAGAATACCTGGGCCTGGAGGTATGCCTGTGGGCACCAACGGGAAGGGAATGCTGCTTCTGTCGGGGGGAATCGATTCTCCGGTGGCAGGGTGGATGATCGCCAAGAGAGGCGTGAAGCTGGATGCGGTCTACTTCCATGCGCCTCCGTATACCAGCGAGCGGGCAAAGCAGAAGGTGGTGGATCTGGCGCGTAAGGTGGCCAGGTACAGCGGGCCGATCTGGCTGCATGTGGTGAATTTTACGGATATTCAGCTTTATATTTATGAAAAGTGTCCTCATGAGGAGCTGACGGTGATCATGCGCAGGTATATGATGCGGATTGCGGAGGCGATTGCAAAGGATACGGAGTGCCTTGGGCTGATTACGGGAGAGAGCATTGGTCAGGTGGCTTCTCAGACCATGCACTCTCTGGCGGTGACGGATGATGCGTGCCAGATGCCGGTGTACCGTCCTCTGATCGGGATGGACAAGCAGGAGATTGTGGACATATCGGAGAAGATTGATACGTATGAGACTTCGATTCTGCCCTTTGAGGACTGTTGTACTATTTTTGTGGCAAAGCATCCGGTGACGAAGCCGAATCTGAACGTGATCCGCAGGCATGAGGAATATCTGGAGGAGAAGATTGGCCTGCTGGTGGACGAGGCGATTGGAGCGAAGGAATTGATCGTGGTGGAGCCGGAGGGAATGAATTTTCAAACACGCTCTAGGGAAGGACAAGAGGAAGTGTAGGACGGGAAGGGCTGGTTGAAGCGGGATCAGGCGGGAGAGAGGGGGCTGCCTGCGGCTTTGCCGCAGGGGCGCACGAGGGGAGTCTGGGTGGGAGAAGGAGGGGCTGCGGCGCCTTTGGCGCCGGGCGCGTGGGAGACGGCAGGGGAAGGAAGGCTGGCGTTTGGCGTGTGTTGGATAGCTGTGTGTGTGGCGGATAGCTCTGTGTGTGTTGGATACCGTCCGCCGGTGTCGGATACCGTCCGCCGTGTGCCATCCGGGAGAGGCTCAGCCTCCCCCGGATGGGGGGCGTTCGCCCCCTGTCTGCAAAAAAATAAGAGCTGCCTGGTGAGCAAGCTCCCCATTCAGCTCTTGTTTTTTTGCAGGCACACGGCTCAGTGCTTATACCATGTACGGCTTCAGCACTTCCAGAACTTCGTCGGCGTTGTCTTCTGCGTGGATGTTCAGGTCGATCGGCTTGGAGAGATCGAGGCTGAAGATGCCCATGATGGACTTTGCGTCGATAACGTATCTGCCGGATACTAAGTCGAAGTCGTAGTCAAATTTGGTGATGTCGTTTACGAAAGACTTTACCTTATCAATGGAATTTAAGGAAATCTTAACGGTTTTCATGTTATCCTACCTCCTTTAATGTGGTCGGCTTTGCCTCATTTTCGGGCTTTGGCCACCTTAATACCTTCTTTTTCATCTTACTGGGAGTGCCAATAAAAGTCAATGTCCAAACGTGACAAAAATAGAGGGGAATACTATGAAAAGTGTAGCATTGCATAATTTGGGCTGTAAAGTGAATGCCTATGAGCTTGAGGTGATCGGACAAAAGTTACAAGAGAATGGATACCAGATTGTTCCATTTGACAAAAAAGCGGATATATATATCGTAAATACGTGCACCGTAACGAACATTGCGGACAGAAAGAGCAGGCAGATGCTGCATCGGGCGAAGAAGCTGAATCCGGCTGCGGTGGTGGTGGCTGTGGGCTGTTATGTGCAGACCGGAAAGGACGCGGCGCTGCTGGATGAAAGCATTGATCTGGCGGTGGGGAATAACAGGAAAAAGGATCTTCTTTCTATTCTTGAGACCTTTTTGGCCCAGCGGGAGGCGGATAAGGCGCAGGGAGAAGAGAATCCCGGTGGAAAGAAAATGGGAGCGTGGGACGGAAATGAGGGAGAAACTAATGCAGGAACGGATGGAGAGAGCGGGGAAGCACTGGTGGAGCGCAAAACTCTGCATCATACTTCGGTAGTGGATATTGGAAAAGAGCAGGACTATGAAGAAATGATGCTGAACGGATCAGAGGCGCAGCAGGACGGGCAGCCGTCCTCCCGAACCAGGGCTTACATCAAAATCCAGGATGGCTGTAATCAGTTTTGCTCCTACTGTATCATTCCCTATGCCAGAGGGCGGGTGAGGAGCCGGAAGCAGGAGGATATCCTGCAGGAGGTCCGTGTTCTGGCGGAGAGCGGGTATCGGGAGGTGGTGCTGACCGGGATCCATATCAGCTCCTACGGAATGGATTTTATCGGAAAAACGGACGGAGACTATCTGGAGAATGGAAGCGATCTGCGTGGAACCGCCATGGAGAGGGCCTATCTTTTGAATCTGGTGCGCCGGATCGCGGAGGTGGAGGGAATCGAGAGGATCCGTCTGGGTTCTCTGGAGCCCCGGATTATCACTCCTTCCTTTGCGGAGGGACTGGCAGCCCTGCCTAAGGTCTGCCCGCATTTCCATCTGTCCCTGCAGAGCGGCTGCGATGATACGCTGAAAAGGATGAATAGGCATTACACCACAGGGGAATATTATGAAAAGGTACAGCTTCTGCGCAGTGTGTTCCAAAATCCCGCCATCACCACCGACGTGATCGTAGGCTTCCCCGGAGAAACAGAGGAGGAGTTTGCCTGTACACAGGAATTTCTGCGCCGGGTAAATTTCTTTGAAATGCACATTTTCAAATACTCCGTCCGCCAGGGAACTGTGGCCGCTTCCCTTCCCGGCCAGGTGAGCGAGTCTGTGAAAACCATCCGCAGCGCCGCGCTTCTGGAGCTGGAAAAAGAACAATCCAAAGCCTACCGCGCCTCTTACATAGGAACTCCCGTCACCATCCTCACGGAGGAATGCCGCAGGATAAATGGAATCTCCTATCGAATCGGCCACACGCCGGCCTACGTAAAAGCCGCTTTTCCCACTCAGGGCGAGTCCAATAATGAGCTGATAACCGCCCCTGCGGCCTCTTTCCTTACCGACGAGATCCTGTTGCTGCATCCTTGCAAGACAGGCTGCAGCAGTATTCGCGGGCCTATTTAAAGTTTTACTGCGTAAAAGAGGCCCGCTCACTCCTGAATCACGTTACTCCTAAAAAATAATACAGCATGAAACCATTGAAATTTCCTTCCGCACGTAGTAAGATAAACTAGACTAAGTATTTTGACGGATCAGAGCGTGTTTGAAAATTGCTTTCTGCCGGTTTTCAGACATACTCTAAGCCCTGCGGGGCGCTTCTTCACAGCATCAGACAGAATGGAGATAGGAATGCAGAACCAGGATTTTGGCAGCACGCAGTATTTTAAGGTGGAAAAGGAGCCGGAGAACGGGGTGAAGATCATCCTGTCTGCGGTTTATGAAGCACTGACCGAGAAGGGCTACAACCCTGTGGATCAGATCGTCGGATATATTATGTCGGGAGATCCCACCTACATCACCAGCCATAAGAACGCAAGAGGCATGATCATGCGGGTGGAGCGGGACGAGCTGGTGGAGGAGATGCTGAAGGAGTACATCAGAACCAATCATTGGGCGTAGAGGAAGAACAGACGATGCGGATCATGGGACTTGACTTCGGGTCAAAGACGGTGGGCGTTGCCATCAGTGACCCTTTATTGATTACGGCTCAGGGAATTGAGATTATCAGGAGAAAGGAAGAGAACAAGCTGCGCCAGACGCTCGCCAGGATCGAGGCGCTGATTCTGGAATATGAGGTGACAGAGATTGTGCTGGGACTTCCGAAGAACATGAACGATACGGAAGGCGGCAGAGTGGCGCTGACCAGGGAATTTGCAGAGAAGCTGGAGCGGCGCACTGCGCTGCCGGTGCATTTCTGGGATGAGAGGCTGACCACGGTGGCCGCTGACCGGGCAATGATGGAGGCGGGCATCCGCAGGGAGAACAGGAAGGAGCACGTGGACCGCATCGCGGCCACGCTGATTCTGCAGGGCTTCCTGGATAATCGGAAAAATACGCAGGACTGAGTAGAGAAAGTGCACAGTTTGGCTGCACCATTCGCAAACCGATATGACGGAACGGTTGACAGAAAGCAGGTATATTTTGGAAAAGATCAGATTTTCACCCGGTGGCGGGGAAGCGGTTGATTTTTATGTACTGGAACAGACACGGCTTGGCGGCCGTGATTATATCCTCGTGACCGATGATTTGAACGGGGAAGAGGCGGAAGCGCTGATTTTAAGGGATGTCTCTGCGCCGGAGGAAGCGGAAGCGGTGTACGAGCCGGTGGAGGACGATCAGGAGCTTGACGCCGTGGCGGAGATTTTCTCCAGCATGCTGGAGGACGTGGATCTGGAAAGATAGGAGCGGATGAGCCGGGAACGAAAAGAGTATGTCCGGCGGCAGCGTTCCATAAAAAGATATGGAGGTAATTTGATTGAGAAAAACAAGACAAGTGAATAACGATGGCTCCAGGCTGAAGGTCATCCCTCTGGGAGGACTGGAACAGATTGGAATGAACATTACTGCCTTTGAGTATGAGGACAGTATTGTTGTGGTGGACTGCGGTATTGCTTTCCCGGATGATGATATGCTGGGAATCGATTCCGTGATCCCTGACATTACCTATCTGATGAACAATGTGGAGAAGGTGAAGGGCTTTGTGATCACCCACGGACACGAGGATCACATCGGCGCGCTTCCCTATATCCTCAAGCAGCTCAATATCCCGGTGTATGCCACCAGGCTGACCATGGGGATCATTGAAAACAAGCTGAAGGAGCATAATCTGCTCAAGACCACCAAGCGGAAGGTGATCAAATTTGGCCAGTCCATCAATCTGGGCCAGTTCCGCATTGAGTTTATCAAGACCAACCACAGTATCGTAGATGCGGCGGCCCTGGCCATTTATTCCCCGGCGGGGACGGTGGTGCATACCGGCGACTTTAAGGTGGATTATACGCCCGTATTCGGGGATGCCATCGACCTGCAGCGCTTTGCCGAGATCGGTAAAAAGGGCGTACTGGCGCTGATGTGCGACTCCACCAACGCGGAGCGGCCCGGATTCTCGCCCTCCGAAAGGACGCTGAGCAGGATTTTTGATACGATCTTCCATGAGCATCCCACCAAGCGCATCATTATCGCCACCTTTGCATCCAATGTGGACAGGGTGCAGCAGATCATCAATTCTGCTTACAAATACAACAGAAAAGTGGTGGTGGAAGGCCGCAGCATGGTGAACATCATCGACACGGCCATGAACCTGGGCTGCCTGAACATCCCGGAGAACACGCTGATCAACGTGGAGCAGCTTCGCAATTATCCCGATGAGCGCACGGTTATCATCACCACGGGAAGCCAGGGAGAGAGTATGGCGGCCCTGAGCCGTATGGCGGGAAACGTGCACCGTAAGATTTCCATTACGCCCAACGATGTGATTATCTTCTCCTCCAACCCCATTCCCGGAAACGAGAAGGCGGTGACCAAGGTGATCAACGAGCTGGCGGCCAAGGGAGCAGAGGTGATTTTCCAGGATGTGCACGTATCGGGACATGCCTGTCAGGAGGAGATCAAGCTGATCTACACCCTGGTACAGCCCAAATATGCAGTGCCTATCCACGGAGAATTCAAGCACAGGAAGGCCCAGGCCAGACTGGCGGCGGATCTGGGGATTCCTCAGGAAAATATTTTCATGATTGGTTCCGGAGATGTGCTGGAAATGAACGAGGAGAAGGCCCAGGTTGCCGGAAAGGTTCAGGTGGGCGCGATCCTGGTGGACGGCCTGGGCGTTGGAGACGTAGGCAACGTGGTGCTGCGTGACCGTCAGCATCTGGCTGAGGATGGCATCATGATCGTGGTTCTGGCCCTGGATTCTGCCAGCGGCCAGCTGGTGAGCGGGCCGGATCTGGTATCCAGAGGCTTTGTATACGTGAAGGAATCCGACGCGCTGATGGAGGAGGCGGCCAGCCTGATGCGGGATGTGCTGGAGAACTGCACCGGAAAGGGCCGCAGCGACTGGGGCAGGATCAAATCCGCAGTGAAGGATTCCCTGGGAGACTTTATCTGGAAAAAGACGAAGCGCCGTCCCATGATCCTTCCAATCATAATGGACGTTTAAAGAGTGACAGAAACGGAGTGACAACGGTGGAAGTACAGGAGGCTGTGGATCAGCTGGCGCAGGCTGTGAGAAGCTCGGAAATTTACAGGGAATATCGCAGGCAGAGTGAGCTGGTGGACAACACAGAGGGCATGAGGGAAAGGATCAACGAGTACCGGGCGAGAAATTTTGAACTGCAGAATCTTCCGGGGACGGAGGATCTGCTTGACAGGATGGAAGCCTTTGAGAGAGAATATGAGAAATTCAGGGAGGAGCCCCTGGTGGAGGCTTTTCTGGATGCGGAGCTGGCCTTCTGCCGCATGATGCAGGAGATCGATGTAAAACTTACGGAGGCAGTTGATTTTGAGTAGCAGAGGAAAAAGTCGGACGGCGAGGAGGAAGGAGGCCGCCGGAAATGCGGTTTATTCGGTGGTCAAAATCGTATCGTTCGTGCTGATTATGATGGTGATTTACCGTCTGGGCAGCATGGCCTACAGCTATGGGGAGCGGCTCTTTGGCGAGCCGCCAATGGCAGAGGCGCCGGGCGAGGATATTACGGTTACCATAGAGGCGTCGGATGATATGGACTCCATTGCACGGAAGCTGGAGGAGGCCGGCCTGATCAGGGATGCGGATTTTTTCGTGCTTCAGGAGAAGGTATACGGCTATAAGAGCGAGATCGAGCCGGGAGACTATGTGCTCAATACGTCCCAGAATGCGGAGGAGCTGATGCAGGTGTTGTATTCCTCCAGGGAGGAAGAGGATGAATAACGATCGCCTGACCACCTTTATTAATTCCCTGGATCAGGGGAATCCGGCCTGGCTGAATGAACTGGAAAAGGAAGCATTGGAAACCAATGTGCCGATCATACGCAGGGATACCCAGAGCCTGCTGCGGACGCTGATTGCGTCCGTGCGGCCTGGGAGGATCCTGGAGGTGGGGACGGCAGTTGGTTTTTCTGCGCTTTGTATGAGTGAATACGCGCCGGAGGGCTGCCGGATCACTACCATTGAGAAGTATGAAAAGAGGATCCCCATTGCCAGACAGAATTTTGCCCGGTACGGGAGAGAGGACGCCATTACCCTCCTGGAGGGGGACGCGGCGGACGTTCTGGCTGAGATGGAAGGAGAGTACGATTTTATCTTTATGGATGCGGCCAAGGGACAGTATCTGCATTTCATGCCGGATGTGGTCCGGCTGCTGCGCACCGGAGGAATGCTGGTGTCCGATAATGTGCTGCAGGACGGGGATATTCTGGAATCCCGCTACGCGGTGACAAGACGCGACCGGACGATTCATGCCAGGATGCGGGAATACCTGTATGAATTGAAGCGCCATCCCCATCTGGTTACGTCGATTCTGCCGGTGGGCGACGGTGTGGCGGTGAGTGTGAAGATATGACCCGGCGGCCCCGCAGCAGAGAAACCCCAGACAGCTTGCTGTCTGGAGATAGCTTGCTGTCTGGAGATAGCTTGCGGCCTGACGGCGGCCGGAACCGGAACGCCCGGTATGGAGGAATATATGGAAAAGAAAAAGAAGCCGGAGCTGCTGATTCCGGCAAGCAATCTGGAGGTTTTAAAGACCGCAGTGACCTTCGGAGCGGATGCGGTTTATATTGGCGGGGAAGCCTTCGGCCTGCGGGCGAAGGCCAAGAATTTTTCCCGGGAGGACATGGCGGAGGGAATCCGCTTTGCCCATGAGAGAGGAGTGAAGGTCTATGTGACGGCCAATATCCTGGCTCACAATGCGGATCTGGAGGGAGCGAGGGTTTATTTTCAGGAGCTTAGGGAAATCGGCCCGGATGCGCTGATCATCTCCGATCCGGGTATGTTTGCCATTGCCAAAGAGGTATGGCCGGAGGCAGAGATCCACATTTCTACCCAGGCCAATAATACCAACTATATGACCTATCGTTTCTGGTGGCAGCAGGGGGCGAAGCGTGTGGTTTCTGCAAGGGAGCTGTCTTTGGAGGAGATCAGGGAGATACGCAGAAATATCCCGGAGGAAATGGAGATCGAAAGCTTCATCCATGGAGCCATGTGCATTTCCTATTCCGGCAGGTGTCTGCTGTCCAACTATTTCACAGGAAGAGACGCCAACCAGGGCGCGTGCACCCATCCCTGCCGCTGGAAATATGCGGTGATGGAGGAGAGCAGGCCGGGGGAATACCTGCCGGTCTATGAGAACGAGCGGGGCACGTTTATTTTTAACTCAAAGGATCTATGTATGATCGAGTACATACCGGAGCTTGCGGAGGCCGGAATCGACAGCCTGAAAATCGAGGGCAGGATGAAAACGGCCCTCTATGTGGCAACAGTGGCCCGCACCTATCGGAAGGCCATTGACGACTTCTGGGAATCGGAGGAAACCTATCGGGCCAATCTGGACTGGTACAGGGAAGAGATTTCCAAGTGCACTTACCGCCAGTTCACCACGGGCTTCTACTTCGGAAAGCCCTCGGAGGAAGCCCAGATTTATGATAACAATACCTACATCAACGAGTACACCTACCTGGGGATTGTGAGCGGTCTGGATCAGGGCTGTGCCTGTATCGAACAGCGCAACAAATTCAGTGTGGGAGATACCATTGAGATCATGAAGCCCGACGGCTCCAATGTGGAGACGCAGGTGGAGCAGATTCTGGACGAGGAGGGCGCGGCTATGCCCAGCGCTCCCCATCCCAAGCAGAGACTTCGCCTGAAATTGTCCGTTCTTCCGTCACCTTACGACATCCTTCGTGTGAAAACTCAGGAGAATTCGTGAAAATTGGCGAATGCGCGGCGGCAGAGGATATGATAAGATAAAACGGAAAATCAGAGTGGTATGTCTGAAAAGGCAGAGGCATGACGGAGGAGAGTATGAGCGAAGTGATGAACGTGGAAGCGATATTCGGAGAACGGGTTTTTAACCTGGGAACCATGCGGGAGCGGCTTCCCAAGGACGTATTCCGGGAAGTGAAGCAGGTAATGGAGCAGGGAGGAGAGCTTTCTCTTGCCACTGCGGATGTGGTGGCCAAGGCCATGAAGGACTGGGCGGTGGAGCGGGGAGCCACCCACTATACCCACTGGTTCCAGCCCCTGACGGGCATCACGGCGGAGAAGCATGATTCCTTCATCAGCCATCCTGATGAAATGGGCCGTATGCTCATGGATTTTTCGGGAAAGGAGCTGATTAAGGGCGAGCCGGACGCCTCCTCCTTTCCCTCGGGAGGGCTTCGTGCCACCTTTGAGGCCAGAGGCTACACAGCCTGGGATATCACCTCCCCCGCGTTTCTGAAGGAGGACGCCACAGGCGTGATCCTGTGCATTCCAACTGCGTTCTGCTCCTACACGGGAGAGGCGCTGGATAAAAAGACCCCCCTGCTTCGTTCCATGGAGGCTGTGAGCCAGCAGGCGCTGAGAATTGTGCGCCTGTTCGGCAACACCAGAGCCACCAAGGTAATCGCATCCGTGGGACTGGAGCAGGAATACTTTATGGTAGACCGGAAGAAATATTTGCAGCGTCCCGACCTGATCTTTGCGGGCCGTACCCTGTTTGGAGCGCCGGCGCCCAAGGGACAGGAGCTGGAGGATCACTACTTTGGAGTCATCCGGGAGCGCATCGGCGCTTTCATGAAGGATCTGAATACTGAGCTGTGGAGGCTGGGCGTGACGGCCCGCACCCAGCACAACGAGGCGGCTCCTGCCCAGCATGAGCTGGCTCCCATCTATGAGACGGCCAATATTGCAGTGGATCACAACCAGCTGGTGATGGAAACCATGAAGAAGGTATCGGAACGCCATGGTCTGCGCTGCCTGTTAAATGAAAAGCCTTTTGCGGGGGTGAACGGCTCCGGCAAGCACAACAACTGGTCCATCAACACAGACGACGGCATGAACCTGCTGGACCCCGGCGACACGCCCAATGAAAACATCCAGTTCCTGCTGGTACTGGCCTGTATTCTGAAAGCGGTGGATACCCATGCGGATCTGCTCCGCCAGAGCGCCTCTGATGTGGGGAACGATCACCGTCTGGGGGGGAACGAGGCTCCTCCGGCCATTATTTCCGTGTTCCTGGGAGAACAGCTTGAGGATGTGGTAAAACAGCTGATTGAGACGGGAGAGGCCAAATCCTGCCTCCTGGGAGGCAAGCTGATGACGGGCGTATCCACCCTGCCGGATCTGCCCAAGGACGCCACTGACAGAAACCGCACCTCTCCCTTCGCCTTTACCGGAAACAAGTTTGAGTTCCGTATGGTGGGCTCCGCCGATTCCGCGGCCAGCCCCAACACCACCCTGAACGCCATCGTAGCCGAGGCCTTCTGCGAGGCTGCAGACCGTCTGGAGGCGGCGGAGGACTTTGATATGGCCGTTCATGATATGATTAAGGAATATATGACGGCCCATCACCGAGTCATCTTCAACGGAAACGGCTACTCTGAGGAATGGGAAGCGGAGGCGGCCAGAAGGGGCCTTCCCAACATCGAAACCATGATCGAGGCGGCGTACACCCTGACCACCCCCAAGGCGGTGAAGCTGTTTGAACGCTTCCGTATATTCACGGAAGCGGAACTTCAGTCCAGGGAGGAGGTTATCTACGAAACCTATGCCAAGACCATCAATATTGAAGCTCTGACCATGATCGACATGGCCTCACGCCAGATCATCCCTGCCGTGGCGGCCTATACTCAGAAGCTGGCCCGCACCGTTCTGGATGTGAGGGCAGCCGGAGTGGAGCCTCTGGTACAGGCCCAGCTCCTTGCCCAGATCAATGAAAAGCTGGGGCAGATGAAGCAGGCCCTTTCCGACCTGCAGAGCCGGGAAGCGGCCGCCGCGGCCATGACGGCCGCTAAGGCACAGGCCTTCTGCTACAAGGACGAGGTGATGCCTGCCATGGAAGCTTTGAGAAAGCCTGCCGACGAACTGGAAATGCTGGTGGACAGACAGGACTGGCCTTTCCCTACCTACGCGGATCTGATGTTTGAGGTGTAAGGGGCGGAGGAACGCGGCAGACGTTACATTCGTTAATGGGTATGGAATAGAACGGAAAAACATTTTTTGAAAAAATTAAAAAAAGTACTTGCAAAAAGGGCAAACATCATATATAATTCATTCTTGCAGGCGACAAAAACCTGCAAGAATGTTTAGGGCTATCGCCAAACGGTAAGGCAACGGACTCTGACTCCGTCATTTCAAGGTTCGAATCCTTGTAGCCCTGCTGAGAAACCTCAGTGGAGAAATCTGCTGAGGTCTTTTTCTGTCCGGAAATGCTGAACCGCTCCAGGACAAGGCGCATTCCCTGCCGTTTTCTTCCATGAAAAGTCAAAATTGTATGCTGGCAGCATACCAAAAGAAAAAGGATTTCTTTTAGTATGATAGAAAGGGCATGTACGGCAAAATATCATGGCCGCATACTTTTTGAAGAAGATGGGAAAAGGAGAACGGTATAAGGATGAGCAGAGAGTGGACAATCAACGAACTGCCGGAGCTGGAGAAAAAGGATAGATACAAGCCTGTTTTTCTGAACCAGTATGGATATTACGAACTGAGAAAGCAGAATACGAAGGCGGAAAGGGACGCCAACTTTGAGGAGCATTATTTTCAGGAGTATTCCGGCGCCACCTATGAAAAGGATGTTTACCCGCCGGAGGAGCTGCGGTATCAGCGCTGCCAGATTGAGGAACGGGCTTACGTTATCGGGCAGAATCTGGAGAAGCTGGGAAAGTCGGCAGAGGGGTATTCCCTTGTGGACATTGGCTGCGGCGAGGGCTATCTGCTGAAATATTTTCATGATAAGGGCAACAGGGTGAAGGGCGTGGATATCGGTTCCTACGCGCTGGAGCATTTTCATCCGGAGCTGCTTCCTTTTTTTGAAAAGGGTGATATGGAGACGGTTCTGCCCCGGATGGCAGCCCGCGGGGAAAGCTTTGACGTGGTGAATATGGATCGGGTGCTGGATATGGTGGACGACATTGATCTGTGCCTGGATCGTGTGAAGGCTGTGATGGGGCCGCAGTCCATTCTGGTTGTCAAGGTGGCGAACAACTATTCCAAGCTGCAGAGGCTGCTTCTGGAAAAGGGTGACTTGAAGGAGGAATACTGGCTGGACGACCCGGATCATCCCGCCTATTTTAACCGTGAGGGGCTGATCGCCCGTCTGGAGGCGAATGGGTTTGAATGTATGGATTTCTATGGGGATACCTTCGTGGATTTCCAGCTGGCCAATCCTTTTTCCAATTATTACGAGAAGCCGGAGACAGGAAAGGCGGCGCACAAGGCAACGGTATGTCTGGAGACTCTTTTTCATGATATTTCCATGGAGCGTACAGTGGAGATTTTTCGGATGCTGGGTGATATGGGCTTTGGCAGAGAGATTGTGGGCATATTCAGAAAGAAATAGAAGGATCGAAGAAAATGGGGTATACTGGGAGCATACAGTCGATATGCTCCCTATTTTTTGGAAGTGCCGAGAAGCTTGAGCCCGCGCTCGTAGAGCAGCTCGTTGGTATCAAAAATATCCAGGCCCCTTTGCAGAGCATAAAAAATGACAGCGTCCCTTTCGTCTCTCACATAGAGCTCGCGGTTTTCGGATATTTTTAAAAGCTTCTGGGTTTCCTCAAGGGAGAGATGCAGACCAAAGGCGATTGCGATCAGCTTGCTGCGGGAAGGGAACCTTTTGCCCGCAAAAATCTGATACAGATAGACCCGGTCCAGCAGGGAGTCGCGTACCACGTCCGCTTTGTGAAGTTTTTTGGCGGAAAGCAGCAGGCTCAGGTACTCTGATAAATCCTGAGTGAGCAGGTTCTGCCTGTTTGTGATAAGGAAGTCTCCAATGTCCGTGGTGTGTGTGATTTCATGCCGGAGCTGGTCGGTGGTTTTGCACGTCATATTGCATTTCTCCTCCCGGGGGGGGGTAAATAATTTGATACTGTTATAACATGAAAGTAATCAGGAAACAAGAGGAAAAGAAGGAATTTATGGAATACGAAAGAATACGTCTGTTAAAAGAGAGTGAAAAAAGCACCGTGGAGCTGGTGCGGGAAAAGGAAGGAGGGCGCGTCTGTATCAGGAAGCTGCTGAGGGGACGAGTCTGTGTGTATCAGAAGCTTCGGGAGCTGAACCACCCGTACCTGCCGGAATTATATGAAGTGAAGATTTCGGAGGACGTCACAACGGTGATGGAGGAATACATAGAGGGCCGCGCGCTGGGCGAGGCGGAAATGTCAGGGAAGCAGACCGTGGCTGCGCTGAGGGAGCTGTGCTCCGTGCTGGATTATCTTCACAGGAACGGTATCATTCACAGAGACATTAAGCCCTCCAACGTTCTTCTGGCAAAGGACGGGCATATCCGCCTGATCGATTTCGACGCGGCGCGGGTGGTGAAGGAGGAGCTGGAACAGGATACCGTGCTGCTGGGCACGAGAGGCTATGCTGCCCCTGAACAGTATGGCTTTGCGCAGACGGACGAAAGGACGGATATTTATGCCCTGGGTATGACCATGAAGCAGCTTCTGGAGGAAAAAGGGGAGCGGCCCATTTACAGGCATATGATCCAGAAGTGCACCAATCTGGACCCAGATAAAAGATACCGCAGCGCAGGCCAGGTAAGGGCGGCGCTGTTCTGGGGAAAATATGTACTGCCAACAACGGCGGCCGTGGCGGTACTGCTTGTCTGCGTCTGCATGGGGGCCGCGGTTTTTGGGAGAACGGAGCCCACAGTGCAGACAGGGACTGGGCCTGTGCAGCAGGACGAACCCGGCGCGGGTCAACAGCCGGAATCCGGGGCGGTACAGCAGCCTGAATCGGAAGCCGTACAGGGGACCGAGGGGGAGGAAGGCAGCCTGGTGGTGCTGGAACCCCCGCGGACGGCTTACTGGTCCGGGGAAACCGGATTTGGTATATGGGGAAATGTACCGGAGTCGGGAACGGACGGTGAGGTGGGCTATAAGTGGAAACTGTACCGGATGGATACAGCGTCCGAGCCGGAGCCTCAGAGGGATGAACTGGTTATGGAAGGCGGCATAAGAGGAAACGGCGGTATTATCGGGGAGGACAATACCTATTACAATAATTTTGCAGGCTTTCTGGAGAAAAACGGTTTCTATTATTTTGAAGTGTGTGCAGAAGGGGACGGCGTCCGGTATGAGAACAGCCCTTTCGTAAGGTCAGATCTCTTTGAGTATACAGGAGAGAATGCTCCCATGCTCCCTGCGCCGGAGGGGCTGGCCTGGAAGATGTTTGATACGGAAAACGGCAGGAACTATTACGCCATCTGGAGCAACATTGAGGATTATGCCGATGAAGACAGCTTTAATGTGACTTTGTACGACAAAGACGGCAATTATGTGATGAACAACATCTGGACGAAGCAGTATATTCTGGAGAGAGGAGAGGGAGGTATCATGATCAACAGGGAGTTTCTGACCGATCTGGAAGGAAAATACCGGTTTACCGTCCAGGCGTTGACCTCGCGCCCCAATGAATACCAATCCAGCCCTATGCCTGACCCCATCCCGGAGGAATATTTCAGTCCCTGGTTTCATCGGTATAATTAACTGCCGTCCCAAAATGGGAAAAGTATGCTGCAGGCATACCAAAAGGAAAAAAACATCCTGTAGAATATGAATAGATGCTTATGGACTGAAAAGCCGGGCTTCGGTGTGATGGCTTGCTGGAACGTGTTTAAAAATGCAAACCGGTAATGGCGGCGGAATCGGTGCGTAAGATAATTTTAAACAATCATATTCAAAAGGAGATGCAGAGGATGAGAAAACATTGGAAGAAACTGGCTCTGATTCTGGGCTGTTCCATGCTTCTGGGGGGACAGGTTCCGGTGAGGGTGTATGCGGAGGAAGAGGCGCAAAGCGCTGAACAGAAAGTCAAGCTTTTAGAAGCGACAGATTTGAAATGGAATAATAATGGTCAAGGAGTTTTTAATAACCCTAATGAAAAATCCTTTTTTGAAATTAGAGTTTATGACGAAA
Organism: uncultured Eisenbergiella sp.; assembly: GCA_963559585.1. Taxonomy (GTDB): domain Bacteria; phylum Bacillota; class Clostridia; order Lachnospirales; family Lachnospiraceae; genus Eisenbergiella. The sequence continues at coordinate 34,104 of CAUWLJ010000005.1, read as the reverse complement.
AAGGTAATGAAAACATGTTTAAGATGTATGATCATGCTTGGGGAAAAGGTGAAGTGTATGCAGACTTGTATCATTATTTTTCTGAGAGCGGAAAATACAAATATCAGGTAAGATGTGTCCATAATGGTATGGAGTCATCAGGATGGTCGGGAATGAGTGAAGAATTTTCATATACTAAACCGGATAAAATACTTCCAAGGATCGGATTTTGGGTTAGTGAGAGTGGGTATGTGAAATGCGATCTTTCCAATCTATCTGCATATAAGCTTGGAGAAGATTACGGAATAAATTATTATTTGAACGAGTATGATGGATCAGGACAACTCATAAGAACGCTTCAGCAAGGAACCAATAGTCCTGAATTTGATTTTAGTAGTGAAATAAAACCGGATCACACCTATACTGTACAGGTAGTGGTAATGAGTAGGAAACTTGAATTTGTAGATAGTAGTATAAGCCCTGAAATTCGATTGGGAGGCTCCTACGATGGAGGATATTCTAGTGAGAGACATGATTCCCCCTCCGGTGACGGCTGCAGCCACAACTACGAGTGGGAAACCGTAACCGAAGCCACCGACACACAGGACGGAAGGGAAGCCTACAGGTGCACCCGCTGCGGCCATGTGAAAGCCCATATGGAGGTTGCAAACTCCGCTTATGCACAGTTCAATAAGAACGCGATTGCCTCTATCGACAGGGCTCCCTTGAATGGGACGGTTACACTGAGAACCAACATGTGGGTAAGCTTTTACGATGATGTGATCGAGACGCTGAAGGGCAGACCTGATGTGACCGTGGTTGTAAAATACTTCTACGAGGGAACCCACTACGCCATGACGATCCCCGCAGGTGCGGATCTGAGCGCTCTGGCCGAATCGGAGGGGTATTACGGCTTCCGTTATCTGGATACCTTCTTCCCTGGGAAAGTGGAATAAACCGATAGAAGAAAATGGGAAAAGACAGCTTTGCAGAATGGCATAGTTTAAACGCTATGCCGTTCTTTTTTGGCCTGAAAATCTTTCGGCCATCTTGCATGAAAAGTTGTATTGCAGAAATAATAGTGATGAAATAACGTTTATATTTGGCTTTTTTTGGCGGGTAACGGTTGAATCCTGCGTCAACCTGGGGTATAATAAAAAAGTTCAGACAGAAAGGACTGCCGCCACGCGGCAGGATGGGAGAAAGATGTATACGTTTCAGTCGAGGATAAGATACAGCGAGCTGGATACAGAGCGGAAGCTGAGCATTGCCGGGATTGTGGATTATTTTCAGGACTGCTCCACCTTTCATTCGGAAGCGCTGGGAGTGGGCATGGATTATCTGGAGAGCAGAGGGATGTTCTGGGTTTTGTCCTACTGGCAGATTGTGATAGACAGATACCCTCTGCTGGGGGAGACGGTGACGGTGGGCACTTTTCCCTATGAGTTCAGAAGCTTTATGGGACTGCGCAATTTTTTTATGGAGGATGAGAGCGGGAAAAGGATCGTGCGGGCTAATTCCCTGTGGTCTTTGATGGACAGGGAGGCCGGGCGGCCGGTAAGACCTACGCAGGAGATGCTGGATGCTTATGTGCTGGAGCCGAAGCTGGATATGGAGTATGAGCCGCGTAAGGTGCTTTTAGAAGGAAAAGGCACAGAAAAGGAGGCTTTTCAGGTGGGGAGACAGCATCTGGACAGCAACCATCATGTGAATAACGGCCAGTATATCCATATGGCCCAGGATTATCTGCCCGAGGGCTTTGCGGTTGGGCAGATGCGGGCGGAATACAGGAAACAGGCGCTTTTGGGCGCGCAGATTTGTCCTGTGGTGTATGAGCAGGAGAGGGGCGTTCAGGCGGCGCTGTGCGACGAGGCGGGAGCCCCCTATGCGGTGGTGGAATTTCGCCAAAGATAAGAGGGAGCGGCCAGGACAGGTGCAGAGTCTGTAAAAAGGCGCAGAATAAGCGGCAGCAGACAGTGAATGAAAAACAGGAGTATGGCGGCGGAAGGGAAATCGTGTCTGAGGTTTCCCGCCGTTTACGCCGCTTACGCTCCGGAATGGGAATGAGAATGCAGATAGAGATTGGAAAAAGACAACGGCTGAAGGTGGTAAAAAAAGTGGATTTCGGCGTATATCTGGCGCCGGAGGAGAACCCGGAGGAGAAGGTGCTGCTTCCGGCCAGGCAGGTGCAGGCAGGAACGGAACAGGGAAGCTGGGTGGAGGTGTTTATCTACCGGGACTCCAAGGACCGCCTCATTGCCACAACGGCGCAGCCGAAGCTTGAGCTGGGACAGGTAGCCAGGCTTACCGTGGCCCAGACAGGGAGGTTTGGAGCGTTTCTGGACTGGGGGCTGGAGAAGGATCTGTTTCTTCCTTTTAAAGAACAGACCAGGCCGGTGCGGGAGGGGGACTGCTTTCCGGCGGCTTTGTATGTGGATAAGAGCGGAAGGCTGTGCGCCACGATGAAAATATACCATTACCTGAGAACGGACAGCCCTTATCAGAAGGAGGATAAGGTGAGCGGTACGCTGTATGAGATCAGCCGTCAGTTTGGCGCTTTTGTGGCCGTGGACGATCAATATTCGGCGCTGATCCCACCCAGGGAGATGTATGGCGAGCTGAAGGTGGGCAGCCGGGTGGAGGCGCGGGTGACAGAGGTGCGGGAGGACGGCAAGCTGTCCCTGAGCGTGAGGGATAAGGCCTATCTGATGATAGAGTCGGACGCTGCAAAGGTGATGCGGCTGATCGACAGCTTTGACGGGGCGCTTCCTTTCAATGACAAGGCCAGCCCGGAGGTGATACGAAGGGAGCTGCAGATGAGCAAGAACGAGTTCAAAAGGGCTGTGGGTCATCTTTTGAAAAACGGGAGAATCCGGATTACGGAGCATGGCATTCACAGGATCTGAGGAGCGGCAGGAGTAAGAATACATGAATTATAAAAAATCAAACTGGGCTTATCTGGGAATGGTGCTGCTGCATTTTGCGGTGGTGGGGATTCTGTTTTTCCTTCCCGGCTTTCAGATGGGGATTCTGACCAATCTGTTTGTAAGCGAGGCGCTGCTCGTGGTTCCCGCTCTCCTTGCGCTTGCCGCATCGAGAGAGAAGCCGGCGCTGGTGCTGTCTTTCCGGCGGATGAAGGTGACGAGCGTGCTGATGGTGGTGGTATTCACCTTTCTGATGGGGCCGCTTACCACCCTGCTGAATGCGCTGAGTATGCTGTTTGTGGATAACGCGGTGACCTCCATGAGCGGACAGATTCTGGAGTATCCTTTTCCGGTGATGCTTTTTATGATGGCTATATTTGGGCCGGCGTGCGAGGAAATCTGCTTCAGAGGCGTTATTTACCGGGGCTTTCTGAAAAGCGGAAACGTATTGGGGGCGGTTCTGCTTTCTTCCCTGCTGTTTGGCCTGGTGCATATGAATTTCAACCAGGCTCCCTATGCTTTCGTGCTGGGGATTGCCATGGCGCTTCTGATGGAGGCTGTGGGCAGCCTGTGGGCTCCGGTTCTGATGCACATGATATTCAACGCTCAATCGGTGGTTTTGATGTATGTGTACGACCGGTTTCTGCCGGGGGTGCTGGAGCAGCAGGCGGCCCAGCCGATGACGCCGGAGCTGATGATTCCTTCTATCTGCCTGTATCTGGTGATTGCTCTGGTGTGCACGGCCCTGGCCGGCTGTGTTCTGGTATGGCTGTGCAGGAATCAGGGGCGGGGAGAGTATCTGACCTGGCTGTGGCGGGAGAGGCTTGAGAACAGGAAGGCAGGAAAAAGGATGCGTCTGGTCAGCGCGCCGCTGATTGCAGGTATTGTGCTGAGCCTGGTTTACATGCTGTTTCTGGCCTTTTTGCAGGGATAAAAAAGGGGATGCGGGGGTTCATACACGGGACACGTGGGAGAGTGTATGCAGAAATATTCAATACTTGGAATTACATTACATGACTACGGGGCGCGGGAGGCGCTGCGCAATACGGACCATTTCCTGCACAGCGGCAGGATGAACACGGTGGCCTATATTTCCAGTTCCATGCTGGCGGCAGCCTCCAGGGATGAGGCGCTGAAGGAGCGGATCGAGAAGCTGGATATGACGGTCTGTACGGAGCCCGATGTGCTGGAGGCCGCCGGGATCGCAGGGCGGAACCGGATCAGGGAGATTGATGAGAAGGTTTTCCTGCGCGAGCTTCTGCGCAAGTTTTCCAGGAACAGAAGCAGCGTGTATCTGCTTTCGGACACCGGGCAGAATCTGGAGGTTCTTCAGGAGGTGATCGGGGAATATCAGGATAACCTTTTTCTGAAAGGAAGCGGGGCTTACGAGGACTTTGACGACCAGCCGGAGCGCCTGGCAAACGAGCTCAACGACCTGGTTCCTGACGTGATCATTTCCCGGATGCCGGAACAGGCGGATCTGGCGCTGATGAGTGATTTCGGCTCCTGCATTAACGCCGAGCTGTGGATTTCCCTGCCTTATGGAACGGTGGCCTGGGTTCAGAATCCCTCCTTTTTTGCACGTCTGCGTCGGAAGCTGAAGGCGCGGCTGTTTGTGCGGCGGGTGAGTGTGTATAATAAGAAGGGATGATTCATAGGCGGCTTTTGCGGCAGGCCGGGCACGAAGGCAATGGAGGCTGCGTTATGTGCCGCTCTGTCTGCGGAAAAAATAAGATTACAGGCAGGGAAAGAAGATGGAAATTCAGTTTCCCGTTCAAAACAACACATCGCCAAAGAATTAGCTGCGCAAATGCCACATCGACAACCTTTCCCCATCGTTACTGTAAAATCTAATACTCCAACTCCCTTCTTGTGTAATCGTTCCGGTTTTCCCATACATATGGCGCCTCCGGTGTCTCCGGGGATGGCTGGGACAGGATTTTCTGCGGAGGCCGTCTCAAAAACGCCGGCACTTGGGCTGCGTCTTATGCGGCCCTAGTACCGCTGCGTTTTTGACGAGCGGGAGCGTGCCCCGCAGAGAACCTGCCCCAGCCATCCCCGGAAACGCCGGAGGCTCACACCCTGTTGGAAAAACCGGATCCTTCCACTAACTGCATAAATTTTTTGAGATTTCTATAGATTTATTTGTACTTTTCCTTTAAAATGATAACTGGGTATAGTTTCAGGCAATTTCGGAGAGAATTGGAAATTTTGTGTAAATTGCATAGGAGAAGGAGAGGGGCAAAATGATATCGAATCAGATTTTGCAGAGTACGATTGACGGTTTGCGCAGCATAGCCAGAGTGGAGCTGTGCGTGGTGGATGTGGACGGTAAGGCGATTGCCGCTACATCGGAGGAAATGGAGCGCTGCGTGGGGGCGGCCCAGGATTTTGCAGAGTCTCCGGCGGACAGCCAGGAGGTTCAGGGATACCAGTTTTTTAAAATATTTGACGAGACACAGCTGGAGTATATCCTGGTGGCAGGCGGGGCCGGAGAGGATGTATACATGATCGGCAAGATGGCGGCCTTCCAGATCCAGAGCCTTCTGGTGGCCTACAAGGAGCGGTTCGATAAGGATAATTTTATCAAGAACCTGCTTCTGGACAACCTTCTGCTGGTGGATATTTACAGCCGGGCCAAGAAGCTGCATATCCCTGTGGATACGGCCCGGGTTACGCTGCTGATCGAGTCGGGCAGTGCGAAGGAGAACAATGTACTGGAGCTGATGCGTTCAGGCTTCGGGAACAACAGCCGGGATTTTATCACGGCGGTGGATGAAAACAATGTGATCGTGGTGAAGGAGCTGGTGGAGGCGGATGCCGCGAAGGAGATTGAAAAGACCGCGGCCGCCATCAGCGATTTCCTGAAGAGAGAGGGCGTGGAGGATACGCGGATCGCCTACGGAACCATCGTCAGGGAGATCAAGGAGGTCAGCCGTTCCTATAAGGAAGCCAAAATGGCTCTGGATGTGGGAAAAATTTTCTTTGACGAAAGGAACATTATCGCATACAATGAATTGGGTATAGGAAGGCTGATTTATCAGCTTCCCATCCCGCTTTGCAGAATGTTCATCAAGGAAATCTTCGGGGGTAAGAGCCCGGATGATTTTGATGAAGAAACGCTTGTCACCATCAACAAGTTTTTTGAGAACAATCTGAATGTGTCTGAGACGAGCAGACAGCTTTTCATTCACAGGAACACCCTGGTGTACCGGCTGGACAAGCTGCAGAAAAGTACCGGGCTCGACCTTCGGATTTTTGAGGATGCAATTACCTTCAAGATTGCCCTGATGGTGGTGAAATACATGAAGTATATGGAAACCTTCGATTATTAAGCTGCTGCTTCCACACGGCCCGGCCCCGATGCAGAAGGTGCACCGGGGCCCATCTGTGAGAGGGACGGGGAAGCGGCGGCAGGCAGACAGAATGGAGAGGTGCAGCTTTGGGACTTTTGGGTTCAAAGAGGACAAAACGGAGAATTAAGGATGACGGTTCCCTTATCGTGCTGGATAAGGTGAGCAAAAGCTATGCAACGGGAGCTCCCGCACTGAATGGGGTGAACCTGCGTGTCAGAAAAGGGGAGTTTGTATTTATTGTGGGAGACAGCGGTTCCGGAAAATCCACACTGATCAAGCTTCTTCTGCGCGAGCTTACCCCCACATCGGGAACCATTCTGGTGAACGGGCAGAATGTGGTGGAGCTGAAGCACAGCCAGATCCCCAGGTATCGGAGAAATATCGGAATCGTATTCCAGGATTTCCGTCTGCTCAAGGATCGGAATGTGTATGAAAATGTGGCTTTTGCCCAGCGCATCATCCAGGTTCCCACCAGGGAGATCCGTAAGAATGTTCCCGCTATTCTGGCTACCGTAGGACTGGCCGGAAAATATAAGGCGAAGCCCAAGCAGCTTTCCGGCGGGGAGCAGCAGAGGGTGGCGCTGGCCAGGGCTCTGATCAATAAGCCGCCGATTCTGCTTGCAGACGAGCCCACCGGAAATCTGGATCCCAAGAACTCCTGGGAGATCATGAAGCTTCTGGAAAAGATCAACGAGGGAGGAACAACCATTCTGGTGGTGACCCACAACCGTGAGATCGTTAATGAGATGCGTAAGAGGGTCATTACAATGAAGAAGGGCGTCATTGTCAGTGACGAAGAAAAGGGTGAATACATAGATGAGAATTAGTACATTTTTTTATACCCTGAAGCAGGGCATTATCAACATTTTCCGAAACAAATGGTTTTCACTGGCTTCGCTGGCAACCATCAGCGCCTGTCTGTTTATTCTGGGACTTTTCTATGCAGTGATTCTGAATTTTCAGAATATTGTACATTCGGCGGAGGAGGGGGTGAGCGTCACCATCTTTTTCCAGGAGGGGACTACCGAGGAGCAGATGGCTGCGATTGGGGCCAGGATAGAGGAAAGGGAAGAAGTATCCAAGGTGGAGTTTACCTCTGCACAGCAGGCGTGGGAAACGTATAAGGAGGAGTTTATTCCCGAGGAGTACAGGGACGGCTTTCCGGAGGGCGACAACCCGTTGGAAAACTGCGCCAGCTATGAAATCTATATGTCCGACATTGCCAGACAGGAGGAGCTGGTGGAGTATCTGGAAGCCATTCCGGAGATCCGGTCGGTGAACAAGTCCGCGCTGGCGGCTACCACGCTGACCGGCGTAAATGCACTGGTGGCTTATGCGTCGGGCGCGATCATTGTGATCCTGTTGCTGGTGTCTGTATTCCTGATCAGCAATACGGTTATGATCGGCATATCGGTGAGAAAAGAAGAAATCGGGATCATGAAATACATTGGAGCCACCGACTTTTTTGTGCGCGCCCCTTTTGTGATCGAGGGTATCCTGATCGGTGCGCTGGGATCCGTGATTCCGCTGGTGACCATTTACTTTTTATATAACAATACGCTGCAGTATATCGGAACCAGATTTTCCGTTTTGTCCGGCTTTCTGGAATTCCTTCCGGTGAACCAGGTGTACAGGACGCTGATGCCGGTAGTGATTCTGATTGGAGTGGGAATCGGTTTTCTGGGAAGCTTTACCACCGTGCGCAAGCATCTGCGCGTCTGATGGTGTGATCGTTTCAAAACAGGAGATAAGATGAGAGGAAACAGGAAAGAAAAACTGCTGTCCGGGAGGCAGAAGAAAGCGGCCCTGTGTGCCGGAATCCTTTTCATGTGGGGGGCTTTGGAGCTTTCCGGTACCGCGGCGACAGCCGGAGAGCTGGAGCAGAGCATTAAGGAGAAGGAGAACGCCATCAGCCAGGCTCAGGAGGAGAAGAAGCAGATGCAGTCCAACATCTCCAACATTCAGAAGATGGTGGATGAGCTGGAGGACAGTAAGAATGACCTGGAGGCCTATGTGGTTCAGCTGGATGGAAACCTGAATGAAATCCAGGACAGGATCACGGAGCTGAAGGGCATGATTGCTGAAAAAGAGGAGGAGATAGAGCAGACGGAGGCGGAGCTTGCGGAGGCGCTGAAGCGGGAGGAAGAGCAGTATGACGCCATGAAGGTGCGTATTCAGTATTCCTATGAGCAGGGCTCCAGAAACTATCTGGAGCTTCTTCTTACATCCTCCAGCCTGGGAGAGCTTCTGAATCGGGCAGATTATGTCGAGCAGATGACCACCTACGATCAGGAGCAGTTCAATGAGTATCAGATGAACCGGGAGCTGGTGGAGGCCTGCAAGAAGGCTCTGGAGGAGGAACGTGAGGTCCTGGAGGAAGCCCGTGACAAGGTGGAGAAGGAGGAAGCGGCGCTTGAGACGCTGATCTCAGAAAAGGAACAGCAGATCAATGCCTTCCAGGGCGATATTAACAATAAGGAAGCCGCTATCAGGGAATATGAGGCGGATATTGCCCTGCAGAACAGCACAATAGCCGCACTGGAGAAAGCTGCAGAGGCTGAAAGAAAGCAGCTGGAGGAGCTGAATAAGCCCAAAGTAACCTATGACGGCGGCATGTTCCAGATGCCCCTTGCCTCCTATAAGAGGGTATCCAGTGACTACGGCAATCGGATGCACCCTACCCTGGGTGTGCAGAAGTTTCACAACGGTGTGGATTTTGCGGCCGCGTCGGGAACGCCCATCATGGCGGCCTACAGCGGCACGGTGGTGGATGCTTCCTACAACAGCTCCATGGGTAATTATGTCATGATTAACCATGGGGATGGACTGTATACCATCTATATGCACGCTTCCAAGCTGTATGTATCCTCCGGTCAGACGGTATCCAAGGGAGAGCAGATCGCTGCGGTGGGAAGTACGGGACGTTCCACGGGCCCTCATCTGCATTTCAGCGTGAGACTGAACGGAAATTATGTGAATCCCTGGAATTATTTAAAATAACGGGTTGTATATTGTAAAGGAATGGTTCGTTACGGTTTACTGGCCTGCCAGTGGGCCGTAACGCATACAAAACGCTTCCGCTCGGGACAGAAAGGTTGGTAACTGGTGATGAAGAACAGGAAAAGCTTCTGGGGAGGAGTATTGACAGGGGTGCTGGCTGTGGCGCTGGTACTGGGAGGCGTTTATCTGGGCAGTGCGGCCTGGGAGCTGATACAGATGTCCACAGCCAGACAGGCGGCATCCCAGGAAGAGGGCGGCAGTGAGAACGGCGCACAGGACAGCGTGGCCAATGCAGCCGTCATGAACAAGCTGAAGGTGCTGGAGGATACCATACACGAATATTACCTGGAGGATGTGGATGAGGCCACCCTGGAAAAGGGGGTCTACGGCGGGCTGGTGGAGGCCCTGGGCGATCCTTATTCTGTCTACTACTCCCCGGAGGAGCTGGAGGCAATCCAGGAGAAAACAGAGGGTATTTATTACGGGATCGGGGCCTATATTGGAATTGACCCTGAGACCTCCCTTCCCAGGCTTACCGGAATCATCGAGGGAACCCCTGCCCAGGAGAGCGGCCTGCGGGCAGGCGACCTGCTGTACAAGGTGGACGGCAATGAGGTACAGGGGCAGGAGCTGACCCAGGTGACCAGCCAGGTAAAGGGCGAGGAGGGTACTACGGTGCATCTTACCATTATCCGGGAAGGAGAGAGCGGCTACCTGGAGGTGGACGTGGTGCGCAGGAAGGTGGAGAGCCCAACGGTGGAGCATAAGATGATGGACGACCGGATCGGTTATATCCGCATTTCGGAGTTTGACACGGTGACGCTGGATCAGTTTGTGGAGGCCATGGCCGTGCTGAGAGGCTCCGGTATGCAGGGGCTGATTCTGGATCTGAGAGGAAATCCGGGAGGAAACCTGACTACCGTGTGTGAGATTGCCCGCCAGCTCCTGCCGGAGGGGCTGATCGTCTACACGGAGGATAAGGCAGGAAACAGGACGGAGTATACCTGCGACGGCCAAAAGGAGATGAAGGAACCGCTCGTGGTTCTGGTGGACAGCGGAAGCGCCAGCGCCTCTGAGATCCTGGCCGGAGCAATAAAGGATTACGGAACCGGCACACTGGTGGGAACCACCACCTTCGGCAAGGGGATTGTGCAGCGGATCATATCCCTCACGGACGGCTCCGCCGTAAAGCTGACGGTGAGCAGCTATTATACACCCAAGGGGAACAATATTCACAAGGTAGGGATCGAGCCGGACGTGGAAGTACCCTTTGACGCGGAAGCCTATTATGAGGAAGAGGTGGATAATCAGCTGGAAAAGGCTGTGGAAGTGATGAACGGGAAGCTGGATGAAGGGCAGGAATAAAAGAATGAAAGTACAGAACAAACATTCGATTTTGTTCTGTACTTTTTCTTTATATTCTGATATAATGAGTGTTGGCAGGGAGAGTGTGCTGCGTGTTCAACGGGCGGAGGATGGAGTACCGCGGACAGGGATCGTCAGATTCCTGTGATAATAACAGAAGAAAAGAAGGATAATAGATTCATAGGAGTTATACCCAAAATATGAAAGAGGCAGTTTATAAAATAAGTTCGGCTTCCATTGTAATAGGATTAGTAATTTTTATGTGGTTTGCTAGCAAAGACATGCAAAGGGCGAAGATGATAGAGCAAGCGGTAACAGTGGAGAAGAGGGATGAATCAAACTCCAAGATGACAGAGGAAGAGGCGGCAAAGGCTGTTTTTTATTACATATATTCAGATTATGATTACAATTCCATGGTGACAGTTGGTATGACAAGTGAGGGCTTGGTATATACATACCAGACGCCGGAACAGGAACCTGCTGAAAATGAAATGCTCTATAGCAAAGGTTTAACAGGAGATGAACGATATTATATTTTTGCACATGATACGATGTATAGAGTAAATGCTCATTCATATAGATACGACTATAATTATCACACAGATTATGCTGTTAATAAGGAGACAGGTGAAGTTTTACAGGAGCGCCAATGGGTAGAGACGGATGAAGGGTATGAATTGATGTATAGTAAAGAATATGAAAATGTTATTACTCAGTTGTATTTTAATGAAAAAATTTCAGATGGGAAAATGACAGAAGAAGAGGCGACAAAGACACTTTTTTATTATATGTATTCAGACAGTGATTATTACGATTATGATACGTTGGTTGCAAGAACAGTTCAGGGAGAACAGTCGATGTATGTATATCAGCTTCCGGGAGATGCGGAGTACCCTTATGTAAGAATTTTGTCATGCGAAGGTCTGACAGAAAATAAGCAATATTATGTTTTTTCATTTTATACGGAGTATTACACATCTACTGCTGAACCTTTTTTTACTCATTCCTCCTATTCTACAAGTTTTGCTGTTAATAGGGAGACAGGCGAAGTGCTGCAGGAATGGCAATGGAGTGATGATACAGAGCCTATGGTGTTGTATAGTGATGAGTATAAAAGAGCGGTCAGTCAGTGAATGTGTTTGATATAAGTAGAGGAAAAGCGGTTAATAGAGAAGTATAGAGATGCATGACTGGGGAAATATGAAAAGAGTATTTTATAAAAGGAGTTTAGTTTTCGTTGCAATAGTAATAGGATTAGTAATTTTTATAAGGTTCTTTGTCAAAGATGTATATTTTTCCAGAATGACAGAAGGTGAGGCAGTAAAGATTCTTTTTCATTACATAAATTTCGGTTGTGACGATGATTATGATTCCATAGTGACCTCTGCTGTAGTACAGGGACAAGTGGTATACTTATATCAGACGCCGGAGCAAAAGAATAATCAGCATGAAATGCTGCAATGCAAACAATTAACAGATGATGAACGATATTATATTTTTTCACATTATACACAGTATGAAACGGATGCTCTTTCGTGTGGATATTACTATGAATATCATACGGATTATGCTGTCAACAGAGAAACAGGTGAAATCCTTTTGGAGCGTCAATGGCTAAAAAAAGGTGAAAGTTATGAAGTCATTTATAATAAAGAATATGAAAGAGAAATCATCCAAAAATATTTTAACGAGAATATTTCAGATGGGAAAATGCCGGAGGAAGAGGCGGCGCAAACACTTTTTTATTATTTGTATCCGGCAGATGGTTACGACTATGATTTGATGGTTGCAAGAACAATTCAGCAGAAACAGTCGGTATACGTATATCAGCTTCCCGAAGAACTGCCTTGCATAAAGCAATTCCGTTGTAAAGGTTTGACAGATGATAAGCTGCATTATGTTTTTGCACATTACACGGCTTGTTATACTTACAGCTATGGACCTATGTTTATTTGCAATCAGTATAGCATGAGTTATGCTGTCAACAGGGAGACAGGCGAAGTAATTCCGGAACGGGAGTGGAGTGTTAAAGAGGCTGAATGGTTATATCGCGAAGAGTATGAAAAAGTGGTTAATCAGTGAAATGTGGCAGGGAAAGAAAAAAAGATGAATCTAGACCGACAGTTGAAGGAGATGGAAGTACGGTAGAATTTTTGGGGTATGATATTTTATTAAAAGATGGAAAGTCTAGTGTAAATGTAACTAATAATTCTATTACTTTTCTTATTTTTTATAGTTGTGATGAGCATGAGAGATTTTTCGATATATGAGGAGGTTTTTATGGATCATTTCAAATTACACAGTGAATTCCAGCCCACCGGCGATCAGCCCCAGGCCATCGCCGAGCTTGTGGAGGGTTTCAAGCAGGGCTGCCAGTTCCAGACCCTTCTGGGCGTCACCGGCTCCGGCAAGACCTTTACCATGGCGAATGTGATTCAGGCGCTGAACAAGCCCACCCTGATCATCGCCCATAACAAGACGCTGGCTGGCCAGCTCTACGGCGAGTTCAAGGAATTCTTCCCGGAGAACGCGGTGGAGTATTTTGTGAGCTATTACGATTACTACCAGCCCGAAGCCTACGTCCCGTCTTCGGATACCTACATTGCCAAGGATTCCTCCATCAACGACGAGATCGACAAGCTCCGCCTGTCTGCCACGGCTTCCCTGGCAGAGCGGAAGGATGTGATCGTGGTGGCCAGCGTTTCCTGTATTTACGGCCTGGGAAGCCCGGATGAGTACAAGGATATGATCGTATCCTTACGCCCGGGCATGACCAAGGACAGGGACGAGGTGATCCGGGAGCTGATCGGGATCCAGTATGACAGGAACGATATGGATCTGGGACGCGGGTGCTTCCGCGTCCGGGGAGACGTTTTGGAGATCAACCCGGCCCAGGGCAGCGATTATCTGATCCGGGTGGAATTTTTCGGAGATGAAATAGACAGAATAGGAGAGGTGGATCCGCTGAACGGCCAGCTGGTGGGGACGCTGGAGCATATCGCCATTTTCCCGGCCTCCCATTACGTGGTCTCCCAGGAGAAGATCAACGCTGCCTGTGAAAATATTGAGGCGGAGCTGGAAGAACGGATCCGGTATTTCAAGGGGGAGGACAAGCTGCTGGAGGCCCAGAGGATCTCGGAGCGCACCAATTTTGATATTGAGATGCTTCGGGAGACGGGCTTCTGCTCCGGCATCGAGAACTACTCCAGGCATCTGAACGGTTCGGCCCCGGGGGAACCGCCTATGACGCTTTTGGACTTTTTTCAGGATGATTTCCTGATTATCATAGACGAGTCCCACATGACGATCCCCCAGATCAGAGGAATGTTTGCAGGCGACCGGTCGCGTAAAAACACCCTGGTGGAATATGGCTTCCGCCTGCCGTCGGCTCTGGACAACCGGCCGTTGAATTTTGAGGAATTTGAGTCCCACATCGATCAGATGCTTTTCGTGTCGGCCACTCCTTCGGAATATGAGGCAAGCCATGAGCTGAATCGGGCGGAACAGATCATCCGTCCCACCGGGCTTCTGGATCCTGAGATTTTCGTCCGTCCTGTGGAGGGGCAGATCGATGATCTGGTGGGAGAAGTGAGGAAGGAGACGGAGCAGCACAGGAAGGTGCTGGTGACCACACTCACCAAGAGGATGGCGGAGGATCTCACCGATTACATGCGGGAGGTGGGGATCCGTGTCAAATACCTCCATTCTGACATTGATACGCTGGAGCGGGCTGAGATCATCCGGGATATGCGTCTGGATGTGTTCGATGTGCTGGTGGGAATCAATCTGCTCAGGGAGGGGCTGGATATTCCCGAGATTTCCCTGGTTGCCATTATCGACGCTGATAAGGAGGGCTTCCTGCGCTCTGAGACGTCCCTGATCCAGACCATCGGCAGGGCCGCCAGAAATGTGGACGGCCATGTGATCATGTATGCCGACACCATCACGGATTCCATGCGCCGCGCCATCGACGAGACCAACCGCAGGCGGGAAATTCAGAAGAAGTACAACGAGGAGCATGGCATCACGCCCCAGTCCATCAAAAAGAGCGTCCGCGACCTGATCAGCATTTCCAAAGAAATCGCGAAGGAAGAGGCTGCCTTTGAGAAGGATCCGGAGTCTATGGACGAGCAGGAGCTGACCAAACTGATCGCAGAGGTGCAGAAGAAGATGAAGAAGGCAGCCGCCGAGCTGAACTTCGAGGCAGCCGCCGAGCTGCGTGACAGGATGGTGGAGCTGAAGCTTACGCTGGAGAAAATAAAAGAATGACCACTGTGGATGAACGATTATCATGCTCCTGCGCCTCAGACAGCAGGCGTTTGAGGCTGCTGTGAACAGTAACCCAAAGAAGCCGCCGCCGCGGCGGAAGAGAGGAATATATGGAACAGACCAACGCAAAAATGCGCCCCAGAGAGTACATTAAGGTGCGGGGCGCCAATGAACATAATCTGAAAAATCTGGATGTGGATATTCCAAGAAATGAGCTGGTGGTGCTTACCGGGCTTTCCGGCTCCGGCAAGTCTTCCCTTGCCTTTGACACCATCTATGCGGAGGGGCAGAGGCGTTATATGGAATCCCTGTCCTCCTATGCCAGACAGTTTCTGGGACAGA
The DNA here is from genome assembly GCA_963559585.1 of uncultured Eisenbergiella sp. Lineage (GTDB taxonomy): Bacteria > Bacillota > Clostridia > Lachnospirales > Lachnospiraceae > Eisenbergiella. The sequence goes on along the minus strand of CAUWLJ010000005.1, from coordinate 18,869 downwards.
TGGAGAAGCCCAACGTGGAGAAGATCGAGGGGCTGTCCCCGGCAATCTCCATCGATCAGAAATCCACCAACCGCAATCCACGCTCCACTGTGGGGACGGTGACGGAGATTTACGATTATTTCCGCCTTCTGTATGCCCGCATCGGCACGCCCCACTGTCCCAAGTGCGGCAAGGAGATCAGAAAGCAGACGGTGGATCAGATGGTGGATCAGATCCTATCCCTGCCGGAGGGCAGCAGGATCCAGCTTCTGGCCCCGGTAGTGCGCGGGCGTAAGGGCCAGCATGAAAAGGTGCTGGACCGGGCCAGGCGCAGCGGCTACGTGCGCGTGCGGGTGGATGGAAGCCTGTACGAGCTGACGGAAGAAATCAAGCTGGACAAGAACATCAAGCACAATATAGAGATTGTGGTGGACCGTCTGGTGGTGAAGCCCGGAATCGAGCGCAGGCTGGCGGATTCCATTGAAAACGTGATGGCGCTGACCGAGGGACTTCTGTTTGTGGACGTGATCGGCGGGGAGAGTATGACCTTCAGCCAGAGCTTTTCCTGTCCGGACTGCGGTATCAGCGTGGATGAGATCGAGCCCAGAAGCTTTTCCTTCAACAATCCCTTCGGCGCGTGCCCGGAGTGCTACGGACTGGGCTACAGGATGGAATTTGACGTAAATCTGATGATTCCTGACCAGACAAGGAGCATTAACGAGGGAGCCATCGCGGTGATGGGCTGGCAGTCCTGCAATGATCCGGGAAGCTTTACCAACGCGATCCTGAGAGCGTTGGCCAGGGAGTATGATTTCAGCCTGGACACACCCTTTCAGGATTACAGCGATAAGGTGAAGAATATCCTGATCAACGGCACGAACGGCCATGAGGTGGAGGTGCATTACCAGGGCCAGAGAGGGCGGGGCGTCTATCCGGTGGCCTTTGAGGGACTGGTCAAAAGTGTGGAGAGACGCTACCGGGAGACTGCTTCCGAAGCCTCCAAGCAGGAATACGAGAGCTTCATGAGCATTACGCCCTGCCCCGTCTGCAGGGGAATGCGCCTGAAAAAGGAATCCCTTGCGGTGACGGTGTGTGAGAAAAACATTTACGAGATCACCTCCATGTCCATCAGGAACCTGAAAGCTTTCCTGGATCGGATGGAGCTTACCCCTCAGCAGGAGCTGATCGGAAAACAGATCCTGAAGGAGATCAGGGCCAGGGTGGGCTTTCTGGTGGATGTGGGGCTGGATTACCTTTCCCTTGCCAGAAGCACAGGAACCCTTTCCGGCGGCGAGGCCCAGAGAATCCGTTTGGCTACCCAGATCGGCTCCGGCCTGGTTGGGGTGTGCTATATTCTGGACGAGCCCAGCATCGGCCTGCACCAGAGGGACAACGACAAGCTGCTCAATACCCTGAAGAACCTGCGGGATCTGGGAAATACCCTGCTGGTGGTGGAGCATGACGAGGATACCATGCTGGCCGCCGATTATGTGGTGGACATCGGCCCCGGGGCGGGCTCTCACGGCGGAGAGGTGGTGGCCTGCGGCACGGCGGAGGAGCTGATGAAGAATCCGGCCTCCATTACCGGTCGCTATCTGAGCGGAGAGCTGGCTATTCCCGTTCCTGATAAGAGGCGTAAGCCCGTCGGATGGATCAAGGTGAAGGGAGCCGCCGAGAACAATCTGAAGAATGTGGATGTGAAGTTCCCCACAGGCGTGCTGACCTGCGTGACAGGCGTATCCGGATCCGGAAAAAGCTCCCTGGTAAACGAGATCCTGTACAAGACCCTGGCCAGGGATCTGAATCGGGCCAGAACCATTCCGGGAAAAAACAAAGGGATCGAGGGAATGGAGCTTCTGGACAAGGTGATCGACATCGATCAGTCTCCTATCGGCCGGACGCCCCGCTCCAACCCTGCCACCTATACAGGGGTATTCGACATGATCCGCGACCTGTTCGCCTCCACTCAGGACGCCAAGGCCAAGGGCTACAAGAAGGGACGCTTCAGCTTTAATGTGAAGGGCGGCCGCTGTGAAGCCTGCGGCGGAGACGGCATTATCAAGATTGAGATGCACTTCCTGCCCGATGTGTACGTGCCCTGCGAGGTATGCGGCGGCAAACGCTACAACCGGGAGACCCTGGATGTGAAATATAAGGGAAAAAGCATCTTCGACGTTCTTGACATGACGGTAGAGGAAGCGGTGCCCTTCTTTGAGAATGTGCCAGGCATCAAGCGCAAGATCGAGACGCTGTACGACGTGGGCCTTTCTTATGTGAAGCTGGGGCAGCCTTCCACCACCCTTTCCGGCGGTGAAGCCCAGAGGATCAAGCTGGCCGCCGAGCTGAGCAAAAGGAGCACCGGAAAAACAATCTACATCCTGGATGAACCCACCACCGGCCTCCATTTTGCGGATGTGCACAAGCTGGTGGAGATCCTGCACCGCCTGGCAGACGGGGGCAACACCGTAGTAGTGATCGAACACAACCTGGATGTAATCAAGACCGCTGACTACATCATCGACATGGGCCCGGAGGGCGGCGATGGCGGGGGAACTGTGGTCGCCCAGGGCACCCCGGAGCAGGTGGCGGAGTGCGAGGGCTCCTACACAGGGCACTATATCAGGAAGATGCTGGAGAAAGCCCGGCACTGAAACGTTGTGGGCCTTCGTCCCCTCCAGGTACGGCCCGCGGCAGGTTCGATGCACGGGCCGTGCCTGGAGGGGACGAAGGCAGTGCAACGTATTGGAACCGGAACTGTTACTGTTAAACCTTAAAATTTTATGAAACCTCTTTCCAACCCTTTTCTTTTAGGTTATAATAACAGTCGGTATAGTCTGCTTAAAAGGAAGAGATGTTATATCAAGTTGATTATATCGGTAATACGAAGCTGCTGTTTGCGGGTTTGTCGGCGAACAGTAACAATATGAAGGAAATGCGAAAAGATAAAAATTTTTGCTTGATTCGCCAGGAATGGTTCATAATATAACAGAGACGGCAATGCGCAGGGATAACAGGGTAACGGATTTTTTTCTGCGCTGTCTTCATTTGGAATGGAGGAAATTATGCAGTACACGGACATTGGAATTGATCTGGGCACGGCCAGCATACTGGTATATATCAGAGGGAAGGGCGTGGTGCTCAAGGAGCCCAGCGTTGTGGCTTTTGACAGGGATACGAACAAGATTAAGGCGATCGGTGAAGACGCAAGGCTGATGCTTGGACGTACACCGGGCAACATTGTGGCGGTAAGACCGCTCCGTCAGGGTGTGATTTCCGATTATACCGTAACCGAGAAGATGCTGAAGCATTTTATCCAGAAGGCTCTGGGAAGGAAAACCTTCCGCAAGCCCAGGATTGCAGTGTGCGTTCCCAGCGGTGTGACCGAGGTGGAGAAGAAGGCGGTTGAGGATGCCACCTACCAGGCGGGCGCAAGGGAGGTTTCCATCATCGAGGAGCCTATTGCGGCGGCCATAGGTGCCGGTATTGATATTTCCAGGCCCTGCGGAAACATGATCGTGGACATTGGGGGCGGAACCTCTGATATTGCAGTGATTTCCCTGGGGGGAACTGTGGTGAGCGCTTCCATCAAGATTGCCGGGGATGATTTTGACGAGGCGCTGGTGCGCTATATGCGTAAGAAACATAACCTGCTGATCGGCGAGAGGACGGCTGAGGATATTAAGATCAAGATCGGTTCCGCTTATAAGAGACCGGAGCCGGAGTTTATGGATGTGAGAGGGCGTAACCTGGTGACGGGTCTGCCCAAGACGGTGCAGGTATCCTCTGAGGAGACGGAGGAAGCGCTGAGAGAGCCCACCCTGCAGATCGTGGAGGCGATTCACAGCGTTCTGGAGCGCACGCCCCCGGAGCTGGCAGCTGATATTGCGGACAGGGGTATTGTGCTTACCGGAGGCGGAAGCCTTCTTCACGGGCTGGAGGAGCTGATCTGCGACAGAACAGGCATCAACACCATGACTGCGGAGGATCCCATGACCGCAGTGGCCATCGGAACCGGAAAATATGTGGAGTTTCTGGGCGGCTACAAGGATGAGGTTTAAGCAGCGGTTCAGCCGCTTGGATTTGCCCAGGGGCGCGGCTGAACGGCTGCAGAGTTAAGGTTGAAAAGGCGTTCCGCACATGCGGGGCGCCCTTTTTTCACAGGGGAAGCGAAAACTGGCGGCTTTGTGCCGGAGGAAAATCGTTTTGGATAAGATCAACGGATACGTGGAACATATTATTTACAGAAATGCAGAGAACGGCTACACGGTTTTTGAACTGTCGGGAAGCGGGGAGGAGCCTGTGACCTGCGTTGGTTTGTTCCAGATGCTGGATGAGGGCGAGAATCTGGAGCTGTCCGGAAGCTATGTGGAGCATTCTCTGTATGGGAACCAGTTCAAGGTGGAAAGCTATGAGCAGGTGGCTCCGGAGGATGTAAGGAGCATGGAGCGCTATCTTGGCTCCGGGGCCATCAAAGGGGTGGGGGCTTCCCTGGCGGCCCGGATCGTGAAGCGCTTTGGTGAGGATACCTTTCGGATTATGGAAGAGGAGCCGGAGCGTCTCTCGGAGGTGAAGGGCATCAGCGAGCGGAAGGCCATGGAGATCAGCGCTCAGGTGGAGGCAAAACGGGGAGTGCGCTCAGCCATGATCTACCTTCAGAAGTTCGGGATCTCCAATACCCTTGCGGCGAAAATTTATAAGACCTACGGAGCGGAGCTGTACGGGATTCTGGAGACGGATCCCTACCGGCTGGCGGAGGACATCGACGGGGTTGGCTTTAAACGGGCAGATGAGCTGGCCGCACGGATCGGGATTCATGCGGATTCGGATTTCCGCATCCGCAGCGGTATTCTGTATACGCTCCAGCTCGCTTCCATGGACGGACATACCTATCTGCCCCGCCATATGCTGACAGAGCGCTCTGCGGCTCTGCTGGGGCTGGAGAAGGAATATGTGGATATTCAGATCCCCAACCTGGCAATGGACAGGAAGCTGGTGATCCGTCAGAATGGGGAGGAGGTCTGTGTGTACAGTGCTGCTGCCTTCTACGCGGAGCTGGCATGTGCCAGAATGCTGGAGGAGCTGGCGCTTCCCATGGCCTTTCCTGACGGCAGCGCAGGCGTCTGCACGGGCGGTTTAGCCAAAGACTCCATGGGCGGCCTGGCTGCCAGAATAGAGAAGCTGTCACAGGAGCTGGGAATCGAACTGGAGGAGCTTCAGAAGCAGGCGGTGCTGGAATGCATCAGGCGGGGCGTCATGATCCTCACCGGAGGCCCCGGAACCGGAAAAACCACCACCATTAATACCATCATCCGTTATTTTGAGAAGGAAGGTATGGATATTCTGCTGGCCGCGCCCACAGGGCGGGCGGCGAAGCGTATGACGGAGACCACTGGCTTTGAGGCCAGGACGATCCACCGCCTGCTGGAGCTTTCCGGCAGGCCGGAGGAGGAAAATACGCCGGGAAACGGCAGGATCCGGTTTGAGCGCAATGAGGAGAATCCTCTGGAGGCGGACGTGGTGATCGTGGATGAAATGTCCATGGTGGATATCTACCTGTTTCAATCCCTCTTAAAGGCGCTGACGCCGGGAACCCGGCTGATCCTGGTGGGGGATGTGAACCAGCTTCCCTCCGTGGGGCCGGGGCAGGTGCTTCGTGATCTGATCGCCAGCAGGCGTTTTGCGGTGGTGGAGCTGAAAAAGATCTTCCGCCAGGCGGTGGAGAGCGATATTGTGGTGAACGCCCATCGGATCAACGCGGGGGAGGAGATCGCGCTGGACAATAAGAGCCGGGATTTCTTTTTCCTGGAACGGGACAACGTGCAGGTGATCTACAAGCATATGATCCTGCTGATCCGGGAAAAAATGCCCCGCTATGTGAAGGCTGGCCCATTGGATATCCAGGTGCTCACACCCATGCGCAAGGGAAGCCTGGGCGTGGAGACGCTGAACCAGATCCTGCAGGCCTATCTGAACCCGAAGGAGGAGGGAAAGAAGGAGTACCAGACGCCGCTCACTCTTTTCCGGGAGGGGGACAAGGTGATGCAGACGAAGAACAATTACCAGCTGGAATGGGAGATTGTGAGTAAATACGGCATACCCGTGGATCATGGCGTTGGGATCTTCAATGGGGATATGGGGATCCTGAAGGAGATCGATGAGTATGCCCAGTCGGTGGTGGTGGAGTTTGACGAGGGCAGGCGTGTTACCTATACCTGCGACCAGCTTTCCGAGCTGGAGCTTGCCTATGCCATCACCATCCACAAGTCCCAGGGCAGCGAGTATCCGGCGGTGATTATGCCTCTGATGGGCGGCCCACGGATGCTGTTTAACAGAAACCTTCTCTATACCGGAGTGACCCGGGCCAAAAGCTGCGTGACCATCCTGGGAAGCCGCCAGGTGGTGCGGGATATGATAGCCAATGAGAGCGAAGCCAGGCGCTTCACCTCCCTGGATGTGAGAATTAAGGAAATCATGGCCTGAAAAGGAGCCTATGAAAAAGAAAACAAAGAATACTGTACACACCCGTCTCCTGCCGCCCTGGGCTGCAGGGGTGGGGAAAATCCTCTGCGACCTGTGCTTTCCCAGACGCTGCCCGGTGTGTGACCGTCCGGTGCGCCCCTTCGGCTGCAAAATCTGTCCGGAATGCGAAAAGACACTGGTTTTCATCCGGGAGCCCAGATGTCTCAAATGCGGAAAGCAGCTGGAGGAGGAGACGGATCTGTGCCATGACTGCCGCCGCCTGCGCCACAGGTACAACAGAGGGCTGGCTCTCTATACCTACGGAAGCGTCCGCAGGACGATTTACCGCCTGAAATATGCAGGCCGCAGGGAATACGCGGACTATCTGGGAGAAAGGATGGCCCGGCGGCTGGGACGGCAGATTCTCTCCTGGCATCCGGACGCCCTGGTGCCCATTCCCCTTCACCCCCTGCGGGAAAAGAAAAGGGGGTACAATCAGGCCGCCCTTCTGGCCCGCAGCCTGGGCAGGGAGCTTGGCATTCCGGTGCTGGAGGGCTGGCTGATCCGGGTAAAAAATACCCGTCCCATGAAGGAGCTGGAGGGCGCCAGACGCCAAAATAATTTGAAAAAAGCTTTCAAAATCGCCGGGAATGAGGTAAAATTAAATACGATTGTAATCATTGACGACATCTACACCACCGGGAGCACGATAGACGAAGCGGCACTTGTCTGCCGGAGGGCCGGGGTCAGGAAGATCTATTTTGTGACGCTTGCCATAGGAAAGGGCCTTTCATTATGATCAATGAGAAAAAAGTTGCGGTGATGACCCGCATGGCGGCCTATGAGGCCGGAGAGGGGCGGAAGGACGAGACAGTGTGCAGTTATTTCCGCAGTGATTATGTAGGGCTCCAGCTTGTTAAGACCTGGCTTGCCACTACAGCGGCTTACGCCATTCTGGCGGGGATCCGGCTGCTGTACCGGATGGATTCTCTCACGGACAGCCTGTATGCGGCGGATGGAAATGCCCTGATGGAGCTGGGAAGCGGCTTCCTGCTGGGCTATGTGGTTCTGTGCGTGGTCTATCTTTCAGCGGCCTGGATCATCTCCCACATCACATACCGCAGGGCGTACAGGGCCAGGGCCAGGCTGGAACAGCTGCTTCAGGAGATCGACGGAAGTGAAGACGAGGAAGATGAGGAAGAATCATGACATCATTGCTGGTAGTTCGGGAATATATCAAGAATTTTTACATAAAGTATGAGGAGTACCTGGTTCCGGTGCTGAAGTTCCTTCTGGCGCTGGTTTCCCTGCTGATGATCAATGGGGAGCTGGGCTATATGGGGGAACTGAAAAGCCCGGCGGTGGTTCTGGTGCCTGCCCTTCTGTGCTCTTTTATGCCGAATAATTTTGTACTGTTTGTGGCGGCCGGCTTTGTAACCCTGCATCTGTACAGGGTTTCACTGGAGTGTGCGGCGGCTGCCCTGCTGCTCTTCCTGCTGCTCTTTCTGCTTTATTTCCGCTTCTCGCCCAAGAGTACGTTCCTTGTACTGCTGACCCCGATGCTTTTTGCACTGAAGATCCCCTATGCGGCTCCGCTTCTGGCCGGGCTCCTGGGCGGCCCGATGTCAGCAGTGACGGTGGCCTGCGGTGTGCTGATCTATTATATGATCAGCTTCATGAGTGTGAACGCTTCCCTGCTGGGTGCAGCGGCGGCGGAGTCCATGCTCCAGCGGTTTCGGGATGTGCTGGACGGGGTTCTGGCGGATCGTGCCATGATGATCGTGGCGGCCGCGTTTGCAGTGACCACCGTTATGGTGTACCTGGTGAGAAGGCTGTCGGTGGATTACTCCTGGTCGATAGCGATTATATCGGGAGCGCTTCTGGACATAGTGGTTCTGCTGGTGGGCGACCTGATCTACGATGCCAATTTTTCTATCGCAGGCGTTCTGCTCGGAAGCCTGGCAGCGGTGCTGATTGCCTTCCTGGTGCAGTTTTTCCGCTTCAACCTGGATTATTCCAGGACGGAAAAGGTGCAGTTCGAGGATGATGAATATTACTATTATGTGAAGGCGGTTCCCAAGATGGCGATGGCTGCCCCTGAGAAAAAGGTAAAGAAGATTACTACCCAGCGCGGAAACAGAAGGGTAAAGCATACACATAGAATTTAGTTCCGTCCAATGGCGGAGGAATGCGAGAAAATATGGAACTGTTAGAATCCTTCGTGAACAAATATCTTTCATATGTGCCGTCCATCAAGATCACGGACATTATCGAGATCCTGATCATAGCGTTCGTCGTGTACCACATTATGGTATGGATCAAGTATACGAAGGCCTGGGTGATTGTGAAGGGCATTATCGTAATCATGATTTTCATCCTGATCGCAGGTATTTTTGACATGAATACAATCCTGTGGATCGCCCAGAATGTGTTTATCTACTGCGCCTTCGGCGTACTGATCATTCTGCAGCCCGAGCTGCGTAAGGCGCTGGAGCAGCTTGGGAAGAAAGAGTTTCTGCCCTCTGTCCTCTCCTTTGATTCGGGAAAGAGCGGGGCAGGGCTTTTTTCTGACAAGACGATTCATGAGATTGCCAAGGCCTGCGTGGAAATGGGAAAAGTAAAAACAGGAGCTCTGATTGTGGTGGCCCAGCATGATTCCCTGGCAGAATACGAGCGGACGGGCATCGAGGTGGACGGCCTGCTGACCAGTCAGCTTCTGATCAATATATTTGAGCATAACACACCGCTTCACGACGGGGCGGTTATCGTAAAAGGGGACAGGATCACCTCGGCCACCTGCTATCTTCCTTTGTCGGACAACATGTCCTTAAGCAAGGAGCTGGGAACCAGGCACCGGGCGGGCGTGGGAATTTCAGAGGCTACCGATTCCATGACCGTGATCGTTTCCGAGGAGACAGGGAAAATCAGCGTAGCCTTCGGCGGAAGGCTGAGCCGGGATTTATCCGGCCCTGAGCTGGAGGAAAGGCTGAAGCAGATTCAGAACAAGCCGGCGGAGGAGAAGGAGAGGAAACTCTGGAAAGGATGGCCGAAGAATGAAAAAACCAAAAAAACTTCTGAATAATCTCGGCCTGAAGATTCTGGCGCTGGCCTTTGCCGTGCTTCTGTGGATGGTGGTGATCAACATTAACGATCCGGTGGGAGAAAAGACCTTCCGGGACATTAAGGTGGAAATGAAGAACACCAGCATGCTGACCGATGAGGGCAAGACCTATGAGGTGCTGGAGGGAACGGACCGGATTTCGGTTACGGTGCGGGCCAGCCGCTCTGTGCTGGAAAGCATTACCGCCGAAGATATTACGGCGGCGGCAGACTTTTCAGAGCTTTCCTTTACCAACACGGTTCCCATCCGTCTGACGGTTGACAGGTATCTGGAGAACCGGATTCAGGAGGTAAAGGGCAGTGCGGATATTATGAAGCTGCAGGTGGAGGACCGGGTGGAGAAGCAGCTGATGATTGAGATGGTTCAGGCCGGAAAACCTGCCAATGATTTTATTGTGAGTAAAATTGCCATCACGGACGGCAATGCCATGAAGATTTCCGGCCCGGAATCACTGGTGTCCCAGGTGGCGAAGGCTGTGGTGGAGGCTGATGTGGAAGGGCTGACGGACAGCATTACCATATCCGAGAAGATCCGTCTGCTGGATGCGGAGGGAAAGGAAATCACCGACAACAGGATCACCAAGAGCGTGGGCAGTGCCAATCTGGCTATCACGATTCTCCGCAAAAAAGAGGTTCCGCTGTCCCTGTCCGTGAAGGGTGAGCCTGCGCCCGGATATGAGGCCACGGGAGAGATCAGCTGTGCACCTGAAAAGGTGACGATCGCAGGAAAGAGCAATGTGGTGAAGGAGATCACGGAGATCGTGATTCCCCCGGAGGAGCTGGCTCTGACGGGAGCCAGGGCAGATGTGACGAAGCTGGTAGATGTGACAAAATATCTGCCGGACGGCGTCAGCCTGGTAAACGGTTCGGAGGAGTTTGGCGGAAAAGCAGCCGTCACAGTTAAGATTGAGCCGTTGGTGGAAGCCACTGTTCCCATAGACAGAAGCAGAATTGTGATCCAGAATGTGCCGGAGGGCTATGAGGTTACTCTGGATCCGGAGGAAGCTGTAGCTGTAAGCATTCGCGGAAGGCAGGATGAGCTGTCGCTGGTGGACAGAGACAGCCTGACCGGAAGCATTGACGTGGCTGCCTGGATGGAAAGGAATGGGGCGGCTGAGCTGACGGAGGGAAGAGAACAGATGGAGGTTCAGATTCCCCTTCCGGATGGCGTATCCCAGGCCGATCAGGTAAGAGCTGTCGTACACATTACCAGAAAGGCGGAGGAAGCGGACGAACAGCCGGAAGCGGCAGAATAGAGGGGACGGGGATTTCCGGGCAGGAGTGCCGGTTCTGTGCAGGAGCGCTGCAGAACCGGCTGAAGGACGGGGCAGCCCTTCCCAATAGGAGGCTGACACGGAACAGGAGGCGCTCCCACATGGAGGTAAATATGGCTAGATTATTCGGAACAGACGGTGTGAGAGGCGTGGCGAATGAAGAACTGACGCCCCTGCTTGCCATGCAGCTTGGTCAGGCAGGAGCAATGGTGCTTGCCAGGGAAAATGAACACAGACCTACCATCATGGTGGGATGCGATACCCGTATTTCAGGAGATATGCTGGCGAATGCGCTTATGGCAGGAATCTGCAGCGTGGGGGCAAATGCGGTTTATGTGGGAGTGATCCCCACCCCTGCTGTGGCCTATCTCACCAGAAAATACAAGGTGGAGGCAGGGGTTGTGATCTCCGCTTCCCACAATCCGGTGGAGTTTAACGGCATCAAGTTTTTTGACGGGAACGGCTACAAGCTGCCCGACAGCCTGGAGGACGAGATTGAGGCCATGATACGGGACGGCCTGAAGGGGGTGGAATTTCCCACCGGCTCCATGGTGGGAAAGATCAAGTACAGGACGGATGCCAGGGAGGAATACATCAACCATGCTATCCAGTCCGTGCCCGTGGATCTGTCGGGTCTGAAGATCGTGGTGGACTGTGCGGAGGGCGCCTCCTGGTATACCTCTGTGGAAGCCCTGCGGGAGCTGGGAGCCAACGTGGTTCCCATCCACAATATGCCGGACGGAACCAATATCAATGCCAACTGCGGCTCCACTCACATGGAGGAGCTGCAGGCCAGGGTGGTGTATGAGAAGGCGGATGTGGGCCTGGCCTTTGACGGAGACGCTGACCGCCTGCTGGCTGTGGATGAAAACGGTGAGATCGTGGACGGCGACCAGATTATGAGCATCGTGGGCGTTCACATGAGGGATCAGGGAAAGCTGAAAAAGGATACCATCGTTGCCACGGTGATGAGCAATCTGGGATTTTTCAAGATGGGCGAGCGGGAGCACCTGAAGCTGGAGCAGACCAAGGTGGGCGACCGTTATGTGCTGGAGCGTATGCGCGAGATCGGCGCCAGCCTGGGCGGAGAGCAGTCCGGCCACATCATTTTCCTGGATGAAAATACCACGGGGGACGGCCTTCTGTCGGCCCTGCATCTGCTGGAGGTGATGGTGGATACAGGAAAGCCTCTTTCCCAGCTTGCCCAGGTGATGACCGTTATGCCCCAGGCGCTGATCAATGCCCAGGTGCCCAATCACAAAAAGGACAGATACATGGAGTATCCTGAGATCGCTCATGCCATCGAGGAGCTTGACCGCAGGTTCGCGGGAGAGGGAAGAGTGCTGATCAGGCCCTCCGGAACGGAGCCCAAGGTGCGCGTCATGATCGAGGGAAAGGATCAGAGCATGATTGAGGACGAGGCCAGGAAGCTTGCGGAGCTGATACAGAATATCATGCTGTAAGGCTTGTGCGGGCAGAAGAATAATGGTATACTGATTTTGGTACAACACGTCTGAAAACTGAGGGGGATGACGGATGACCATATGGAAAAATGACAGGAGGTTGATTTCATGGTAAGCCAGAAGGTAGTGATCAAGAATCCCACAGGACTGCATTTAAGACCGGCAGGTATCCTATGCAAAGAAGCGATGCAGTTTAAGTCACTCATAACTTTTACATTCAGGGAGAGCACGGCGAATGCCAAGAGCGTGCTGAGCGTTCTGGGAGCATGTGTGAAGTGCGGGGATGAGATCGAGCTGGCCTGCGAAGGGGAAGACGAGGAGGACGCGCTGAAGGCCCTGGTGAATGCGATAGAAAGCGGTCTTGGGGAATAAATTAAAAACACTCTAGGTAGAAAAGATAACAGGCCGCCGGGGGAAACCTATGGCGGCTTTTGTTGATAACAGCAGCAGAGGGAGACAGGAAAGGAAGAAAAAACATGCTGAATTATAAGAGATACCGGAGAAACCCGGTGGTGGATTATCCGGAAAGGGAATGGCCGGGAAAGGAGATCGGGAAGGCTCCCGTGTGGTGCAGCGTGGATCTGCGCGATGGAAACCAGGCCCTCATCGACCCCATGGTGGTAGAAGAAAAGATTGAAATGTTTCAGTATCTGATTAAGCTGGGCTTCAAGGAAATCGAAATCGGTTTCCCGGCGGCCAGCCAGATTGAGTACGATTTTCTGCGTCAGCTTGTGGACAGGAAGCTGATTCCTGACGATGTGCGGGTACAGGTGCTGACCCAGTGCCGGGAGGAACTGATCGACCGCACCTTTGAGGCCATTGAGGGCTGTAAGCAGGCGGTGGTACATATTTACAATTCTACCTCCACCCTGCAGAGGGATGTGGTGTTCCATGCTTCCAGGGAGGAGATTATCGATATTGCGGTGAAGGGAACCCGCATGGTGAAGGAGCGGGCGGCGAAATTCCCGGGAAAGATCGTGCTGGAATATTCCCCGGAGAGCTTTACCGGAACGGAGCTGGATTTTGCACTGGAAATCTGTACGGCGGTGCAGGAGGAATGGGGCCCCACGAAGGAAGAACCCATGATCATTAACCTTCCCTCCACGGTGGAGATGAACACGCCAAACGTGTATGCGGATCAGATCGAATGGATGAACAGGCATTTTAAAGACAGGAAGAGCATCATTTTAAGCGTTCATCCCCACAACGACAGAGGGACGGGCGTGGCCAGCGCAGAGCTTGCCCTGCTGGCAGGAGCGGAAAGAGTGGAGGGGACTCTGTTTGGAAACGGGGAGCGCACCGGAAACGTGGATCTGCTCACCATCGCCTACAACATGTTTTCTCAGGGAATCAACCCTGAGCTTGCTATCGAGCATGTGAACGAGATCATCGAAATATATGAAAGATGCTGTAAAATGCCCATCGATGCCAGACACCCTTACGCGGGCAAGCTGGTGTTCACCGCATTTTCCGGCTCTCACCAGGACGCCATCAACAAGGGCGTGCATGCCATGAAGGAGCGGAATTCCGAATACTGGCAGGTTCCCTACCTGCCCATCGACCCTGCAGACATAGGCAGGGAGTACGAACCCATCGTCCGCATCAATTCCCAGTCCGGCAAGGGCGGGGTGGCGTTCATCATGGACACCTATTTTGGCTTCAAGCTGCCAAAGGCCATGCACAAGGAGTTCGCCAATGTGATCCAGAAGATTTCCGAAAAGCAGGGAGAGGTGTCCCCGGAGCAGATCATGGAGGCGTTTCGGGCAGAATATCTGGAGCGGAAGGAGCCTCTGCATTTCCGCCGCTTAAAGATCGACGACCTGACAGGAGAGGCCAGCTCTGCCTTTGACACCAGAGTGACCGTAGATTACACCAGGGCAGGGATCCCCGGCCAGTATACCGCTGTGGGCAACGGCCCCATCGACGCGGTGCAGCGCGGCCTTCAGGAGAAATTCGGCATCCGCATAAAGGTGCTGGATTACGAGGAGCATGCCCTCCAGAGCGGTTCCAACTCCCAGGCGGCGGCCTATATTCACATGCTGGATGCAGAAACGGGCCATGTGACCTACGGCGTTGGCGTAAGCTCCAACATCACCCGGGCATCCGTGCGGGCTATCTTCTCGGCGGTGAACAGGCTGGAGGCTGTGGGGAAGTAATGGGCAGGGGGCGGTGCTTACCGGCTCTGCTGCCCCGTGTTCTTATGCAGGAAATTAAGGCGGTCAAGTCCCCCGTACCGTATTTGCACAGGATACTGCCGCAGACAAAGGCCGTCTATTCTCCGGGATGGAGAGTAAAATAGAATATACAGTGAAAGACAGGGCTTCTTTTTGCCGCTATAATGAATTTACAGGATTCATGCGGGGGCAGAAGGAAGCTCTTTGCGTGGCGGGAACGGAGGAAAACGAGATGAATCTGAGAATCGCAGAACTGAGAAAAAGGACAGGGCTTACTCAGCAGGAGCTGGGAGAAAGGCTTTCCGTTTCTTTTCAAACGGTGAGCAAATGGGAGAATGGAGTGACAATGCCGGATCTGACCATGATCCCGGCATTGACGGAATGCTTTCAGGTATCGGCAGATGAACTGCTGGGGATGGTTCCGCTGAAGGATGAATACGTTCCGTCAGATGCCGGCACAAAAGGATACTGGCAGAACAGGATGGAATACCTGAAGCTGACCAGAGAGATGATATGGAATGTGGATTACATGAGGTTTCTGGTGGAGCAGGTGTGGAAAATAGATCATCCTGTGAAGGTACTGGACTGTGGCTGCGGTTACGGGGCGCTGGGGCTTCTCCTCCTCCCCCTTCTGCCAGAGGGAAGTTCCTATACGGGGATGGACTTTTCGGCAGCCCTGCTGGAGGAGGGGAGGCGGATTTTGCGGGCTCTGGAGTGTCAGGAAGAGGACAGCCAGGAACAGGGCAGTCAGGAGCGGGGCGGTCAAAGATATGGGAACCGGATCCGGTTTGTGGAAGGGGATCTGTTTGAGCTGGAGGAGAAGGAAAGATATGATCTTGTGGTCAGCCAGGGTGTGCTGCGGCATGTGAATCATGGAGAACTGGTTCTGCATAACATGGTGAGGGCGGCGGTCAGAGGCGGTCTTGTGGTGTGCATCGAATGCAGCAGGGAGCTTGAGGCAGGCGGCTTGTATATAGACGGCATGGACTATGAGGCCATGTGCCGCCGGGAAGGGCTGAGAAAGCTGTGGAGGACGGAGTATACCAGACAGGGAAGGGATTACGCCATTGCGGCCAGGATACCTTTTCTGATGAGAAAAGAGGGGCTGGATCGGGTTGATGTGCGCATGAATGACCGGGTAACCTGCCTGTATCCGGGACAGGACGGGTATGAGCAAAGCCTTTCGGCCCTGAAAGCAGCGAACGGCTGGGAAACGTGTGTATCACTGGAACAGGAGGAGACGGCCATACGTGGGCTGATGAGCCGGGGGATGGACAGAAAAGGCGCAGAGGATTATGTCAGGCAGCAGAATGAAATCGCCCGTTTCCTGGAGAAAAATGGAGAAAAAGCAGCTCTGACCAGATTTTCAGGCATCATGGCAGCCTATGGGTGGAAGGGCTGACGGGCTGCTCCTTTCCCTCCTGCACCGTCTTATTGGATGTTTCGGGAAAAGAGAACTGGTAAAAATAACGGGATATACAGAATTATGACGACACCTCACCCGATATTCTTTTTTGTGCATGCCTACGAAAAAATTTTTGGCTCTGGACAAGAAACGTATCTGGTCTTACACTATGGATGTACTCATTTCTATATTCCGTTCTTCTATCATTTCGTTACATTTATCTGTCCTGTTTAACAGCCAGGGGGGAAATCTGCCTGGAATAAGGCATGCTGATGAACCACAACACAAGGTGTACCATAAAAGAGGAGGGCTTTGCCATATGTTCGTGTATGAATTATCGCTGCAAATCTGTCCCTCAGCGCCATTGCCATTTGAACAGGCTTCAGAAGAAATAGGACGGTTTATCGACAGCGCGTTGGGAAAAAACAGAGTTGCTCTTGCTTATCATATCAGTCTTGAATTCAAGCTTTACACATTTGATCTGCCGCATCCACTCGAATCAGGGAATATCTATCAGGAAGGAAACGTTTATACAGTCAGAATCAGAACCATCAGACAGGAGCTTGCGTCTTTTTTTCGTGAAAAGCTTCCGGTGCATAGTACGTCCGGGCTCCAGGGGCTTGGAGGGGAGCTGCGCGTGATTCCTCAATACGATCTGGAACGCGTTTTTTCACTGACACCGGTGGTGGTAAAGACACGCCAGGGCTACTGGAGGGGACGGATGCCGCTGGCGGAATACGCCGGGCAGCTGCAGGCCAATCTGATCAGAAAATACAACTATTACAGCAGTGCCCATCTGGCGGAGGATTATCCGCTTTTCCGCAGGCTGGAATTTCAGAATCACAAGCCGGTACGTATTCCGTATAAGAATATTTCGCTGCTGGGGGATAAGATCAGCCTGACCGCATTTGCCGCCCCTCAGGCTCAGGAGGTACTCTACATGGCCCTGGGGACAGGGGTAGGAGAAAACAATGCGCGGGGGTGCGGGTTCCTGAGCTACCGCTATTACAGGGGGAAGCGGGACGGCAGGGAGGCGTGATGCACCTCCGGCAGGCTTATTCCTGCGGGCTGCGGGCAGCGGGCCGGGCAGCCATGCCTGCATGGATATTTGGCGGCTGAGGCGAGGGTCAAATACCCCGCTGCTCTGCAGCACTGCAGGCTTGATGCTCCGCTGCCTGCAGCGGGGGAGCTGCCCTTTACTTGTTAAACACGTATCTGTCCAGCCGGTCAAAGGCCTCTGCCACCTGGGAGTGGGGAAGGGCCAGATTGATACGGATGGAGAAGGGGCTGTTGAACGGCCTTCCATCCTGCCAGATCACGCCCACGGCGATGCCGGCACGGATCAGCTCGTCCATGGTGGAGCCATGCTTCCTGCACCATTCCTGGCAGTCCAGATAGAGCATATAGGTTCCCTGAGGCTTCGCCAGCTTCACTCCTTCAAAATGCCCGCAGATATAGCGGTAGGCATAGTCCGCATTTTCGGTGAGTACCTGGCGCAGCTCCTCCAGCCATTCCTCTCCCTCCGGACGGTAAGCGCCGATCAGCGCGTGCATGGACAGCACGTTCATGCTGTTGTAGTGGGATAAGGAGGACTGCTTTCTCACCCGGTCACGCAGATAGGGATTATAAATAATATGATACGAGCCGATCAGCCCGGCCAGGTTGAAGGTCTTGGAGGGGGCATAGATGGCAATGGTGCGGTTCTTTGCATCCTCGCTGATGGACTGGGTGGGGATATGCTTCTGTCCCTCCAGGGTCAGATCGGACCAGATCTCATCGGAAATTACTACACAGTCATTCCGGGCATAGACCTCCATGGCCGCCTCGATTTCCTCCCGCTCCCAGACACGTCCGCTGGGATTGTGCGGGGAACAGAAAATGGCAAAGTGGATGTGATGCTCCTTCAGCTTCCTGTCCATATCCTCATAATCCATACGCCATACGCCGTTTTCATCCAGAACCAAATCGCTGTGAATGATTTTACGGCCGTTGTTTTCAATGGTTCCGGTGAAGCCGATGTAGGTGGGAGAATGCAGAAGCACCGCCTCTCCGGGCGCGGTGAAGGCCTGGAGAGCGGAGGAGACACAGCCGAGAACGCCGTTTTCATAGCCTATGGCTTCCCGGGTGAGCTCCTCTACGCCGTTGCGCACCCTCTGCCACCGGATGATGCTGTCATAATATTCCTGGCTGGGATCAAAATACCCGAAGGCGGGATGCCTGGTTCGCTCGATTACCGCCTCCTGGATGGTGGGAGCAGTGGCATAGTTCATGTCGGCCACCCACATGGGGATTCTGGAGAAGCCTTCCTGAATGGGGGCGTCCTGAAAAGGAATGATGTCCACTGCGATGGAATCCTTTCCCCTTCTGTCAATGATGGATGTGAAATCGTATTTCATGTTTACCTCTCATTCTGCCGCGCAGGCAGTCTTGTCTTTTGGTATCCGCAGTCTTTTATCAGCGGAGGCCGTATCAGCATTCGGATGCAGAGCCTGGCTCTGTGTCCATACCGGCTATAAGTATACCACTGTCCGCCAGAGAAGGAAACGGTAAATTTGTCGTATCAGGAGCGCTCTGGAAGCGTCAGGGGAGCGGAAGATCCTGAAGGAGCGTTTTGCGGAGCGGTCTGCTGCCGTCCCGCAGGAGCGGGCCGGATTATTACGATGCTTTTGGAAAGAAACGGTATTTTTATACTGCATCCACTTATTTTTTTGTAAGATATGCCGATACAACTATAAAGATTATGTGTAACAGCTCAGCCATATCGGTTGGAATGGTTACGATTATATGAAGTTTATTGGAAAGCAGGACAATGAATAGCATCATCAATACGCTGTTACAGACAGCGTCCGTCTTTTTAGGATATGCGAAAGGCCAAAAGAGTTTTTCTGCCGGGATGCCAGAGCGTGTTTGAAAATTCATTCCCGCCATCTGCACGCCCCACTTCGCGGTATATTTGCCCCAAATTCGTTTAACGCAGCCCGCTGCGCCGCACTCA
>CAUWLJ010000004.1:0-72670 GCA_963559585.1 uncultured Eisenbergiella sp. | reverse complement strand
TTCCGATCCTGTGTGTGTACCCTTTCCTGCAGAAGTATTTTGTAAAGGGTGTGCTGATCGGATCGGTGAAGGAATAAGGAGGCATAAGCCTGATGGCCTGTTTTTCATAGAGCTGTTTGGAAGGGAGTGTCACGAACAGCCCTGATACCGCCGTCATTTATGCTTCAAAATGGGGATCAGTATGAAAAGAATAAACGTACAGAAACACGGAATTCTTCCGGGCAGATACAGGGAGAATACACTTCAGCTGCGCTGGCTGCTGGAGCAGCAGGAAAATGGGGAGGAAACGGAGCTTTTCTTCCCCGCCGGGGAATACCATTTTTATCCCGATTATGCCTGGGAGGAGTGCCTGTGCATCTCCAACCATGACGAGGATACCCTCAAGCGGGTGGTGTTCCTTTTGAAGAATACGAAAAATCTGAGCATCCTGGGAGAGGATGCTGTTTTCCTCTTTCACACGGAGGAGATGCCCTTCCACATCCATGGATGTGAAAATATACGTATAGAGGGGATCACCATTGATTATGACAGACCCACTTTTTCTGAAGGAATCATTGAATACGTGGATTCCCGCCGGGTGGTGCTTTGGATCGACAGAAAGAAGTATCCCTGGCATATTGCGCATGAACGTCTTTTCTTTACGGGAGAGGGATTCTGCTGTGAGCTGCAGTTCTGGATGGAGGTGGACCGGGATACCTACGCCCCTGTATATGGGACGGGGGACATGGCTTTTGCAGCAGACCGCCCCGGCAATTACGGGATCTGGAAGGAGCTTGGAGAGGACAGGGTGGAAATGACGCTGGATCAGGAGAACTGTTCCTTCAGCGCCGCTTCCAGAAAGGGAAACCAGGTTGTCCTGCGCCACCATCCGCGCTCTGCTCCTGCATTTTACGTCACGGAAAGCAGGGATATTCTGCTGCGCAGGGTAAATGTCTGTCACGCCCTGGGAATGGGTTTTCTGGCGGAGCTGTGTGAAGGAATTGAGCTGGATCAATTCTGCACTACCTTCCGGCCAGGGGAGAAAAGGCCCTGCACGGCAAATGCAGATGCGGCGCAGATGATCTGCTGCGGCGGAAAAATCCATATTCATCACTGCCTGTTTGAAAATCAGTTTGACGATCCGGTGAATATTCACGGGATTTATGTGAGGATCCACAAGGTGCTGGGCCCGTGTGAGGTGATCGGGGAGCTGGTGCACCATCAGCACAAGGGCGCACTCATCGGTAAGGCGGGAGATACGATGCGCCTGGTGGCGAAGGATACCATGCTTCCGGTGGGAACAGGCCGGCTGGAGGGGATGGAAAGGCTGAACAGGGATTTTGTGCTTCTCCGGTTTGAGCAGGAACTGGCCGGGGCGGAAGCCGGTATGGCTCTGGAAAACGGATCAAGGATACCGGACGAGATCGTCATCGAACATTGCGTGATGCGCAACAACAGGGCCAGAGGGCTTCTGCTCACTCAGTCGGGGAAAACGGTGGTCAGAAAGAATGTTTTCCAGGTGCCCGGCGCGGCCATCCTGGTGTCGGGGGACTGTCAGGACTGGTTTGAATCCGGAGCGGCAGGAGAGATTCTGGTTGAGGAGAACCTGTTCGACTGCTGCAGCTATATACCAAACTGGGGAAAGGCCCCCATTCAGGTGGAACCCAGCGCACGCAGAACGGTGGAGGGAGAGTATTATCATCAGTCTCTGACGATCCGCCGGAATACCTTCCGCTGCTTTGACGAAAGGCTGATCTGGGCGTATAATCTGAACAGACTGGTTTTTCAGGAAAACAGCATAGAAAGAACGGATCAATATCCTCCGATTGCAGGAGAACGTTTTTTCCTGTCCCATGTGGGGGAATTTGTGGAGGAATACTGAAGGGGAAACAAAAGAATGAAAGAATGGAAGCTGCGCTATGATGCACCGGCGGAGGAATGGGTGGAGGCTCTTCCTCTGGGAAATGGGGAACTGGGAGCTATGGTATTCGGCAGGGTGGATAAGGAACGGATTGCCCTGAATCTGGATACGCTCTGGTCGGGAACGGGAGAGAAAAAAGAACGAATGGGGGAGGCCCCGCCCTGGAATGAGATCCGCAAAAGAGTTCTGGAAGGCCGCTATGGCGAGGCAGAGGCCGAGATCAAGAAAACGGTGCTGGGAGACTGGACGGACAGCTATCTTCCGGCGGGAGATCTTTTTCTTTCATTCGACTGGAATGGAGAAGAGGCAGAGGAATATGCCAGAGTGCTGGAGCTGAATGAGGCGGTCTGTACTTCTTCCTTCTGTGTAAGGGGGACGAGATATTTCAGAAAGACGTTTGTCTCTATGGAAGATGGAATCCTGGCCGTCAGGCTGAGCGCAGAAGGGGAGGGCAGGATGAATCTGGATGTAAGTCTGGACAGCCCTTTGAGGTATCAACCCTATGAAACGGGAGTGGAAGGAGAACTGGGAATTATTGGAAGGGCTCCGGTTTATGTGGCGCCGGACTATTATGAATGTGAGGAGCCGATAATATATGAGGAAGGGAAAGGAATTCCGTTTGCGCTTCTGCTTTGCGCTGCGTGTACGTCGGGAACGGTAAGCCGGGCGGGGGAAAGACTTTGCATCCGAGACGCCGGGGAGATCGTTCTCCTTCTTGCCGGAAGGACGGGGTTCCGGGATGACGGAAGCATACAGGAGGCAGAGGAATGGCTGCCCCTGTTGAAGGAAAAGCTGGAAAAAGCGGCACGTATGGGATTTGAAGCCCTGACAGAACGGCATACACGGGCATATAGCCAATATTTTTCACGCGTGGAATTTACCCTCGACCCGGAAGGGCAGAACAGAGAGGACTGTGTGCCGGAGCTGTTCAGAAGCTGCCGGGAGGGGGATCAGGAGCTGGTTCCGCTGATGTTCCACTATGGAAGATACCTTTTGATCGCATCTTCCAGGCCCGGCAGTCAATGCGCCAACCTCCAGGGGATTTGGAATCAGGAGCTGCGCGCTCCATGGAGCAGCAATTATACGGTAAACATCAATACGGAGATGAACTATTGGATGGCGGAGAGCTGCGATTTGGGAGAACTGCAGCAGCCGCTGTTTACTCTGATGGAGAGAGCGGCAGAAAAGGGAGCGCGTGTGGCGGAGGAGCTTTACGGTGCAGGGGGCTGGGTGACACACCATAATGTGGATCTGTGGGGACATGCGGCGCCGGTGGGATACTATGCAGATTCACCGGGAGCCTGTGTGTATGCCATGTGGAACATGAGCTCGGGATGGCTGTGCCGTCATCTGTGGGAGCATTATCAGTATACGCTGGATACAGGCTTTCTGCGGCGGAAGGCATATCCTTTGATGAAAGGAGCTGTACACTTCTATCTGGATATTCTGACTCCATGCGGGGATTATCTGGTGACCAATCCATCTACCTCCCCGGAGAACATGTTTTTGGATCAGGACGGGGAGGCTCATAGTGTCAGCTGCGCCTCTACCATGGATATTGCCGTTCTGAAGGAGCTGTTTTCTAATTATATAGAGGTTTGCCGTATTCTGGGGGAGGATGAGGAAAATTCCCGGATCAGGGAGGCCCTGGAAAAGCTGCCTCCCTACCAGGTGGGAAAATACGGGCAGCTCCAGGAGTGGCTTCAGGATTTTGAGGAAACAGATGTGAACCATCGGCATGTATCTCATCTTTACGGTCTGTATCCGGGAAATACCATACAGGGAGACAAGCTGCGCAAAGCCTGTGCGGTTACGCTGGAAAGAAGGGGAGATGACGGAACCGGCTGGTGCATTGCGTGGAAGGCCTGTTTATGGGCCAGGCTGAAAGACGGAGACAGAGCCGCACGGCTTTTAAACAATCAGCTGCGCCCTACCAGAGAAAAGCGGGTATGCCTGAAGGGAGGAGGAACCTACCCCAACCTGTTCTGCGCCCATCCGCCTTTTCAGATCGACGGAAATTTCGGGTTTACCGCAGCAGCTGCAGAAATGCTGCTGCAAAGTCAGGACGGTGTAGTGGAGCTTCTGCCGGCTGTTCCGAAAAAATGGGGATCCGGAAGCGTGAAGGGGATGAAAGCCAGAGGAAACATTCATGTGGATTTTGACTGGAAGCAGCACAGGATCGTTCGGGTACGCCTTCATGGAGCAGCCGGACAATCCCTCCTTTTGAACTTCCGCGGATGCCAGGAGAAAGTGGTGTTGGATAAGGAAGGAGAATATTTCTGGGAGCAGGACTGCGGAGCGCGGGAATGACAATGGATTTAATTGGCCCGCGAATGTTACTGTTTACTGGTTTGGCTGTGAACAGCAGCCGAGGTGCTGCGGTGTGCCTTTCTGCGGCGGAAAGGAAGATTGACAAGGCTGGGCTGAGCTGTTACGATTTTCTAAGAGAACCATTTCAAACATAGCAGCAGATACCGCAGAAATACGGAGGAAGAATGGATGCACAGCACACAGGATAAAAAGGCCCTGGCCCTTGAAGTGATAGAACGTCTGAAAAAGGAGTACCCGGATGCAGGCTGCACCCTGGATTATAATGAAGCCTGGAAGCTTCTGGTGAGCGTCCGGCTGGCCGCCCAGTGCACCGACGCCAGGGTGAATGTGGTGGTGGAGGATCTGTATGCCAGATTTCCGGACATTGATTCCCTGGCGGAGGCGGATGTGGCTGAGATAGAGCGCATCGTCCGTCCCTGCGGGCTGGGAAACAGCAAGGCGAGAGACATCAGCGCCTGCATGAAAATGCTGAGAGACGAATTTGGCAGTCAGGTACCGGAGGATTTTGACGCTTTGCTCAGGCTTCCCGGCGTGGGACGCAAAAGCGCGAACCTGATCATGGGAGATGTGTTCGGAAAACCCGCCATCGTGACGGATACCCACTGTATCCGCCTGGTAAACCGGATCGGCCTGGTGGATGGGATCAAGGAGCCTAAGAAGGTGGAAATGGCTCTGTGGAAGCTGATCCCGCCCCAGGAGGGAAGCGATTTCTGCCACAGGCTGGTGTATCACGGGAGGGATGTATGCACTGCGCGGACAAAGCCGTACTGTGATAAGTGCTGCCTGAAGGATATCTGCGCCAGAAACGGGGTTGAAGAATAGCGGCATACTGCCTTTATGCCAGCATTTTTGCTTTTACGAGATCCTTTGGATTTCTCTGCCTGTCACATTCTCTAAGAACTTACGGAATTCTTCGAGTGTACCGCCTGTTATGCTGCTTTTGCCGTATACCTGTGCGTGGCTTGGACTGAATATGAATACGAAGAAATGTTCCGTCTCCGCAAGGGATATAATGGAGCTGTACTTAAAATCCGAGCTTCCAAGCTCTGTCTCTGAATGATAGCCGTCGGTACGGAACGTTACGACGGCTTTTTTCAAGCCCGGCAGCATCCTTTTTCTTGCCAGATAGCCGTTAATCCTGTCCTCAAAAATCAAAGTAAGCAGGAGAACTGCGGCAGCGAGCCAGGTGACGAGCGTTCTGAGGTCAAGGACAAATTCCCTGCCTCCAGAAGGCAGGGTAAGGAAAAGGGCAAGCAGAATGAGGAATGCGCCCAAAATATGCGAGCGGCGGCTTCTCTTTTTCCGCGCGGTCTTTCTGACTGCCTTTGCCATAGCGGCGGCGGCTTCCTGATCGTACGCAGTTTCACATTGAAATTCCATTTGCGGCCTCCGTAAATAAAGCAGATGTTTTTTGTGACGCCATGGGTATGGGGCTTTCTATAAAGCGGCATCCTTTATCAATAGCTTAAGCTTACTCTATCATATTTTTGTGCCGCTATCAACGTATTGCGAAATCAGTTTGCCGGTCCGGTGGAGCAGGCCGCGGTGGGAAACATAACGCTTACGCAGGGAGGTAAGGATGAAAAAACATTTTATTTTTGATGTGGACGGAACGCTGGTGGATTCGCAGGAGTCGGTGTTATCTTCCATGCAGGAGATGCTGAAGCAGCAGACGGGAAGGTGGATGGAAAGGGAAGAGCTTCTTTTTACCCTTGGAATTCCCGGGGCTGATGCGCTCAGGCTTCTGCATGTGCCGGAGGAGAAAATAGAAGCTGCCATGGAGCAGTGGCTGGGCCTGACGCCGAAGTACCGGGATCTGATCCATGTTTTCCCGGGGATTTGGGAGACGCTCACCCAGCTTCGCAGGAGAGGGTGCCATCTGGGAATCGTGACCTCAAGAACCAGGGCGGAATACGAGGAGGATGTGGCTCATTTTGGCCTGTCGGACTGGTTTGACACCATCGTGTGTGCGGACGATACCCGGGGGCACAAGCCTCAGGGCGATCCGGTGAGGGAGTATCTGCGCCGGATGGGGGCGGATCCCGGGGAGGCGGTCTACATCGGGGATACGGTGTACGATATGCAGTGTGCCGCCGATGCGGGGGTGGAGGGCGCCCTGGCCCTGTGGGGCTGCGCCAGCGCCAGGCATATCCGGGCCGACTATTATTTGTCTCAGCCTGCGGCGGTGACGGAGACCTTTTTCATGCAGGAGGATGTGGGGGGACGATGGCTGAAATGGGCGAAGGAGCTGCAGTTTATCGCCCAGGCGGGAGTGACCTACTCCCATGATCCCTTTGATAGAGAGCGGTTTGAGCGGATCCGTCAGATGGCGGCTGAGATGGTCAGCGGGGGGACAGGAGAGGATTTTGGAAAAGTGGAGGGACTTTTCAGGCAGCAGTGCGGATACCAGACGCCCAAGCTGGATACCAGGGCGGCGGTGTTTGAGGAGGGAAAGATCCTTCTGGTACAGGAAAATGACGGACGCTGGGCGCTCCCCGGAGGCTGGCAGGATGAGGATCAGACCGTATATGGAAACACGGTAAAGGAGGTATGGGAGGAAGCGGGCATTACGGTGGCTCCGGTGCGCCTGATTGCCCTGCAGGATCACAGGAGACGGAACACGCCGCCCAATCTTTTCAACATCTGCAAGGTGTTCGTGCTGTGCGAGCCTGTGGAAGGGGAATTCCGGGAAAATATTGAGACGCTGCAGTGCGGATGGTTCGGAAAAGAGGAGCTTCCGCCGCTGGCTTTGGAAAAAACCACGAAGGAGCAGATTGAAATGTGCTATGCCGCCGCAGGCGATAAACACTGGGTAACATTGTTTGACTGAAAGAAACAATATTTCAAAAATATAAAAACGGCAAAAAGATTTTACGCAGAAGCTTTTCCGTATTTTTCCATGGCCCGGATTGGCTTTTTTTCCACAGTTAAGGCGGTGGTTTGTCTTTGACAAGCCACTATTGCTATGGTAAACTTAAAAGATAGTAAATCGGATGAAAAAGCACTGACAGAGGTGGCACCTTGGATAAATATGAATATAAGATACGGGCAGAGGAAATCAAGACGCTGATTTCCCAAAAGAAATATGCGGAGGCTGTGAAGGTGGCAGACAGCATTGACTGGAGCAGGGTTAAGAGCGTGATGATGCTCTGCACGGTCAGCGATCTATATAAAATAAACAGAAGATTCGATGATGCAAAGCTCCTTTTGGAGATGGCAAATGAAAGGCATCCTTCAGGAAGGATGATTATATATTCTCTGTGCGACCTGTCCATCAGGATGGGCGAGGTGGTACAGGCGATTGCTTATTATAAGGAATTCGTGCAGATCGCGCCTAATGACAGCGGCAGATATGTGCTCCAGTACAAGCTGTACGAGGCCCAGGACGTGGGGCTGGAGGAACGGATTGCCGTTCTGGAGGAGCTGAAAAAGCGGGACTACAGGGAAAAATGGGGATATGAGCTGGCCTACCTGTATCATCGTGTGGGGCTTGCTACCAAATGTGTGGAGGAATGCGACGACCTGATCCTGTGGTTCGGAGAGGGAAAATATGTGATGAAGGCCATGGAACTGAAAACGCTTCATCAGCCCCTTTCCCCCAGCCAGCAGCAGAAGTTTGACGTGTACATGATGCGCAAGCAGGGCCTGAATGTGCCGGAGAGCATGCTGGAGCTGCCAAAGGGCTTTGCGGAGCAGCAGGCTTATCCCAATGAGGTGGAGGAGGAAGCCCGGAGAAAAGAGGAGCAGGAGGACATCCACATTAAGCCCATGGATGTGGGGAAGTACAATACCATCAATCTCCAGAAGGAGCTGGCAGAGAGCATGAAGGAGGTCATGCCGCCTGGCCAGAGCGTGCCGGAGCCTGTATCCTTTGAAAGCCGCAGAGAGCAGCTGTACCAGGAGCCGGAGCATACATACGAGACAATGGATACCGGGGATATGATGCCGCAGGAGGCTCCCGGACTGACAGAGGAAGAGGAACAGGCGGAGCAGGACGAATCCGGTCCGCAGTATGACAGCTATCTGTCCCAGGAGTACAATGGCCAGATCAGCCTGGTGGTGCCTGAGGCACACCAGATCGAGAAGCAGATCACGGGGCAGATGAACATAGACGACATCATGCAGGAATGGGAGCGCATGAAGCGGGACAACGAGGAGAAGCGCCGTCAGGATCTGAAGCAGAGAGTGATGGAACAGACAGGCTCTTTGTTCCGCGATTTTGAGGAGACCTCAAGAAAGGGGATGCTGGAGCAGCTTCAGAAGGAGGAGCGTATTCCTGTGGAGCGCAGGGAAAGAGCTTCCAGTGAAGAAAACGCCGCACAGACCAAAATCTGGGCGGCAGGCGCTGTTGAGAATGCACTGAAAGCTGCGGCTCCTGAACGGGAGGAGGCAGAGCCGGATGAAAGCGCCGCAGCGGCACAGACGGTTTCTCCCCCGGCAGCAGCAGTGATACCGGAAGCCGCCCATTCAGAGCAGCCTGTCCAAAAGGCGGAGATGTCTGAAGAAGCACTGCCTGCAAATGCGCCGGAGGAGGCGGAGCCCCCCAGACAGGAGCCCTCTGTTCAGACGCCGGAGGCTTTGGAGGTGTCCGGCCCGGAGCAGCCTGCACAGATGGCAGGGATACCGGAGGAGCCTGGGAGGATGCCGGCAGCACCGAAGCAGCCTGAGGCGGCCCGCCGTACCGAACAAAGCCCGGAGCAGCCTGAGGAACAGGAGAGTCCGGAGCGTCCCGGACAGATGGAGAAAAGCCCCGTTTTGCAGGAGACTTCCGGCCCGGAGCGTGCGGCTTCCTCCCGCGGGCTTTCTGAGAACGAGCCGGAACGCCGCAGAAGCCCGAAACGGGGGAAGGCGGAAGGAGAGCCGGAGGACAGGGAGAGAGAGAAGGAAGCCCGGCCGGAGCAGGTGCGCAGCATGAGCAGGGAAGAAAAGCGGCTGTTTGCGCCCTTTGTGCCTACGAAGGGAGCCATGAAGAAGCTGGTGTACGCACTGGACAGACTCAGCCTGGCGGCCTACACCGGCAATCTGATCCTGACCGGAGATCCGGGAGCGGATGTGATGGATCTTGCCAAGAGCATCATCCGGGACGTAAAGGCCAAGGATCCCAATTTCTCAGGAAAGCTGGCCCGGATTACGGGAAGCTCTTTAAACGGCACGAAAAAGAATGCGGCGGAGCTGGTGGAAAAGCTGGCCGGCGGCGCTTTGCTGATCGACGAAGCGGCAGACATGACGCCGGAGAGTGTAAAGGAGCTGCTGGATGCGCTGAACCAGGAAAAATGGGGTATTCTGGTGATCCTGATGGATACCAGAAGAAATATCAGGAAGCTGCTGGAGGAAAATCCTGATATGGAGCCCTGCTTCAATGCCAGATTTGATCTGGAAGCGCTGGATAACGGCACACTGGCCGCTTATGGCTGTCAGTATGCCAGGACAAGGGAATATGCTATTGACGAGCTGGGAAGGCTGGCGCTTCATACCCGCATTGAGGATATGCAGACCAGCGACCACATCGTTACAGTGAAGGATGTACGGGAAATCGTGGATGAGGCAATTTATCACGCCAACAGAAAGACACCGAAGCATTTCATGGACGTGCTTTTTGCCAGAAGGTACGATGACGACGACATGATTATCCTGCACGAAGGAGATTTCATATAAAGGACTGACAAGGTATGGCAACGCCGTCCTTCGCACGGCGGAGGGCGGCAGCTTCATTTTACGGGTAACCACCGTGTAAGGAGGGGATGGATCAGAGATCCCTTCCGGCGGCAGAGACAGGATGCGGGGATAAAGAAAGGGGGATCATTATGGCAGGCAGAGCAGGAAAAGGAACGGAAGCAGGAAGGAGTACAGAGAGGAAGCAGAACCGGGCGCCGAAGGCAGCGCAGGAAAAGAACTGCGGAACCAGGAACGGCGCAGACAAAGCAAAGGACAGCCGGGTATTCATTTCCCAGGCGGACGAGTATCTGTTCGCCCAGGGCACACACTACGACATTTACAAGAAGCTGGGCGCGCACCCTTCTGTGGAGCGCGGAAAGAAGGGCATGTATTTTGCGGTATGGGCGCCCCACGCGGAAGAAGTGTATGTGATCGGCAGCTTCAACGGCTGGGACGAGAGGCAGGATCAGATGAAACGCAAGGGCCCAGGCGGCATCTATGAGCTTTTCGTTCCGGGAGTGGGCTGCGGGGAAATGTACAAATTCCTGATCCATACCGTGGACGGAAGAAAGCTGTACAAGGCGGATCCCTTTGCCAACTATGCGGAGCTGCGTCCCGGCACGGCGTCCGTCACTACAGACATCGGAAAGCTTAGATGGAGCGATTCCGCCTGGATGGAGGCGCGGGCGCAGAAGGATATGAATAAGGAGCCCCTGGCCATTTATGAATGCCACATCGGCTCCTGGATGAAGCATCCGGACGGCACGGAGGACGGCTTTTATAACTACAGAGAGTTTGCGGACAGGCTGGTCTCCTATCTGAAGGAAGTGAAATTCACTCATGTGGAGCTGATGGGAATTGCGGAGCATCCCTTCGACGGCTCCTGGGGCTATCAGGTGACGGGCTATTATGCGCCCACCTCCCGCTACGGCACCCCGGAGGATTTTGCCTACCTGGTGAACACCCTGCACCGCAATAAGATCGGCGTGATTCTGGACTGGGTTCCCGCCCATTTCCCCAGGGACGCCCACGGACTGGCGGAGTTTGACGGACAGCCCCTGTTTGAGCATCCCGATCCCAGGCTGGGAGAGCATCCGGACTGGGGAACCAAGATTTTTAATTACGGCATGAACGAGGTGAAGAATTTCCTGATTGCCAACGCCCTGTTCTGGATCAAGGAGTTCCATGTGGACGGCCTGCGGGTAGACGCGGTGGCCTCCATGCTCTATCTGGATTATGGGAAAAAAGACGGCGAATGGGTGGCGAACAAGTACGGCGGCAACAAGAACCTGGAGGCCATTGAGTTTTTCAAACACTTAAATTCCGTGATACGGGGAACCTTCCCGGGCGTGATGACCATTGCGGAGGAGTCCACCGCCTGGCCTCTGGTGACCGGGCCGCTGGAGGAGGGAGGACTGCATTTTTCCTTCAAATGGAACATGGGCTGGATGCACGATTTCTGCGAGTATATGAAGCTGGATCCCTATTTCAGGAAGAGCAGCCATTACGCCATGACCTTCGCCATGAGTTACAATAACTCCGAGAACTATATCCTGCCCCTCTCCCACGATGAGGTGGTGCATCTGAAATGCTCCATGGTCAATAAAATGCCGGGTTACCGTTATGACAAATATGCCAATCTGCGAACCGGCTACACCTATATGTTCGGCCACGAGGGCAAGAAGCTTCTTTTCATGGGACAGGAGTTTGCCCAGGAGAGGGAATGGAGCGAGGCCAGGGAGCTGGACTGGTATCTGCTGCAGGATGAGCTGAATGCGGGAATGCAGGAATATGTGAAGGCTCTGCTGAATCTGTACCGGAAATATCCCTGCATGCACGAGATCGACAACGACTGGGCAGGCTTTGAATGGATCAATGCGGACGATGCGGATCGGAGCACCTACAGCTTTATCAGGAAATCTTCTGACGGTAAAAATAATCTTCTGTTCGTGCTGAACATGACGCCCGTGGAGCGCAAAGGCTATGTGGTAGGCGTGCCGAAGCGGAAATCCTACCGCCTGGTTCTGAACAGCGATGATCGGAAATTCGGAGGAAACGGGGCACAGATCCCGGTGTCTCTGCGGGCCTGTGCGAAACCGAGCGACTACAGGCCTTACAGCATCAGCTTTGATCTGCCTGCGTCCGGAGCGGCGGTGTTTGTGTTCTGAGCCGGCAGATGGAGGGGGAATGAGCAAGGAAAAGAAAAAGATTGGTTATCTGAAATTTGTAATTACCTATAACATGGTGCTTTTGATCCCTCTGCTGATCGTGGGGATCAGCATTGTGGCAATCCTGTACAGACAGCAGTATGAGGACATGCTGAAGGAGGCGGCGGCCGTCCAGGAACGGCAGACGGATTATCTGGAACAGCAGCTTACGGTTATGGAAGCCTACAACCTGGAATGCCGCTACAGCAAGCTGTACAATAAGGGATATGTGGAGAATTTTCACTCCTTCTATATTGATATTATGGAAGATTTGAGAAAGAAGGAGGCTGCATTTCCATTTGCGGACGGGATCTATTACTATATGATGGAGGAAGGAAAGGTGATTTCCTCCCAGGGGCTTTTCACGGAGGAGCTGTTTTTTTCAGACCGCTGTGAGATGGACCGGAGTGTGTTGGCGAAGCCACAGGAGCAGGAAATGCGTGCGGTGAAGGTTCGGCTGTATGGAGGAAGCGATACCGGGGCGGCGTTTATTTATCCTTTGAAAACATGGGGAGAAAGGGGCGAGTACGACATCCATTATCTCCTGTATGTGATCAGGGACAGCAGACTGATGGAACAGTTTGGCGGGATACCCGGACTGCCGGATAGTGTGACGGCGCTCAGCTTTCAGGGCCGGAAGCTGTTCTGCTCAGATTATCAGATGAATCTCCGCCTTTTGGAGGGAGAGGGCCTGGACAGAAACGGCCTGGCAGATGAAAAAGATTATTTTGTGAACAGGAAGGATATGGGGTATGGTTTTACTTCCCAGGTTTATCTGTCCCGTAAGGCATTAAGGCAGACAATATGGAGCCTGCTGAACGTTTATGGTCTGTGGCTTCTGCTCTCCCTGGCAGTGGGGGCGCTTCTTGCGCTGTATCAGTCCGGTAAGAAGTACCGCTCCTTCCAGCGTCTGCTGGATACCAATGAGGTGCTGGAGGAGGAGAGGAACCAGCTTGGCATGGAAAGGTGCCTGCACGAGCTTCTTTCCCAGGAGGTCAGGCCTTTGGATGAGCTGTGGAGGAGGTGCCTGAATTACAACATCCATATTGACAGAAAAAATCTGTTTTTTGCCGTTTTTCCCGATACGGAGGAAAATAAGGAGCTGCACGATGTGTTCCGGGTACAGATGAATGCGTACAGTGCCACCACGGCTTATGAGGTTCCTCTGGTGGAGGGGCTGTGCGTCTATCTGGTATGCACCGATGAATCGGCAGGGCAGATCGGAAGCCGCCTGGAGAGCTTCCCCCAGCTTGCGGTGGGTTCTATTACTTCAGATGTGAGCCGTATCTGGAAGTCCTACGAGGATGCGAAGAAGAAGCTGCGCCGGGAGAGAAGCCAGGAGGATCAGTATCCGGAGCAGGAGATGAAGGCCCTGGGAGAGGCTGTGGAGGCGGAGGACGCGGCCCGCACCCGCATTCTTCTGAACGAGCTGAAAACGGTGGTCTCAGAGGGAAAAGAGTCCATGGGGCTGTGTATCACCTGGGACGTGCTCCGGCTCCTTGGACGCCGGGATGAGAGCTTCTTTGCGGGGATGACGGAAAAAGAGGAAATGCTGGCTCTTTTTGACGCGCTGATCGCAGAGTCGAGAGAGGATTGGGGGGCAAAAGCGGAAAATGCTCCCCGGGAAAAGGCGGGCGATTACAGAAAAAGAAATATTGTGGATATTCTTACCTATATTCACGAGCATTACCTGGACGATAATTTCAGCGTGAAATATATGGCAGGCTATTTTGATACCTCAGTTTCCAACCTGAGCCACTTCTTCAAAAAGAATATGCAGATCAGCATATCTGCCTATGTGGAACAGATCAAGTTTGACCGTGCGAAATCACTTTTGACGGAGAGCGACAGGAAGGTATCGGAAATTGCGCAGATGCTCAGGTACGCCAATAGTACAGTTTTCATAGAGATGTTTAAGAAGTATGAGGGCATAACGCCCGGAAATTATAGAGAAATGATGTGGAAAGAGGAAAAATAGCATATCGCGTGGATGAATTTGAAGGAAAAAGTGCAACAAAAGGAGATAAAACCGCTTTTTCTGCATAATTTCAAGATGAAGTTCAATACTTAAAGATAGTAAAAATCCCTCCTGTAGGATATTCTTAATTCAGCTTCCAACACGGGCCATTCAGACATAAGGATCAGGCAGAACAGTGCTGGAAAAGGAAGTTGAAAGAAAAGAAGATCAAACAGGAGGGATTTATTGTGAGAAGGAAAGCATTCACAAGGATCAGTGCAGTCCTTACGGCAGCAGCTCTTTTTGGCTCTGTTCTGACAGGCTGCGGAGGGAACGACAGTACACAGGAGAGCGCGTCCGCGGATGGAGCTGCGGCAGAGGAGAGTGTGAGCAGCAATCTGAATGCCACCGGACTTCCTATCTTAAACGAAAAGGAGACCTTTACCATTGCGGTGCCTCAGCAGAGTACTTTAAAGTCTGCGGCGGAGAAGCAGTGCGTAATCGATGCGGAGGAGGCTACAAACGTTCATATTGAATGGATTGAGATTCCTCAGTCAGGATGGAAAGAAAAGATCAATATTATGTTCAGCACAGACGGTCTGCCTGACGCGATCATCGGGGAAGTGGATATGGCCAGATACTATGAGCAGCTTGTGGCTCTGGATGACTATCTGGCCGAGTATGCGCCTGTGACCAGCGCTTATTTTGAAACAAGAGAGGACTATCCTGAAGGACTTCTTTCCGTGGACGGCAAGCTTCACTGCCTTCCCACCGGTGACGAAGCGCTGCAGAACGTGATCGATTCCCAGTATTGGATCAATACAGAGTGGCTGGACAAGCTGGGACTGAAAATGCCCACTACCACAGAGGAGTTCAAGGAAGTGCTGATCGCTTTCCGGGATCAGGATCCCAATGGAAACGGACAGAAGGACGAGATCCCCTTTACCTTTGAAAACGCATGGGGATGGGGAAATGCACTTGAAAATATGTTTGGATACTTTGGCGTGATCGAGAATGGCTATCATGTGTTCACAAAGGACGGAAAGGTAACCTTCAGCCCGGCGCAGCAGGGTTATTATGACGCCCTTGCATGGTTCCATGAGCTGTATGCAGAAGGACTGATCGACAAGGAAGCGTTCACATTAAGCGCTGATCTGTACTCCGCAAGAGGAGCCGGCGGAGATATTATCGGTGTATTTGCAGGCTACAACCCTTCGTCAGCCTGTGGAGCTGATAATGGAGACGGAAGCCGTTATCAGGCGATCCCTGTCCTGAAAGGACCCAACGGAGATCCCATGGTAGGACTGAACAATATGACCAGAAGCGGCGGCTTTGCAATCAGCAGGAACTGTAAGAACCCTGCGGCTCTGGTTCGCTGGTATGATTATATCAATTCCTCTCTGGAGCTGGCATCTTCCTGGGGCAAGGGGCCTGAAGGAGTATGGTATGAGATCGTGGAGGAGAACGGGGAAAAGGTTCCCAAATTCCTGAACGTGACGCCTGAAGTGCTGGAGGCAAACGGCGGTTACCAGACCAAGCAGGAATTCAGAACGGCAGAAAGTTTTGCGGGACAGACGCCTGCTCTGTGGAAGCAGGAGTACTCTGAGGCTACCATATATGAGGAGGGCTATCCTCATGATTATAAGCTGGAAGCAGTGCAGAACCAGCAGGATTACGGTGTGATCGGCCTCCCTGTTGGAACCGCAACTCTGGAGAATTCTGACAGAAGGGCGATTCTGAGCGCAGACATAGACACCTATCTGCAGAAATTCATTGCAGACTCTGTCATCAACGGAATAGACGATGAGAAGTGGAACAAGCATCTGGAGACGCTCAAGAGCTTAAAGACGGATGAATATACCGCTCTCTGCCAGGAGTTTGTGGATTCTCTGAAATAAACGAACCGTACCGCAACAGAACATTTACCTGAATGTCCGGCACAGCGTTCCACGGAAACGGGGGCCCGTTCCCTGAAAACGGGGGGCGTCCCACGGAAACGGGGGCTGTGCCGGACGTTTTCTGCCGGATAAAGGAGTAGGCTATGTCAACAGGAAAGAAAACAGCAGCAGGGGTAAGAAAGCCCAGAAGGAGCACTCTGCGGCTTCTGAGAAAGAGCTGGGTGTGTTATCTGTTCATTCTCCCCATGCTGATCTATATTATCATTTTCAATTATCTTCCCATGTACGGAATCCAGCTTGCCTTTAAGGATTACAGTGTGATGGACGGCATATGGGGAAGTCCCTGGGTGGGCTTCAAGCATTTTATCACCTTTTTTGAATCCTATCAGTTCAAGGATCTGCTCTGGAATACGATAAGCCTAAGCCTCTATTCCCTGATAGCAGGATTTCCCATGCCGATTATATTTGCCCTTTTTCTGAACTATGTGACTCATACGAAGTTCAAGAAGGCTGCGCAGATGATTACCTATGCTCCCCATTTTATTTCCACTGTTGTGTACTGCGGTATGATTCTGATTTTCCTGGCCAGCGATGGAATCGTCAATCAGTTTCTGATCCTTCTTGGAATCGAGCCGGTTTCGTTCCTGTCGAATCCGGAGAATTTCCGCCATATCTACGTGTGGTCAGGGGTGCTTCAGAATATTGGATGGGGCTCCATTCTGTATATCTCCATGCTCACCTCCGTCGGGCCGGAGCTGCATGAGGCTGCCCGGGTAGATGGCGCCACCAAATTCCAGCGCATGCTGTATGTGGATATTCCGGCCATCGTGCCCACTATGGTTATCATGCTGATCATGAGAGCCGGAGAGATCATGGAAATCGGTTTTGAAAAGGTATTCCTTCTGCAGAACAGCATCAATCTGGAATACTCGGAGATCATTTCCACCTACGTGTATAAGATCGGTATTCAGAACGGGCAGTTCAGCTATTCGTCGGCTATCGGTCTGTTCAACAACATCATTAACCTGATCCTTCTGCTGGCCGTGAACAAGATCGCCCGCAGTGTGTCGGATGTAAGTCTGTGGTAAAGGAGAGGAAGAAATGTTAGCCAAGATAAAAAATAATAAATCGGATGCGGTTTTTACCTTTGTAGTATACGCATTTACGGCACTTATTGCGCTGATCATCCTCTATCCCCTGTACTTTGTGGTGATCGCTTCGTTCAGTGATCCCAACCTGGTAGCATCCGGGCAGGTGCTGTTTGTTCCCAAGGGGATCACGATGGAGGGATACAAATACATTTTCAGGGATCCCAGAATCTGGACGGGATACCGCAACACGATTATGTACACCTTTTTCGGCACGCTGATTGCATTGTTTATCACGATTCCCGCAGGATATGCCCTGTCCAGACAGGATATGGTGGGAAGGGGCTTTGTGATGAAAATGCTGATCGTGACCAAGTATTTTTCCGGCGGCCTGATTCCCACATACCTGATCGTTAAGGGACTTCACCTGGTGGACACTCCTTATGTGCTGATGATCCTGGGATCCTTTTCCGTATTCAATCTGATCCTCTGCCGTACTTATTTCCTCAATTCCATGCCCATCGAGCTGCAGGAAGCGGCTGAGATCGATGGCTGCGGCATGTTTCAGTATTTTGCAAAGGTAGTGATTCCGCTGTCCAAGTCCATCATTGCGATTATGGTGCTGTACTATGCGGTAGGACACTGGAACTCCTTCTTCAACGGCCTGATTTATGTAAACGATGCAAAGCTTTATCCTCTGCAGCTGATCATGAGAGACATTCTGATCGGCGGGCAGATGATCGATCCCTCCTCAGCCGATCCGGAATCTCTGGAGCTGATGAAGCAGATTGCAAGAACCATCAAATATGGTGTGATCATCGTATCTTCCCTGCCGGTTCTGGTTATGTATCCGTTTGTGCAGAAGCATTTCGTGAAGGGCGTTATGATCGGTTCTGTGAAGGGCTGATGCGGAGGAACGGCCGGCCAGCCGGACAAACACGGACCAGGAGGATGGAAGATGAAAGCGATCATGATGATGTTCGATTCTTTGAACCGGCACTTTTTGCCCAATTATGGGTGTGACTGGACAGTAATGCCCAATTTCATGCGACTGGCAGAGAGAACGCTGACGTTTGACCGTTTTTACGCAGGAAGCCTGCCCTGCATGCCTGCCAGACGTGAGCTTCAGACCGGAAGGTATGGTTTTCTGCATACCTCCTGGTCGCCCATGCAGCCCTATGACGATTCCCTGATTACCAGAATGAAAAAGGCAGGTATCTATACCCACATTGCCACAGACCATTTTCATTATTGGGAGGACGGGGGAAGCTGCTATCTGAGCAAATTTGACAGCTGTGAGATGATCCGCGGGCAGCAGGGGGATGCCTGGATGGGACAGGTGGCATGGCCAAAGGTACCGGACACTCTTTCAGGAAGAACAGAAACCCAGAACTGGAGACATGACTGGATTAATCGAAGCTTTCTTGTGTCGGAGGAGGAGATGCCGCAGAAGAAAACCTTTGACTGCGGCATCGATTTTCTTCGGAGAAATGCAGGGGAGGACGGGTGGTTTTTGCAGCTAGAGGCATTTGATCCCCATGAGCCTTTTTACACGCAGCAGGCCTATAAGGCTCTGTATCCGGACGATTATCATGGAAAGAATATGGATTGGCCGGATTACGGCAAAAACAGATACGGGGAAGAAGTAACCCGGCATATCCGCTATGAATATGCTGCTCTGCTCAGTATGTGTGACCATTATCTGGGCAGTCTTCTGGACGTGATGGATGAGCTTGACCTGTGGAAGGATACCATGCTGATCGTAAACACGGATCATGGTTTTATGCTGGGGGAAAAGGAGTGGATGGGGAAAAATGTACAGCCTTTGTATGAGGAAATCTCTCATATTCCCTTTTTTATCTATGACCCCAGATTCCCGGAGGGCCGGAATCAGAGAAGGAATGCGCTGGCTCAGACGGTGGACATTGTGCCTACTCTGGCGGAGTTTTTTGGCGTGGAGCCGCCGGAATATATGGATGGGCGGAGCCTGACGCCTGTGATCCGTGAGGACACTCCGGTCAGGGATGGCGCTTTGTTTGGGATCTTTGGCGGGCATGTGAACATCACGGATGGAAGATACGTATATATGAAAGCTCCGGCCAGGCCGGAAAACGGGCCGCTGTATGAATATACATTGATGCCCTGTCATATGCGGGATCCCTTTTATCCGTCTGAGCTTAGGAGGATAGAGCTGGCGGAGGGGTTTCCCCACATGAAGGGCAGCAGGGTGATGAAGATTCCTGCGGGAGGGGCTGCCCAGGCTTATCAGTACGGGGATCTGCTGTTTGATCTGGAAAAGGATCCGGAGCAGAAGCAGGCCATACAGGATGAGGGAGTGACGGAGCGGCTCACACAGCGGATGAGGGAAATGATGCGGGAGAATGAGGCGCCCCGGGAACAGTATGAGAGACTGGGTATCCTTTAGAGCGTGTACGCCGCCCGCTGTTCCTTTGCTGCAGCCTCCTCCTCCTGCACGGAGGCATCGGACGGCGTCAGTCCGGCCACCAGCTGCAGCAGGTGACGGTATCTTTTCATAACGGCATTCTGTTCGTATATATAGCAGTCGATGAGATCCGGGTCGGTTACATAATCGAAGCCGGCATAGGCATTTTCCAGTTCCCATCTGGTCTTCTGCAGATCAAGCATCAGGCTTTCCTGATAGGTGAGGGGTTTGTCCTTATTTTCAACCCGGTTCATGCTGAAATGAAATTTCATGAATCATCCTCCTTTGCCTGATTTTGGCAGGAACTATTCTGGTAACAGTATATCCGGGGCACAGAAGGTTTATTCATGTGATATTCCGTCCTTTTCACTCATAGAATATAGAACAATACCGGGCGTGAGCACTGCTTCTCTGTATGGAGTGCTGTCCGGGAAGCGGGCCCGGGGGAGCGATCCTTTGGCGCAGAGTCTGATGGGGAAAAGGGAGGCAGGAATGGAAGAAATCAGCGGAGTGATCATGATAGGGGCAGCCTGCGGACTGGTGCTTCTGATCTCGGCGCTGCGCCGGAGGACGGAGCTGCTGCTGGGCTTTCTGGTGCGGGGAGGGCTGGGGACGGCTGCAATCTATTTTATCAACGCCTTTCTGGCTTCTCAGGGGCTTGCCTGGGGCGTGGGGATCGGGGCGGTGAGCGTGCTGGTTTCCGGCATTCTGGGACTTCCGGGGGTGGCGCTTCTGTACGGAATAAGTATATGTAGGATCTGGCTTGCCTGAGGCGGCTTTTGACGGGGGAAAATCCTGTGTTTATCAGGGTTTTCCCCGTCTTTTTTTCTACGGGCCCTCCACCGCTTGTGAGGTATTAACAAAAACGAATTTTTTTTGAAAATGATCTGGACAAACCGGGAGGGATGTTCTATACTTCGTTTCATCAGACGGGCGGTCATAAGGGCCGCAGCTCCTAACGCCGGAATCGGCGATCTGTTAGTGATCTGAATTTATCTGAATGTGTGACATTATTTTCTTTCATTTTGGTTCCATTTCCTTATTTTCACGGGTAGCGAGCCGGGAATCCGTGCCTGTATGGATATTTGGCGGCCGCCGCGAGGGTCAGATAATCCGCTGCACTCCGGTGCTCCGGGCTTGCTATCCGGCTGCCGGCAGAGGCGTATTTTTGATTTCCCTTTTTATTATGACAGAAGGAGGCGGTATTTTGTGAAAAAAAGTATATTGGCGGTCTGTGATTCTGAGCCGGAGTATGCCAGTCATTTTCTGGACTATATGAACCGCAGCGGAGACAAGGGGGTATCCTTTCCCTTTGAGATAGCCGCCTTCTCGGATGGGGAGGCGCTGAAGCGGTACTGCGGGGAGAACAGGGTACAGCTTCTTCTCATTTCCCAGAGCATGTATGAGCAGGGGAAGCCGT
Source organism: uncultured Eisenbergiella sp. (assembly GCA_963559585.1). Taxonomy (GTDB): domain Bacteria; phylum Bacillota; class Clostridia; order Lachnospirales; family Lachnospiraceae; genus Eisenbergiella. The sequence continues at coordinate 51,771 of CAUWLJ010000004.1, read as the reverse complement.
GGGAGGCGGAGCAGGTTATGATTCTGACGGAGGACGGGGAGGGGCCGCCGGGAAGCGGCCGGATCGGCAAGTATCAGTCCATCGAAGGGATCATGAGAAGGGTTCTGGAGGCGGCAGATACAGGGCTTCTTCCTCCAATCGCCTGCGGGGACGGACAGGGCAGGATGAATCTGATCGGCATCTATTCACCGGTTGGCCGGTGTCTTCAAACCACATTTTCTTTCACAATGGGCCAGCTTCTGGCCCGCAGACACAAGGTATTATATCTGAATTTTGAATGCTGCTCCGGTCTGGGCAGAATGCTGCAGAGGGATTTTCAGACGGATCTGTCGGATTTGATCTATCTGCTGCACAATCAGGACGGAAGATTTCCCTATCGCCTGGAGGGGATGGCTCAGAAGGTGAACGGACTGGACATTATTCCGCCGGTCTATTCCAGTCTGGATCTGCTGCAGGTGAAAAGGGAGGAATGGCTGGAGCTGCTTTCGGAGCTGGAGAAGGCGGGAAGCTATGAGTATGTGCTCCTGGATCTGTCCGAGGCGGTGCAGGGCCTGTTTGATATTCTGAAAAGCTGCAGGCGAGTGTACACCATCGTGAGGGAGGACAGCTTCGCAGCGGCCAAGCAGGAGCAGTATGAGGAGCTGCTGGGGTGCCTGAGCTATGACGCGGTTCTGGAAAAGACCAGAAAATGCAGGCTTCCCCTGTTCCGCCAGCTTCCGCCCGGGCTGGATCAGCTGACCCACGGGGAGCTGGCCGGGCTGGTGCAGAAGCTGATAGAGGAGGATCTGGGTGGAAACGTATCTTGAGATGAAGGAGAAGATGAAGAAGCAGCTCCTGGCTCAGATGGATTTTACCAGAGAGGTGGAGGACGGGGAGCTTAAGGAGATCATCGCCGGAAAGCTGCGGGCCAGGGAGCTTCTGGGACGGCTGACCCTGAATGAGCGAAGCCGGATGGGAAAGGAGCTGTTCTATGCCCTGAGAGGGCTGGATGTGCTGCAGGAGCTGATTGAGGACAGCCAGGTGACGGAGATTATGATAAACGGCATGGAGGGGATTTTTGTGGAGCGGGCGGGCAGGCTGTATGCCTGGCCGGGAGGCTTTGAATCCCAGGAGAAGCTGCAGGACGTGATCCAGCAAATGGTGGCGGGCTGCAATCGGGTGGTGAATGAGACTTCTCCCATCGTGGACGCCCGTCTGGCGGACGGCTCCAGAGTAAATGTGGTTCTCAGCCCGGTGGCCCTGAACGGCCCGGTGGTGACGATCCGCAGATTTCCGGATAAGCCCATCGGAATCGGGGAGCTGCTGGAATATGGCTCCATCACTCAGGAAGCCTGTGATTTTCTGGAAAGGCTGGTAAAGGCCCGTTACAACATTTTCATCAGCGGAGGAACGGGCAGCGGCAAAACCACCTTTCTGAATGCCCTTTCCGCTTTCATCCCCTCCGATGAGAGGCTGATTACCATAGAGGATTCGGCAGAGCTCCAGATACGTGGGATTCCCAATCTGGTGCGTCTGGAAACCAGAAATGCCAACGTGGAGGGCTGTAAGCCTATCGCCATCCGCGATCTGATCAGGACGGCTCTGCGAATGCGGCCTGACCGTATCATTGTGGGTGAGGTGCGGGGCGCAGAGGCGGTGGATCTGGTGGGGAGCGCATTGAACTGCGGGCACGACGGCTCCATGTCAACGGGGCATGCCAACAGCGCCGGGGACATGCTGACCCGTCTGGAAACCATGATGCTGATGGGGGTGGAGATTCCACTGTCCGCCATACGCAGACAAATCGCTTCCGGAATTGATATTATCGTTCATTTGAGCCGGCTGCGGGATAAGAGCAGGAGGGTGATGGAGATTGTGGAGGTGGCGGATTTTGAGGATGGGCAGATTCGTCTTTCCCCCCTGTTTTCCTTTCAGGAGGAGAGGATGGAGGGGGAGAGGGTAGTAGGAAGGCTTGTGAGAAGGGAGGAGCTGATCCATGTGGGAAAGCTTAAAATGGCGGGACTGGATGCCACGTAGACAGAAGAAGGCAGACCGGGAGAAAGAGCACGCGCCGGATTATGGGGGATACCGCTTTACCTGGAAGGAGCTTGGCATCTATACCGGGGAGGGACTGGCGCTGGCAGGGCTTTTGGCCTGGCTGTTCTATCGATCACTGTGGGCGGTGCTTCCTTTGGGAGGTCTGGTGCCTGTCTTTCTGAAACGGACAGCAGACAGGCTGGGAGCGGAAAGGAGGCAGGAATTAGCCCTGCAGTTTCGGGATATGATTCTGGCGGTGTCCGCCTGCCTTCAGGCGGGATATTCGGTGGAGAATGCTTTCCTGGAAGCCGGAAGGGATATGGAGCGTCTGTATGGCGGGCCGAGCCTGATCGTAAGGGAGGCGGAGATGATACGAAGGGGAATCGGCAACGGCGTTCCGCTGGAAAGACTGCTTATGGATCTGGGAAGGAGGAGCGGCCAGACGGATGTGGAGGATTTTGCCCAGGTATTCGGTATTGCCAAGAGAACAGGCGGGAATATGAACGAGATCATCCGCAGAAGCGCAGCCATGACCAGCGACCGGATTGAGGTCAGAAGGGAAATTGAGACCAGCCTCACCTCCAGAAGGTATGAGCAGAGGATTATGAATCTGGTGCCTTTTCTGATTGCAGCCTATTTGCAGGCAGCCTCCAGGGGCTTCTTTGATGTGCTGTATGGGAATCCGGTGGGAATCCTGATTATGACGGGCTGTCTGGCGGTATATCTGGCGGCGGTCTGGCTGTCGGAGCGGATTCTGATGATACAGGTGTGAAGGAGGAAGGATATGTGGGTGATATATGCGGCTGCCGCCGTATTGTATCTGGCGCTTCTGTTTCTTTCCAGAAAGGAAAAGGTGGAGAGAGGGGCGGAAACGACGGATACTATCAAAAGGTTCTTCCTGAAACCGGCCTCCTGGCTGGAACGGAAGATGGTCCGGCGGAGTGGGAAGCGTGTCCGCAGGAGGTCGGAGCTGGAGCTTCTTTATCCGGCCCGGTCAGGACAGATGCTGCGTCAGCTTACGGTGGAGAAGATCAGCGGGCTGCTGTTCATTCTGGCCCTTGGCTTTGCAGCCTCGGCCCTTCTGTATCTGACCGGAAAAATGGAAATGCGGCTCTCCGGGGACGGGCGCGTACATAGGAATTCCTATGGGGAAGGTCCCGCAGCTCTGGAGCTGGAAGCGCAGATGGGAGAGGAGAGGGACAGCTTTGTGATTGATGTGGAGGAGCAAAAATACACCAGGCAGGAGCTGGAGGGGCTGGTGGAAGCGGCCGGACAGGCTATGGAAGGGGAGATGGCCGGTGAAAACAAGAGCCTGGACGAGGTGAGGAGTGATCTTTACCTGCCGGGAGAGCTGGATGGCTTTCCGTTTGAGATACGGTGGGAGAGCGGCGATTACAGTCTGATCCAAAGTGACGGCCAGGTGAATAATGAGGGTGTTAAGGAGAAGGGAATCGTGGTAAATCTGACCGCAGTGCTCACCTATTTTGACCAGGAATGGAAAACGGACTTTGCGGTGAGGGTTTGTCCGCCGATCCTGAGCGAGCGTGAAATCCGGCAAAGACAGCTTCTGGAGCGGATCCGCGATGCGGACGAGAAGGATGCCTGCAAAGAGACGTTTCTGCTTCCGGCAGAGACGGAGGGTGTCAGGATCATATGGTCTGAGAGGATGGGAAAGGAAAGTCTGTGGATCCTGGCCGCCTTCCTGCTGGCAGGCGGCGCGCAGCTTTACTTTGCAGACGGGGAGATCAGAAAGAGGCTGGAGGAACGGGACAGGCAGCTCCTGATTTCCTATCCGGAATTCGTGAGCAGGCTGACCCTCCTGATGGGAGCCGGTCTTCCGGTGAGGGCGGCTTTTGCAAGAATGGTATCGGATTACCGGAAAAAGGACGGAAATGGAAAAAACAGCTATATTTGCGAGGAATTATTCCTGGTATGCCGGGAGATGGAAAGCGGTGTGACGGAGCTACAGGCCTATGAACATTTCGGTTCTCGCTGCAGGCTGCCTCAGTATCGGAAATGTGCGTCTCTGCTGACGCAGAATCTGAAAAAAGGCTCCGCAGGCATGCTTGCGGCCATGCAGGAGGAGGCGGAGCGTTCCTATGAGGAACGCAAAAGACATGCCAGGGAGGAAGGGGAAAAAGCCGGGACAAAGCTGCTGCTTCCCATGGTGATGATCCTGGCAGTGGTTATGGTGCTGGTGATGGTTCCGGCCTGCTTTTCCTTCGCCGGAATGTAGATAAAAAAGCAGAGAAAGAAAAAAGAAGCCGCAGACGCGGCAGAACGGAGGAAACAATGAAAAGAATGTACTGGAAGGCTGTGAGCTGCATGGTGGGTATGAGAGAAAGAGTGAAAAAGCTTCTTCGGGATGAGGAAGGGATGGGGACGGTGGAGGTGATTCTGATTATGGTGGTTTTGATCGGCCTGGTCATCATTTTTAAGAATCAGCTTACAGCCCTTGTGAACAGCATATTCAAAAAGATCACTTCACAGGCGGGCTCCATCTGACAGGGAAGGGAGGGAGTTCGGTGCAGAAAGGATACATAACAGTATATTTGTCACTGGTTACGGGCGTACTGCTCTCTCTCCTTCTGACCGTCATATCCGGCGTGCGGATGCACACGATCCGGACACAGACGGAATGTGTGATGGACATGGCAATGGACTCTGCGCTGGCCGAGTACCACAGGGAGCTGTTGGAGCAGTATGATCTGTTCTTTATTGACACCTCTTATGGGGGGAGCCCTTCGTATGACAATACGCAGGAGCATATCAGAGGCTATATGAACATGAATTTCCAGCCCTTTCGTCTGTTTGATCTGCCGGTTGGAAAGGATCTGACCGCCATGAATGCGGAGAGTGTAACCCTGCTTCAGGCTTCAGCAGCGCCGGATGACAACGGGGCTGTACTGAAGCGGCAGGCAGTGGACTATATTCTGGATAAATGGGGGATGAGCTATTTAAGCCAGGCGGCAGTCAATGCCCGGCGCCTGGAGCAGTCCGGGTATCTGGACAGCGATGTGGAGGCGCAGAGAGAGCAGACAGAAGCGGAAGTGAAGGAGAAGATTCTGCAGAAGCAGCAGGAGAAGGAGGACGCAGGGGAAACAGACTGGGAGGGAAAGGATGTGGAGCTTCCCTCTGATGTGGTCAACCAGGCCCGTGGGGAGGGAATCCTGTCGCTTGCCGTTTCCAATCCCGGGACACTTTCACGCACGCCCATTGCGGTGGATTCCCTTCTGAGCCACAGGGATGGCCGGATAGAGGGTACCGGTCTCCCGGAAGGGAAGCAGGAACCGGAGAGCCTGATGGACAGGTGTCTGTTTCAGACTTACATGATGGAAAAATGCGGTTTTTACGGGAGAGCAAAGGAGCCTGCGTCCTTTTCCTATCAGTTGGAATATCTGCTGGAGGGACAGGGAAACGATCTGGACAATCTGCGCAGGGTAGCGAATAAGCTGCTCCTGATCCGGGAGGCGGCCAACGCAGCTTTCCTGTTCTCGGACAGCACCAGAAGAGCGCAGGCTGAGGAGACAGCGGGACTGATCTCCCTGGTACTCACCCTGCCGGAGCTGAAGGAGCCGATTACCGTACTGATTCTGTTTGCCTGGGCCTATGCAGAGAGTGTAAAGGATCTGAGGATGCTGTTTGACGGGGAACGGGTTCCCCTTATGAAGGAGGATGGAAGCTGGAATACTCCTTACTACCAGCTCCTCACCTTCCGTGGGCATTTGGCAGAATATCAGAAGGGGGGAGAGGGGCTGTCCTATCAGGACTACCTTGGAGCGTTTCTCTTTCTGCAGTCGGATGATGTGACGGTGATGCGGCTGATGGACGTGATGGAGGCGGACATCCGCATGACGCCGGGCAATAAGGGCTTTCGTATGGACGGCTGTATTGACGCCATGACGGCGGAGGCGGAGGTGACCAGCGGATACGGCTTCCAGTATAGGATCAAGAGAGCTTATCGTTATGAATGAGGAGAATCTGGCCGCTGCAGAAGAAGGAAAGCGCGGCAGGAAGGAAAGGAAGTGAACCGGGATGCCCTTTTTATCATGCGGCAGGATCAGATTGATCCGTTACGTAACTAATAAATTCAGAAACAAAAGAAAGGCCAACGATTTCCGAACGCAGAAACTTCACATCCCGTTTATCAAAAATCAAATCATGTTATATCCCCGATTTTGTGTGGTAAAAAGGGTGTCCCGATCTGCTTCCTTTTCCGAAGAACGCGGTCTTAAGTCCATTTCCGGCATAAGGCCAGGGTTTCCGTCCGTTTGGAGCATAAAGCTTGGGCTTCCATCAATCCTGGCCGGAAGATCTGCCGGCTCCATGACGGCGGAGGCCTGCATTGCCCTTCCATTGTTCCTGTTCTTTACCGTTAACGTGCTGTCCATGATTCTGTTTTTTCATACCTATATATCCAATCTGGAACAGCTTCACCAGCAGGGGAGACAGCTTTCCATGCTGGCCTATGCTACAGGAGAAGGGGAATTTTTGGAGAATAATCTGATCCAGCTGGTCAGGCCCGCCAGGGTTCAGCCCGTGATTCCCATACTGGGCTATCCGGGAACTACGATCATAAGCTGCTGCTATATGCGTGCCTGGACGGGGTATGATGTGGAGCACCGTGCACCGGGAGACAGCGGCGAGGTGTATGTGTACATCACAGAAGGAGGCAGTGTGTATCATGTGGCAAGAAACTGTACCTATCTCACGCTGTCCATTCAGGTGGCTGGGGAAACAGAGGTGGAAGGGCTGCGCAACGCTTCGGGCGGAAAGTATGGTCCCTGTGAAAAGTGCGCCCGGACGGGGGGAACAGGGATCGTCTATATCACAAAAGAGGGAAGCAGTTACCATAATACGATCACCTGCAGCGGCCTGAAAAGGACGGTGCGCTGTGTCCCTCTGTCGGAGGCAGGAGGGCGGACGCCCTGCAGCAGATGCGGGTGACGGATCGGTGCAGAGGGAAACAAAGTTCACAGATGTGTCAGCCCGTTTTGAGTGAGCAGGGCTTAGGAGAAGGAGACAGAAATGTGGATGGAGAACATAATGGTGTGCGGATTTCTGGGAATTTGCAGCATACATGATTGCAGAACCAGAAAAATTCCATGCTGGCTGCTGGGAACGGGACTGGTTCTGGCGGTCTGCTGCTGCCTGTCAGAGGTGGCGGCGGGAGGCCTGGGCTGGGGGGACTTTCTTTCGGGGCTGATTCCGGGGGCGGTTATGCTGCTTTACAGCCGGATGACGGAAGATAAAATGGGGACGGCGGACGGACTGATGGCTCTGCCGGTGGGGCTGCTTCATCAGTGGCAGCTATGCGCAGCAGAGATTTTTACGGCCTGTCTGCTCACATTTGCGGTGGCAGTGTATCTGCTCGTAAGCCGGAAGGGGACACGGAGCACACAGATTCCCTTTGCCCCATTTTTCCTGGCAGCGGTGGTGATTTTTTGGGTGCGTACAGGTATTCATAGATGAAAGCCGCACAGAGCTGCGGCAGACAGGAGGCGCAATGAGATCGGAACGAAAAGGGTATATGACGCTGGAGGCCAGCTTTCTCGTCCCTGCAGCAGTATTTTTGACTGCATTACTGATGCTGCTTTCCTTCTATTTATATACGGTTTCCTTTCTGAATCAGGCCGCCTACATAGCTGCCCTGCGAGCCAGTCTGATACTGGAGGGGGACAGAAAAAACGTGGCCGGAAGGGAACTGGAAAGGCTTCTTCAGGAGGCGGTCATTCCTGTGAGGGAGCTGGAAACGGAAATATCGGTCACTCCCCTGGCCGTTACGGTGGAGCTGGAGGCACAGCTTTCTCTTCCGTCCCTGCATCTGCTTCCTTTAAAAGAAGGGGCGTGGCAGATAGAGGCGAAAGGGAAAGCACAGATCAGGGATGCGGCCGGATTTATCAGGGGAATGCGGAAGCTGGAGGAGGGGATAGAGGACGGGACAAAAGCGCTTCCACATGGAGGTGAAAATGAAAAAACCTTCGTATAAACGGGAATTAAGCCACAGCTATCTGGTGCTGGAGGAAATACCGAAGGAGTATCAGAACAGTTATCAATATAAAATGATTCTCAGAAACCGGATACCGGGACTTCTGGCCAGCAGTGAGCGCCGCCTGGAGGGAAAGACAAGCCTGTATTATGACATCAGCTCCAAGCAGTCTCTGGCACAGCTGTATCTGTCGGAGCAGATCCGTTTTCAGGCCCTCAGAGGAATGGTGGATAATCTGGTTCAGGTACAGGACAGCATAGCAGAATATCTGCTGGAAGAAAACGGTCTGGTGCTGGATCCTGAATATATTTATATGGATCTGGAGTCGGAGCAGCTTTTTTTTCTGTATGATCCCATGTCCTCAGGGAAGGAATCGGAGGCGGAGATCTACCGGCTGCTGACTGAATTTTTCCTTGAGCATGTGGATCACAGAGAAAAGGAGGCGATGAGCGCGGCCTACCAGTTTTATCGAATGGCCAAGGCCAAAAGCTTCACGATAGGAAGCTTCCGTGCCTGTCTGGAACGGGGAGTACAGGAGGATAGCTTTGCCGGAAAAAGGAGAGAGGCAGAAGCACAGGAGGGAGGCCTGCGGCAGGGAAGCGTATATGGAAACAGTATGCTTTCAAAGCCGGAAAATATACTGCTTACCGATCAGGAGGGAACCTATGAATGCCGAAGAGACGGAAGAAACGGATCGGTCAGAGACATGAGCGGAAAGCCGGAGCCGGAGAGAACGGCAGACATGGCCAGGAAGGGCAGGGCCTATCTGGAGGAATGGGAACATTCCGGAGGACGGGAACAGGAAGGGCTGTATAAAGATTATGAGGACGAGGAATGGCAGGAGGAGGATGAGATTGAGGATGAAGGGGAGGAGGAACGGCACAGAAGCAGAGAGAAAAGGTCAAAGAAGGGAAGCATGACAGGGCTGGTTCTGTCTGCGCTTTTTTTCCTTGGGCTGTGTGCTCTGATCTGGTATCTGGCTCCGTCAGGGCAGCAGAAGATTATTCTGTTTGCGGCGCTGGCAGCAGATGGACTTTCCTTCCTGATTTTTCTGTGGCTGGTTACAGGGGAGCGGGAGCCGGACGCGGAGCCGGGACAGGAGGAAAGGGAGGTGGAGAAGGAGCCGCCCCTTTGGGGAGAATATGAAGAAGCTGACGAGGATGGATTTGGAGGTCCCACCGTTTACCTGGGAAGCATATGCAAAGAAGCAGAGGAATCAGAGATGTGGAAAAAGGAGGAACAGCCCAGGCTGATCGGACAGGTGGGGGGTAAGGAGAAGGAATATTCTCTGGGAGAGCTTCCGGCTCTGGCCGGAAAAATGAAGGGAAGAGTACAGCTTCTGATTCCTGACGCTTCGGTAAGCAGGATTCATGCCCGATTTAGCGAAATGGATGGAAAAACGGTGCTGATGGATATGAATTCCACAAATGGTACATACGTGAATGATATCCGTCTGGAGCCGGAGGAAACGGTAGCTTTGGAGACCGGGGACGAGATTCGCCTGGGGGATGTGAGAATGCAGTATACCACATAAGCAGCCGCACAGCAGCAGCGCGGCCTGAGCACTGCATTGCGCGGCCGCATGACGGGAATTGACAACAGAGAAGTGAAGTGCTAATCTGATTATAATTGTTGGGAAAAGCAGTAAGAACAGGAATGGGAATGATGATGGGGCGACAGGACTTCTATGAAAACAGAAGGGAACGGCTGAAGGAAATCCCCTGGTGCAGTGCGATTCTGACAGCCGTATGTGTGATCGTATTTGCAGCCTGTCATATCTGGGGGGAATGGCTGTACGGAGAGGGCGCTTTCAGTGTGCTGTATTTGCAGAGAGGAGGGGAATATTACCGTTTGGTGACCTCCATCTTTCTCCATGCTGACATTACTCATCTGGTAAATAACATGATTCTTCTGTATTTTGGCGGAGAGCTGGTGGAGAAATCGGTGGGGAAGGCAAGATACCTGGTTCTCTTTTTTGCATCGGGGATCTGTGGGAATCTTCTGTCGGCGGTATATGAGTCCCTTACCGGCTGTTACTATGAGTCGATTGGCGCAAGCGGCGCGGTATTTGGCTTAATCGGAGGCCTCTTGTATCTGGTGATTGCCAGACAGGGAAGGGGAGTGGGTATTTCTCTGCAAAGGATGATGCTGATGATCCTTTTGTCTCTGTATTCCGGCTTCCAGAGTGTACGTGTGAACAATGCGGCCCATTTGGGCGGTCTGCTCAGCGGTTTTCTGCTGGCCTTTCTGCTTTGCCATCTGGGGAGGCAGAAAGAGAGATACAGGTAAGAGAAAGGCTTTTAGCAGGAAACATTTCCCTAAAAGCATGCTTCTGAAAGAGGGGCTTTTCATAAAAAAGAGGAAGGAGACAGATATGAGAGAAGAAAACTGTATTTTCTGTAAGCTTGCAAACGGAGAGATTCCGTCCAAGACCATTTATGAGGATGAAAATTACCGGGTAATCCTGGACCTGGGGCCTGCGTGTAAGGGACATGCTCTGATCATGCCCAAGGAGCATTACTCCAATCTGTATGAGCTGCCGGAGGAGAAATGCGGTGAAGTGATGAAGCTGGCTAAAAGAATGGCAGTACAGATGACGGAGCGGCTGGGCTGCCAGGGCTTCAATCTGGTGCAGAACAACGGAGCCTGTGCAGGCCAGACAGTATCCCACTTTCATCTTCATCTGATTCCCCGTTATGAGGAGGATGGCCAGACGATCGGATGGAATCCCATGAGCCCTGATCAGGAGGAGCTGGAGGAGATCAGGAAGATAATCTGCGGCGAAGAATAAAAGAAGCGGCCGGAATGAGTGTCCTGCTTGGAGGCAGCATATCATGAACCGGCCATTTTTTGTATACGGGATAAGAGGATTGGGGCTTTTCACAGCCGTATGTCTCTATCAGCTTTTGGAAGCAATTCCGTCCAACAGCTCCACGATGGTTTTGGAAGCATTCATCTGCTGGCTGGAGCTCATGGCCTTGATGTAAGACTGTCTGTTGGAATACAGCTCCCGTACCTTCTCTGTGAGCAGATCAGGGCTCAGATAGTCCTCATCCAGTACCATGCTGAAGCCCTGTGATTCAAAGGAACGGGCATTGAGGATCTGATCGCCTCTGCTTCCGGCGGAGAGAGGGATCAGCAGATTGGGCTTCTTCAGAGCCAGAAGCTCGCAGATGGCGTTGGCTCCGGCTCTGGATACCACGATGTCGGCCATGGCAAAGACGTCCTTCAGCTCTCCCTTCAGATATTCAAACTGGACGTATCCGGGCCGGTTTAACAGCAGATTGTCGATCTTATCGTTGCCGCAGATGTGAACCACCTGAAAATCCTCCAACAGCTGCGGCAGCGCTTCCCTGACAGCCTGATTGATGGAGGCGGCGCCCAGAGATCCTCCGATAACCATGAGAACGGGCTTGCCTGCCGTGAAATGGCACAGCTGCAGCCCGGCCGATTTGCTTCCGTGCGAGAGCTCCTCCCGGATGGGGGAGCCGGTAAGAACGGCCTTATCTGCCGGAAGGGACTGCATGGTTTCCGGGAAATTGCAGCAGACCTTGCGGGCGGCAGGAATACACAGCTTGTTGGCAAGGCCGGGGGTCATATCGGATTCATGGATCACACAGGGGATTCTGAGGGAAGCCGCTGCACGCACCACCGGAACGGATACGAAGCCGCCCTTGGAAAAAACAACGCTGGGTCGAAGCTCCTTCAGGATACGGCGGGCTTCTCCATAACCCTTCACCACACGGAAGGGATCAGTGAAATTCTTCAGATCAAAATATCGGCGGAATTTACCGGTTGCGATTCCGTAATAGGGGATGTCATAATCCCCTATCAGTTTCTTCTCCATTCCCTGATAGGAACCGATATAAGAAACCTCATAGCCCAGCTTGGCAAGGAGGGGCAGCAGGGCAATGTTCGGTGTAATATGACCGGCGGTGCCTCCGCCGGTAAGTACGATTTTTTTTGACATGGATGAATCCCCCGGATTTTTTATTGCTGATCTTCCATAATGGATTCCAGAGCAAGCGCAAGCTGGTCAGGACATGAGGTGGGCTTGAAGCCGCATCTGATCCCTTTTAGCCGGGTGATGGCATCCCGGGCCTTCATGCCCTCCACAAGTCTGGAGATTCCCTGAAGGTTGCCGTTGCAGCCTCCGGTAAAGGAAACGGATTTGATTACATCACCGTCCAGTTCTATTTCAATGGAGCTGGAGCAGGTACCTTTGGTTTTGTATTTCATACTACCCTCTTTCTGCCGCACAGGCGGCTGTATCTCTCGGAGAATTTTCTGAGTCAGTAAATTCGGCCGTGACAATCCAGTCTTATCACGAACTGTTACATTCAACTTTATATTATAGCAAATATCGTCATTTGTTGCCAGCCTTTTCAAAATAAAGTTCAGCTGCCCTCCTTTTTTGACGGAAAATGGCATAATTTCATGAGGAAATCATGTCCATCCGGTATTGTAGGAGCCTGGGCCAGATTCTATAATACAGGTTACGAAGCACGCAGAGGGCCGTTTCTGTACAGGGGAAGCTCTCTGCCCACAGGCACAGGCTGCGCGGACAGCGGATCGGAGGATAGTATGACTTCACTTGCGGAGAATAAAGAACTGGTGGCTACGACCATTATATTGCTATTATTGAGCATATTATGCAGGTTTATTACAGGAATTTTTCTCAATTCCCTCATCCGGGAGACGGAGAACATGTCTGTGACGGAAAACCGGCTTTTGAAGCAGTGTAAGACGAAATTCCGAAACTGCTATAAGCTGAACGATGGCGTTCCCAACATTCCCGTCTTTGTGGACAAGTTTGTGGGAAGATTGCAGATTGGAAGATTCAGAGTGGAGGGCCTGGGCCATCTTTCAGGCCAGCTCATGCTTCTTTCCATCGTAGCTGCCGGGCTGGGGGCCTGCCGCGCCCTGGCCCGGGGCAGCTCCATCGGAGAAATCATTCCCTTTTATCTGATGAGCTTTCTGGGACTGTACGTGTATTTCAGTGTTTCCGGTATGGTGGATCTGGATGGGAAGAAGGAGATGCTGAAGATCAGCCTGACAGATTTTCTGGAGAACCACATGGCCCCCCGCCTGTCTGTGCTGGAGGAGACGGAGGCGGCTGACCAGGAGATCAGAGCAGCATTCGCCATGAAAACCCAGGCCAGGCCGGAGGAAGGCAGGGGTATGGCAGGGACTGGCGCATCCAGCGTGGAGAAATGCACGGAGGAACAGGTCTTTACCAAGAAGCAGGAGAAGGAGCTGGAAGAACTGCTGAAGGAATTCTTTGCATAGGCGGCCGGTCGTCCAGCGGGCACGGGGTGAACTCTGGCTGCATAGGAGGCGGCTGCCCAGCGGCCGCGGTACATGCTGGTGAAAACAGCGGCGGCGCATGTTGAAGAAAACGACAGCGGCGCATATGGGAGAAATAAGCCGCAGTGCACGCGGGAGAAAAAGGCTTGAAAACGGGAAAATACTTTGCTACACTAAGAACGGATTTTATGACATTTTGTGCGCCTGCACAAAAAATTCCTGTGAATTTCAGTGCCGCAGACGCGGCAGAATAGGAGGAAAGATGAGCAAAGTGACTTTTGATTATTCCAAGGCCGCTCCCTTTATCAGTGAGCATGAAGTGGAATTTATGAAAAAGCTGACATGTGACGCCAGGGAACTGCTGGTGTCCAAAACCGGAGCAGGCAGCGATTTCCTGGGATGGATCGATCTGCCCGTAGATTATGATAAGGAAGAGTTCGACAGGATCAAGAAGGCGGCAGCCAAAATCCAGAGCGATTCCGAGGTTCTGCTGGTAATCGGAATCGGCGGTTCTTATCTGGGGGCGAGGGCGGCCATTGAGTTTTTAAGACACAGCTTCTACAACAGTGTGAGCAAAGAAGTGAGAAAGACCCCTGAGATCTACTTTGTGGGTAATTCCATCAGCTCCACCTACATTAAGCATCTGATCGACGTGATCGGTGACAGGGATTTCTCCATCAACATGATCTCCAAGTCCGGCACCACCACAGAGCCTGCCATTGCGTTCCGTGTGTTTAAGGAAATGATGGAGAAGAAGTACGGCAAGGAGGAAGCGTCCAGGAGGATCTACGCTACCACCGACCGTGCAAGAGGATCCCTGAAGGGGCTTGCCACAGAGGAGGGCTATGAGAGCTTTGTGGTTCCCGATGACGTGGGAGGACGTTTCTCCGTTCTGACCGCAGTGGGACTTCTGCCCATCGCAGTGAGCGGCGCAGACATCGACAAGCTGATGGAGGGAGCGGCAGATGGACGGAAGAAAGCGCTGGAGGCAGCCTTTGAGGACAATGACGCCCTGAAATATGCCGCCATCCGCAACATCCTTTTAAGAAAAGGAAAAACCGTTGAGATCCTGGCTAACTACGAGCCCAGCGTTCACTTCGTATCCGAGTGGTGGAAGCAGCTCTACGGCGAGAGCGAGGGCAAGGATCAGAAGGGTATCTTCCCTGCCAGCGTGGATCTGACCACTGACCTGCATTCCATGGGACAGTTCATTCAGGACGGAGCCCGCATCATGTTTGAGACGGTGATCAATCTGGAGACTTCCAGGGAGGAGATCATCATCGGCGAGGAGCCCGTGGATCTGGACGGCCTGAACTATCTGGCGGGAAAGACCGTTGACTTCGTCAACAAGAGCGCGATGAACGGAACCATTCTGGCGCATACGGACGGACAGGTTCCCAACCTGATGGTCAACGTTCCTGAAGCAAACGAATTTTATCTTGGACAGCTTTTCTACTTCTTCGAGTTTGCCTGCGGTGTGAGCGGATACCTTCTCGGGGTGAATCCCTTCAACCAGCCCGGCGTGGAGAGCTACAAGAAGAATATGTTCGCCCTTCTCGGAAAGCCCGGCTATGAGGCGCAGAGAGAAGAACTGCTGAAAAGGCTGTAAGAGGATCCGGAGCGCGGGAATGGATTTTCAAACACGTTCCGGCCCGGCAGGGAGACCTGAATTTCGGCGGCAGCAGAAAGGGTGAAGAAGAAGGCATGAGGCGTATGGCGCGCGGATTGCCTTCTTTTCTACAATGTAAGAAACGGAAAACAACCCATGGTACAGAAGGAAAAACTGGTACAGTTTTATTTTGCCCAGTACAGAGACTGTGCAAAGAAGCTGAAGAAAAAGAACAACGAAGGAAAGAAAACCTACGAGCGCAGGATCGACAGCCTTCTGGAGGAAATGCAGAAAAAAACCGGGAAGCTCAGTCAGGCGCATCTGGAGGAATATCACCGCCAGATCCGGAACCTGGCATATTTTGCGTTCCGGGAGGATAATCAGATTGCCGTCATGAAGATCAGGGATCTGATGATGGGAGAGCTGGTACGGCTGGATCTGGCAGGGGTGGCGCCGGAGGATCAGGAGATGATTACCGCCCGGTTCCTGGATTTCCTGCGGGATGAGAAGCCCTTTGAGATCTGCGGCAAGACGCTCAGGAATCTGGTGAAAAATCATGCGGATTTTGGCGTTAAGAATGAGATCATCGGCCGCGTTCCCACCAGGCCTGAGATGGAGTTCCCACAGGCGCTCCAGATGCAGCGCCGTTTCGTACTCCACATCGGCCCCACCAACTGCGGAAAGACCTACCACGCCCTGGAACGGCTGCGGGAGGCGCAGAACGGGGTATACCTGGGGCCTCTGCGCCTCCTGGCCCTTGAAGTGTATGAAAAGATGAAGGAGGCGGGGCTCCCCTGCACCATGCTCACCGGGGAGGAGCGCATTTACGAGGAAAACAGCCGGATCATTTCCTCCACCGTGGAAATGCTGGATATTGACCTTAAGTATGATGTGGCGGTGATCGATGAGGCTCAGATGATTGCGGATCCCGACAGGGGGCATTCCTGGACGAGGGCGATCCTGGGCGTGCAGGCGCAGGAGATCCATGTATGTATGAGCCCGGCGGCGGAAAAGGTAGTGACCCATCTGATCGGCCTGTGCGGGGATACCTATGAGATCAACCGGTACGAGAGAAAAACCAGGCTTTTCTGTGAACAGGAGCCGTTTGTGTTCCCGGAGGATGTACAGGACGGGGACGCGCTGATCGTTTTCACCAAGAGGGCGGTGCTGGACATTGCAGGGCGTCTGGAGAGAAACGGTGTGAAGGCCAGCGTGATCTATGGAAGCCTGCCGCCTGAGATCCGCCGCAGGCAGATCGGCCTGTTTGCCCGGAAGGAGACGAAGGTGGTAGTGTCCACGGACGCCATCGGTATGGGATTGAACCTGCCTGTGAGACGGATCGTATTCGTCCAGACGGATAAATTCGACGGAAAGAGCACCAGGCCGCTGAAAACGGCTGAGATCAGGCAGATTGCAGGCCGGGCCGGGCGCTTTGGACTCTACGATACGGGCTATGTGAGCGCGGTGGGCGAGGAGGAGCTTGCCTTTATCAGAGAGCGTTTTGACCAGATCGAGCCGGATGTGGATCATGTGAGCCTGGGCTTTCCCCAGGTGCTTCTGGATATGGATGAACCGCTGGACGCCATCCTGAAAATCTGGAAATCTGTGGAGACGGAGCCTCCTTTTGAGAAGATCAGCATTGAGGAGGTACTGTTCCTTTATGAAAAGGCCTACCGCGACCGGAAGGAGATCGACGGCTTCGAGGACAAGCACATGCTGTACCGCATGCTTACCTGCTCCATCGACATCAAGAACAGGGATATTGTGGAGCTGTGGCTGTATTACTGCAAAACCTATACGGCAGATGTATCCCTGCATTTCCCCTCCCTGATCATGTGCACCGACAAGGGGCTGATGCGGTACGAGACCTTCTATAAAATGCTGGATCTGTATTACCAGTTTTCCGTGCGGCTGGGTAAGGAGATCGACCTGGAGCGTCTGGATCAGGAGCGGGCCAAAACGGAAGAAACGATCATGCTCTACCTGTCCAAGGATAAAAAGGAGTATATCCGCAAGTGTCAGTTCTGCGGCGCTCTGCTTCCTCTCGGGGTATCCTCCAGGATGTGCGACCGCTGCTATGAGGAGATGCGCCGGGAAAAGCGCAGTCTGTCAGCCGGGAGGATGAAGCCCCCGGGACGCGCCGGGCAGGAAGATGGTGAAGGACAGGCCGAGCGGAGAGGAAAAAAGAACCGGAGAAACCGGAGAGGCCGGGGAAGCCAGGATAGCCGGAAAACCCAGGAGGGCCGGAGCGCTCAGGAAGATCAGAGCGGCCGGGAAGAAAGCGGTGCAGAGCAGACGCCTGCAAAGAAACGGCGCAGGAGAAGGCCCAGGCGGAGAGGGAATGGAACAGAGCATTCCGTTGCGCAGATATAATAGAAGCATACCAAAGAAAAACAGGAAAAGGAGTTTCTGATATGGCATCTGATCCCACCAGACTGGTTCAAAAAGGAAAAAGAAAGGTAAAGCGCGTTCTTTTCAGCCGGACGGCCATCATTGTCCTGCTGCTGCTCCTTCAGCTTTTCTATCTGCTGGGCATTTTTGGCAGGCTGCGCAGCTTTCTGCCCTATACCTACGGCGGTATGCTGCTTTTGAACCTGGTGGCGATCCTTGTGATCGTGAACCGGAAGGGCAATCCCAGCTACAAGCTGGCCTGGATGCTTCCGGTCACCCTTCTTCCGGTGTTCGGTATCTTTTTATATCTGTTTCTGGATTATCAGCTGGGGAGAAGGCTGGTTTATTACCGGCAGAACAAGCTGGAAAAGGGGCTTACCGCCCAGGACTGCCAGAAGGCGGAGGTTTTTGAGAGACTGCAGCAGAAGGATGCGGGGCTGGCCAATCTGTCCCGGTATCTGTATCAGCGCGGTCATTTTCCGGTGTACCAGAATACCAAAGTGCGCTATTTTCCCTCCGGGGAGGCCATGTTTGAGGTAATGCTGGAACGGCTGGAGACGGCGGAATCCTTCATTTTCATGGAATATTTCTCCTTCGAGGACTGCGGTATGTGGAACACCCTGTTGGAGGTGCTGTCCAGAAAGGCGGCGGAGGGCGTGGAGGTGCGTTTTATGTATGACGGTACCTGCTCCTTCCGTATGCCCTATCATTATGCGGACACTCTGCGCGCTATGGGGATCCAGTGCAGGGTTTTCAATCAGATCGAACCTGTCCTTTCCACGGTGCAGAACAACAGGGATCACCGGAAGATCACGGTGATCGACGGACACACCGCGTTTACCGGAGGGATCAATCTGGAGGATGCCTACATCAACGCGGAGGTGCGTTACGGTTACTGGAAGGATACGGCGGTGCTTTTGGAGGGAGAGGCGGTCAGAAGCTTTACCTCCATGTTCCTGCAGGCCTGGCAGACCTGGAAGCTGAAGGAGGAAACGGCGGAGATCGACGTGTCCCGTTATTATCCCAGGCTGGATAGCCGGGAATCTGCCCGGACATTAAATGATGCACAGGACACAGCCGATAACCGGCGGCCCGGCGGTGCTCCGCCTGCGGACGGCATCCAGCCCCCGGACTGTACCACGGAGGGCTTCGTGATTCCCTATGGGGACAGCCCTATGGATAATGAGAATATCGGGGAATCTGTGTACATGGATATTCTGTATTCTGCCAAAAGATATGTGCACATCATGACCCCTTACCTGATTCTGGACAATGAGATGGTGACGGCCCTCACCTATGCGGCCGGGCGGGGGATCGATGTGAAGATCATCATGCCGGGGATCCCGGATAAGTGGTATGCCTTTGTGGTGGCCAAGACCTTTTATCCGGAGCTGCTGGAGGCGGGGGTAAAGATCTATCAGTTTCAGCCGGGCTTTGTCCATGCCAAGAGCTTTGTGAGCGACGACGACCGGGCGGTGGTGGGAACCATCAATCTGGATTA
This sequence comes from uncultured Eisenbergiella sp., assembly GCA_963559585.1. Classification (GTDB taxonomy): domain Bacteria; phylum Bacillota; class Clostridia; order Lachnospirales; family Lachnospiraceae; genus Eisenbergiella. The sequence continues at coordinate 32,958 of CAUWLJ010000004.1, read as the reverse complement.
CCGCAGCCTGTATCTGCATTATGAGTGTGCGGTGCTGTTCGCCGGGATGGATGCTGTGGGAGATGTGGAGGCGGATTTCCAGGCCACGCTGAGCCAATGCCGTGAGATCACACCGGAGATCTGCAGGAGGGAGAAGCTGTCTGTCAAGCTCAGCGGGCGGTTTCTGAGGCTGATTGCGCCGTTGATGTGAGAGGGCACAAAGACGGCGCGCCCACTCAGGGTCGGCGCGCCGCATTCAAATCCATTCTATTTCATTTCCAGATCAAATCCAAAATACTTCACAGCATTGTTATAGGAGATTCCCTTCACGATACCTTCCAGGGCTTCTATATCCCTGGGATATTCCCCGTTTTCCACCCATCCGCCGATAAGCTCGCACAGGATCCGCCTGAAGTATTCATGTCTGGGATAGGAGAGGAAGCTTCTGGAGTCGGTGAGCATCCCGATGAAATTGCCCAGCAGCCCCAGGTTGGCCAGAGCAGTCATCTGCCTGATCATGCCGGTCTTGTTGTCGTTGAACCACCAGGCGGAACCATGCTGGATCTTGCCTGCCGCACTGCCGTCCTGGAAACAGCCGATCACGGAGCCGATCAGCTCGTCGTCGCCGGGATTCAGGCTGTAAAGGATGGTTTTGGGAAGGCCGCCCTGTTCGTTTACCGCGTTCAGGAAGTCGGTGAGCTCCCCGCCCGGGGTGTAATTGCTGATGCAGTCGAAGCCGGTATCGGGCCCAAGTCTGCGGTACATTGCCTTATTGTTGTCACGCTTACAGCCGTAATGGAGCTGCATCACCCAGTTGTATTCCCTGTATTTGGCTCCCAGGAAAAGGAGGAAGGCGGTTTTGAACCTGGCGGCCTCCGCCTCCGTTACCGGCTCTCCGGCCAGCCGTCTGGCAAAAATGGCCTCCACCTCCTCATCGGAAGCAGGCTGGTACATCACATAGCTGACGCCGTGATCGGATACGCAGCAGCCGGCAGCGTTGAAATAGTCCATCCGCACGGAAAGGGCCGTTTTCAGATCTGCGAAGGTGCGTATCGCAATGCCGGAAACCTGAGAAAGCTTCTCCAGATAGTCGGTGTAGTCCGGTTTTTCCAGATTCATGGCCTTGTCGGGCCTCCAGGCGGGAAGCACCTGAACCTCGAAGGTGGGATCCTCCCGGATGATCTTGTGCCATTTCAGATCGTCCACGGGATCGTCCGTGGTGCACAGCAGGGTTACGTTGGACTGCCGGATCAGATTACGCACGCTCATGGAGGGCTGCTTCAATTTCTCATTGCAGAGCTGCCACACCTCCTCTGCGGTTTTGCTGTTCAGCACGCCATGGTAGCCGAAGAAGCGCTGCAACTCCAGGTGGCTCCAGTGGTAAAGCGGGTTGCCGATGGCTTTTTCCAGGGTTTCCGCCCATTTCTGAAATTTCTCCCTGTCGGGCGCGTCGCCTGTGATATAGGCCTCATCCACTCCGTTGGAGCGCATCTGCCTCCACTTGTAGTGATCACCCCCCAGCCATACCTGGGTGATGTTGTCAAACTGGCGGTCCTCCGCGATTTCCTGGGGATTGATGTGGCAGTGATAGTCCAGAATGGGCATTTTGGCCGCAAAATCGTGATACAGCTCCTGAGCCGTACCGGAGCTTAATAAAAAGTTCCCGTCCATAAATTCCTTCATGTGAAGTATCCTCCTTGTTCTTTTTTGATTTATTTTTATTCCCGCGGGCAGCGGGCCGGGCAGCCATTCCTGCAGCGTAAGTTTAGGCTTTTTCAAAAACGGGCTTTAGAAATCCGTGGTGCCGCGCCTGATCAGGTGGCACCTGAGCACCTGCTTCTGTTCCACTTTTTCCCCGTTCAGAACAGCCATCAGGGAGTCGATGGCTGTCCGGCACAGAGCCTCCACCCGGTTGTCCACGGAGCTTAATTCCGGCTCACAGCAGATGGCGGTCTGGGAGTTGTTGTAGCCGATGATGGCAAGCTCCTCCGGTACGCGCAGCCCCCGGGCGCGGGCATATTTGAGCGCGCCTATGGCGAGAGTGTCCTCGGAAGCGATTATGCTGTCGAAGTCCAGATCCCTCTGGCGCAGCAGAAGATCCCGCGTGGCCCCCACCTCGTTTTCAGAGAAAAGAAGGAGCCTGGGGTCTGCCTCCACCTGGTGCTCTGCCAGCGCGGCCTCATAGCCTGCCTGCTTGCGCCGGGCGCTGAAGGTGTCGGCGTTTGCCAGAAAAAGGATGCGCCGCCGTCCCTCGAAGAGCAGTTCATCCGTCACATCGTACACGGCCTGGTAGTCGTCGGCCATGACGCAGTAGACCCTCTCGTCTGCCACATGGCCGTTGACCAGAAAGACGGGGATGGGTTCTGATTCCTGCGGGAAAAAATCCAGTCCCTCATCTACATAATTGGAGCCCACCAGAATCAGCGCATCGATTTTCTTCTTTAAAATAAGCTCTATGGCCTGCTGTTTGTCCTCCGTGTCGTAGCCGCTGCAATAGAGGATGCAGTCGTAGCCGTAGCCCCGGAGATTCTTTTCCAGGTAGGAGACGGCCCTGGCCATATAGGTGTCGGCCACATCCGGGCAGATGATTCCCACGGTCTTCATGGAGTTCAGCCCCAGCCCCCGGGCGAATACGTTGGGCGTATAGTGGTACTGCTCCATGATCTCGTGCACTCTGGCCTTCGTCCGGTCGCTGACCTTGGGGCTGTCGTTCACCACCCTGGAAACCGTGGCAATGGATACGCCCGCCAGCCTGGCAATGTCGTATATATTCATGCCTTCTGCTCTCCTCCCTTCCGGTGTAAGCCCTTACATATAAGCTGATTATAACATAGAGAAGGTCAATTACAAGCAAAACAGCCGGGAAAAAATGTACAAAGATTCAGGATGTTTTTTGGTTATGGCTGATGAAAAAGATTTTTTCATGAAAAGACTGTTGACTGGAATGTGAGGGTGGGGTATTTTAAATGTAAGCACTTACATTCCAAGATGCACAGTGACAGAAGGCTCAAAGGGGCGTTTGGCTCAAGCAGCCTGCTGCCTGGTGGCGCGGGTTGAATCGGTACGGAAAATTGCTTCCGTCATCCGGCAGAAAGAAGGGAGGATCTGCATCATGCAGGATTTTCTGAAAATACATCCTGACGACAATGTGGCGGTGGCTCTGAGGACATTGGAGGCCGGGCGTGTGATCCGTATAGAAGGGGAGGACGGCGGGATCGTCCTGCGTGGAGAAATCCCCCAGGGACACAAGTTCGCCCTGCGGAGGATTGAGTCCGGGGAGAAGGTGATCAAATACGGTGCTCCTATCGGCAGTGCCCGGTGCCGGATCGAACCGGGAGAATGGATCCACACCCACAACCTGAAAACAGGCCTGGGGGATACGCTGGAATATGCCTATGAACCGAAGCGGGCAGGGAAGGAAGGGGCAGAATCCGTCTCCAGTCTCCCCCGCACCTTCCTGGGCTACAAAAGGCCGGACGGCAGAGTGGGGGTGCGTAATGAGATCTGGATCATTCCCACGGTGGGCTGCGTGAACAATGTGGCCTCCGCCATTGAAAAGCGTACCCAGGAGCTGGCGCAGGGAAGCATCGACGCGGTGGCCTCTTTCCCGCACCCTTATGGCTGCTCCCAGATGGGAGAGGATCAGGAAAACACACGGCGCATCCTGGCCGATCTGGTGAACCATCCCAATGCAGGAGGCGTGCTGGTGCTGGGGCTTGGCTGTGAGAATAGCAATATCTCCACTCTGAAGCAGTATATAGGGGACTATGATGAGAGACGGGTGCGATTTCTGGTCTGCCAGGAGTCAGAGGATGAGATCGGGGACGGTGTGCGCCTGGTGGAGGAGCTTGCCGGGTATGCGGGTTCTTTTCAGAGGGAGGAGATCCCATGCAGCGAACTGGTGATTGGTATGAAATGCGGCGGCTCCGACGGGCTGTCCGGCATTACGGCAAACCCTGCGGTGGGCGTTTTTTCAGATCTGCTCATCCGTCAGGGGGGAACCACCATCCTTACCGAGGTGCCGGAAATGTTCGGCGCGGAGACGCTGCTCATGAACCGCTGTGAGAATGAGGAGCTGTTTGAAAAGACGGTGGCCCTGATCAACGATTTTAAGGACTATTTCCGCAGCCACGGCCAGACGATCTATGAAAACCCCTCTCCCGGAAACAAGGAGGGCGGGATCTCCACCCTGGAGGATAAATCTCTGGGCTGCACCCAGAAATCCGGTTCGGCTCCGGTGAGAGGCGTGCTGGGATACGGGGAGCCTGTGAGGGTGAAGGGACTGAACCTGCTCAGTGCGCCGGGAAACGACCTGGTGGCCTCCACGGCGCTGGCGGCCTCCGGCGCCCATATCGTGCTGTTTACTACGGGACGGGGGACACCCTTTGCCTGCCCTGTCCCCACGGTGAAGATTTCCAGCAATTCGCTGCTGTATGAGCACAAAAGGAACTGGATCGATTTTGACTGCGGCAGCCTGGTAAAGGACGGAAGGCTGGAGGAGCTGGGCAGGGAGCTGTTTCGGTACGTGACGGAGGTGGCGTCCGGCAGGCTGGTGAAGTCGGAGGAGGCCGGGTTCCACGATATGGCCATTTTTAAGCAGGGAGTGACATTATAAAACCGGAAGTGACAGGATAAAACCGGAAGTGACAGGATAAAGCCGGAAGTGACAGGATAAAGCGGAAAGTGACGGGATAAAACCGGAAGCAGCCGGATAAAGTCTGAAGCCTGCGCCGCAGGCGCAGTGAAAGGGGCGGGGAAGGCTTTGGAGCGAAGCATCACAAAGCTGTGAGGATCACAGGCGGGAAAACAGATGCGTGTTTTCCTGCCGCGGCCAAAGCCAGGAACGCTCCGGTAAGGAGGCATATATGAAGAAATTAAGCTATGACACCCTGAAAGAACAGGGCTATGAAGGATTTTTGCTGCAGGAGGCCCCGGAGCGGGTGCTTCAGTTTGGGGAAGGGAATTTCCTGCGGGCGTTTGTGGATTATTTTATTGATAGGATGAATGAAAATGCAGATTTTCGTTCCAAGGTGGTACTGGTGCAGCCCATCAGGGGAGGAGACAGGATCCGGGAGTTCATCAATGAGCAGGAGGGGCTGTATACCCTCTTTCTGCGGGGGAGCGAGAACGGAAAAGCGGTGAATGAGAAAAGGGTGATTTCCAGCGTGAGCCGGTGCCTGAATCCCTACGTGGAATACGAGACCTACATGGAATGTGCAAAAAACCCGGAGCTGCGCTTCATCGCCTGCAACACCACGGAGGCGGGAATCCATTATGACCCTGCCTGCCAATTTACAGACCGCCCGGCGGACAGCTATCCGGGCAAGCTGACCCAGTTCCTGTACGCCAGGTATCAGGCCTTCGGCGGGGAGCAGGGAAAGGGCTTCATCATTCTTTCCTGCGAGCTGATCGACGACAACGGAAAGGAGCTGGAGAAGTGCGTGCTTCAGTACGCCAGACAGTGGGAGCTGGGGGAGGATTTCATCGGCTGGATCCGGAGGGAAAACATTTTCTGCTCCACCCTGGTGGATCGGATCGTCACCGGCTATCCGGCGAGAGAGGCCGGGGCGCTGTGCCGGGAGCTGGGGTATGAGGACAATGTGATCGACACCGGGGAGATCTTCGGTTTCTGGGTGATTGAGGGGCCGGAAAGCCTGAAAGAGGAGCTGCCCTTTGCGCAGGCCGGGCTTCCGGTGCTGATCACCGACGATCATAAGCCCTACAAGCAGCGCAAGGTGAGGATCCTGAACGGTGCGCATACTTCCATGGTTCTGGGGGCCTATCTGGCAGGGCAGGACATCGTGCGGGACTGCATGAAGGACGAGGTGATCTGCGGCTTCATGAACCGGGCCATCTACGAGGAAATCATTCCCACCCTCAGCCTGCCGGAGCAGGAGTGCCTGGAGTTTGCGGCTGCGGTGACCGACCGCTTCAACAATCCTTTCATCGACCATGAGCTTTTGTCCATTGCCTTAAATTCCACCTCCAAGTGGAAAGCCAGGGTGCTTCCCTCCCTGAAGGGCTACGTGGAGAAGCTTGGAGCACTGCCCGCCTGCCTCACCGCCTCCCTCGCCTTCTACCTTGCTTTTTACAGAGGCGTGCGCCTGGATGAAAATGGATTTTTCGGGGTGCGCGGGAATGAGGAATATAAAATAATGGATGACAGGAACGTCCTGGAGTTTTATAATAAACACAAGGATGACGATGCGGAGGCGCTCACACAGGCGGCGCTGGGAAATACGGACTTCTGGGGAGAGGATCTGACCCGGATTCCCGGCCTGTGTGAAGCCGTGTCGGAGAATCTGAAGGTGATCGGGGAACAGGGCGCTTATGAGCTGATGAGAGGCTGCCTGGCGTGAAAGGGCCGGAAAGCGGTGACTGCCTGACCCTGCATCCTGCGGAAAGAAAGAGAGGAGAGGAATGAAATGGATCTGAAATTAAGACCGGCAGAGGAATGTAAATTTGATGCGGTATCCCTGGGGGAGGTCATGCTCCGTCTGGATCCCGGCGAGGGCAGGATCCGCACGGCGCGCTCCTTCCGCGCATGGGAGGGCGGCGGAGAGTACAACGTGGTTCGCGGCCTGCGCAGATGCTTCGGCCTGAAAACCGGTGTGATCACTGCTTTTGCGGATAATGAAGTGGGCATGCTGATGGAGGATTTCATCCTGCAGGGCGGCGTGGACACCAGCCTGATCAAATGGATGAAGACCGACGGGATCGGAAGGATCTGCCGTAATGGACTGAACTTTACAGAGAGAGGCTTCGGCATCCGCGGTGCGGTGGGCTGTTCCGACAGGGCGAACACCGCAATCTCCAAGGCCACGCCCGAGGACTTCGATTTTGACTATATTTTCGGTGAGCTGGGTGTGAGATGGCTTCACACAGGCGGAATCTATGCGGCTCTGTCCGAGCAGTCCTGCGAGACCGTCCTGGCTGCGATCAAGACCGCCAAGAAGTACGGCACGGTGGTATCCTACGACCTGAACTACCGCCCCTCCATGTGGAGCGCCATCGGCGGACAGGCTAAGGCTCAGGAGGTAAATAAGGAGATCGCAAAGTACGTGGACGTGATGATCGGAAACGAAGAGGACTTCACCGCATGCCTGGGCTTTGAGATCGAGGGCAACGACGCCGATCTGAAGGAACTGAACCTGGACGGCTACAAGAAGATGATCAACGAGGCGGCAAAGGCTTACCCCAACTTCAAGGCGGTGGCCACCACCCTGCGCGAGGTAAAGACCGCTACCGTGAACGACTGGAGCGCCATCTGCTGGGCGGACGGCGAGATCTATAAGGCAAAGGATTACAAGGGCCTTGAGATCATGGATCGTGTGGGCGGTGGAGATTCCTTCGCTTCCGGCCTGATCTACGGCCTGATGACCACAGGGGACGCAGGAATTGCCGTGAACTACGGCGCGGCCCACGGCGCGCTGGCTATGACCACGCCCGGCGACACCACCATGGCAAGCCGGAAGGAAGTGGAAGCCATTATGGGCGGTGCAGGAGCGAGAGTGCAGAGATAGGCAGTGAAATACTGCATGAAAGTGAGATGCAGGAAGAATGATACAGGCAGAAAGGGGTATACCGGAGGTTCGGGATACCCTTTTCTGCCGTAAGAGCAGGTCTGAGAATGACTGCCCGCAGCAGTCTCAGGCAGCGAGTGTCAGGAGGAGCAGGAGAGAGCGTGGCGGAATGAACGTATATCGGGGAGGGCTGCCCGTGATACGGACGATCAGCCGAAGCCGTTATTTGCTCTGAGGACGCCCGTACAGGGAATGAAGGATGGGACAGAAGAAGGGGCTGGAAGTCCTGCGCTCAGGAAAAAGGTTTATCCCAATCCTTCCTGTCCCTGCGGGAGCGGGAAGAAATTTAAGAAGCCTGGAGCGGCTGCTGTGAACAGTAACGAGGCTGTCTCCCCTTCACCCTTCCGGTATCACGTCCTTTCTCATGCTCTCATACGCCAGCCATGCGTACAACAGATAGGCTGTCAGGAAAATCCCCGCGATACAGGCGGTGATCTGCACCAGCTCGCCGGTTCCGGTGAACACGCCTGGATCAAAGGAGTTCCCCAGGGAAAGGACGAAGCCGGTACCGATCAGCAGAGGCGGGAGCGCTGGCATGCCATAGAAAAGAAGGAATTGTCTGCGCAGAGTCCGCCGCATTTCCACAGGCTCCGTGCCCAGCTTGTGAAGAAGGGAAAATTGGGCCTTCATACGGGAGGTTTCTGCAAGCTGCTGAATGGTGAGGATGGTGGAGGAAACCATCGTGAGCACCAGAGCCAGATAGATAAGCGGAAAGACCAGCAGGGCGCCTGTGCCTGCGGCTTCCAGCCTTTCCTTGGTGAGGCTGAAAAGGGTATCGTGGCCGGGGCTCCCGGCTTTGGCGTCACGTATGCGGCACAGGGCGTCATAGTCCGTCTCCGTGAGGGGCTCCTGAGTGAGCAGGGCGAGCATACGGCGGCTTATAGGAAGGCCGGAAACGGCTTCGTCAGAAACAACGATGAGAAAGCCGCGTCCATTTCCATCCCAGAGGGTCTGGGTAAAGGATTCTGTGTATACGCTCTGGGGAAGGAGCGTCCGGCCGCCCACCGTAATCGGTTCTGTGTAGGCGGACAGGCTTTTTTCCAGATAGGGGAGACAGTGTATCAGGAAATGGCCCTCCTCCAGGGAAGCCTCCGGGTATCCCAGCATGGCACGGAGAGTATCATAGTCGCTTTTTTTCATTATAATATCCGCAGGGAAATACTGCCAGTAGTCCTCCTGGGAGATCACATAATTGGTGATCTGAAGATTGTCCCCTTCATAGACGGCATACCGATGGGAGGAGCGGACAGAAAGGCGGCTGTCGATGCAGGCCTGGTAGTCCTGAAAATTGTCCCATCCCCGCTCCTGTGAGGAGAGGAACAGGTCAAAGCAGGTGGTCTGTTCTGCCCGGTACTGCAGCAGGATGTGGAACAGTATCCCACTCCCTTCTGTGAGGAAGGTGGCAGTCAGGAGAAGGGAAACGGTGGCCATGACGATTCCTGTGGCAGCAAGCTTTGCAGACAGGGAACGGAAAAGAGGCAGGGCCAGCCCCTTATATTTTTGATGGGGATGCCTGTCAAACCAGGCGGGCACGCCGGAGGAAAAGCTGATGAAAAAGCCGTACAGGAAAAGGATCAGCATGGCGGCTCCCAGAATACCGGGGAAGAGACTTCTGGTGAGCAGCATGAGAAAGCCTCCTGCGCCCAGGATGGGCGAGAAAAGAAAGATTCTGCGACGTGTAGAACCGCGGCGGATTACAGCCTCGTCATTCTGTCTGTCCATGGACAGGAAATCATGGATGGACATACGGCGGATGGACCGGGTACAGCACAGCAGGGCGGGCAGATAGATCAGCAGGAAGCTGAGAAGGGTCAGCCCCGCTGCTTCCATGGAAAGGGATAAGCTGAGGGTATAGGATGTGTCGAACATGGACAGAAGAAGGGCGCGGAGAACCTGAAAAAGCAGATTCCCGGCCAGGATGCCAAGAACCAGGGCAGCTCCTCCCACTATCATGTTTTCCAGAAGGAACAGGCGGGAAACCTCCCGGTTTTCCAGGCCGATCAGGATATACGTGCCAAATTCCCGAGCCCGTTTGGTGAGCATGAAACGAAGCGTGTAGTATACCATCCAGCCGATGATAGCCAGGACGACGATGCTGGAGAGGCCGATCACAAGGGGGAGTCTGTCCAGCAGCTCAGACAGGGTGCGGATCTCCTGGGAAAAAATCAGGCTGTCAAAGGCATAGATCAGCGCAGCGGCCATCAGGATGGTGGCGAAATAGACCAGATAATCATGGGCCTGCCGCCTGGCGTTTCTGAGAGAAAGGGCAGACAGGGTTATACAGCAGCCTTCCCTTCGGCAGAAAGGAGAACGAGGGCGTCTGTTATCGGAGTGGGAAATTGAGTTAATCATATTGTTCACCTCCCAACAGGGAAAGCACGTCCAGAATTTCATGATAAAGCACAGAGCGCTTCCGGTTTATGCGGAGCAGCTCGTTAAACAGCCTGCCGTCCTTGAGGAAAAGGACACGGGAGGCGAAGCTTGCGCTGTAGGCATCATGGGTTACCATCAGAATGGTGGCCTTCCGTTCCTGATTGATCCGCTCCAACAGCTCCATAAGTTTCCGGGCGGCTCTGGAATCCAGCGCCCCGGTGGGTTCATCTGCAAGGATCAGTGACTGCCCGGCCACCATGGCCCTGGCACAGGCCGCCCGCTGTTTCTGCCCGCCGGAAACCTGATAGGGGAATTGCTCCAGCACATCGGCGATTTCAAGAAGCTCTGCCATTTCCCGCACCTGTTTCTGCACGGTTTTAGGATCCCCATGACGAATGGCGAGCGCCAGACCGATATTTTCCTCCAGCGTGAGTGTGTCCAGCAGATTGGAATCCTGAAAAACAAAACCAAGGCGCTCCCGGCGGAAACGTGCCAGCTCGTCCGGAGCAAGCGCTGTCACATCCTCTCCATCCAGAAGGATCTTTCCGGCGCTCGCCGTGTCTATGGTGGAGATACAGTTTAAAAGAGTGGTCTTACCGCTGCCGGAGGCTCCCATGATGGCAATGAACTCTCCGTCCTGGACATCGAAACTGACCCGGTCTACGGCTTTGGTAACATGGCTTTGACTTCCATAGTATTTTTCCACATTTTCAAGATGAAGCACGAGTAAAAACCCCCTTTTTATGACAGCAGTCCGGCGTTGGAGTGTATCTGGAAACTGCCATATAACGGGAATGGATTTTCAAACACGCTCCTGAACTGTTATTTTCCATATTATAGATAAAAAAAGGCAGCTCTGGTATCGAATCTGCCCTGTTTCAGGTTACATTTTTGAAAGATTTCCCGTACCGGTTCAGCCAATAGGGGCGGTTGTCAGGATTGATTGGAAGGAAAGGTAAGGAGGATGGAGGTTCCGCTGTCAGGCCGGGAGCTGGCTGAAAGCTCTATTTGGAGGAAACTGGCCATCCTGCGGCACAGATACAGTCCCATTCCGGTGGAGCCGCCCCGCGTCCTGCCGTTACTTCCCGTAAATCCGCGCTCAAAAATCCTGGGGAGTTCATGGGCGGGAATTCCAATTCCGTTGTCAGAGACGGTCAGGCTCACCTGATTCTCTGTTTTGGAGGCAGAAAGGGTAAGGACGGGGTGGCTGCTGCGATAGTGGACAGCATTCTGCAGGAGTTGGCCCAGAATGAAGCACAGCCATTTGCCGTCGGTGTATACCGGATAATCCAGACTTTCCATTTCGATCTGCATACCGCTCTGGATCAGAAGCGTCTGATGCTGTCCGATGGCCTCCTCCATCACCTGTTGCAGAGAAATGCGGCGGATCAGAAAATCCTTTTCCGGATTTTCAGCCCTGGCATAGTACAGGGCACGTTCCACATGAGCGCTGATCCGGGCAAGCTCCCCTTCCATGCGCCGACGTACATCGGGGGAAGCGCTGCGGCAGATCAGCTGTGCTGCAGTGATGGGGGCTTTCACCTCGTGCACCCAGCTTTCAATATATTCCCGATAATCTCTGGAGGAAGCCTGGGCCTCCGATACTGCTCCGGTCATGGAGGCGGATGCCTGGCGGAGAAGGTGGAAAAGCCTGCGTTCGTAATACCTGACGGAAGCAGAAAGCGTATTTCCGCAGCCGTGTACTGTGCAGCCGTCTTTTCCGGAGAGGCATTCTATAAACAGGTATTTCTGTTCCAGCCTGTCCATGATATTTTCCAGCTCCTTCAGACGGGAGCGCTGCTTCCAGTAACGTCTGGCGTGCATACTTAGGAAAAAAAGCAGCCAGATGAGCGCAAGAAGAGCAAGAACACTCCCCTGTGTGCCTGTAACCAGCAGAAAAACAGCGGAGGCTGCAAAGAAGCCCGGAGGAAGCATCAGCTCCCTCATATGGTCGGAGATATATTCATGAATTTTCATATCTGATACCCCAGCCCACGACGGGTTCTGATGTAGTCCGGCAGTCCCAGATCTGCCAGCTTAGCCCGCAGGCGCGTCATATTCACACTCAGCGTGTTGTCATCGATATAGATATGGCTGTTCCAGAGCGTCTCAATCAGATCGGCCCTGGAAACGATCTGCCCCGGATGGTTCATCAGGTGAGCCAGGATCCGAAGCTCATTGCGGGTCAGTTCGGTCTGGGCCGCATCTGCAGACAGGCGGTCTGTATTGGTGATGATCCCTTTTGCCAGATCCAGAGCCAGCCCGTTTACCAGCATCACATCCGGCGCAGCCTGTGTCGTGCTCCGGCGGAGGACAGCTCTGATACGGGCCAGAAGGAGAGGGATGTTGTAGGGCTTGGTGATATAATCGTCCCCGCCCAGGCTCAGGGCATGAAGCTCGTCCATGGCGCTTTCGCGGCCGGTGACGAAAATAATGGGTGTATTTTTCCTGTTGCGCAGCTGGGCACACAGGGTAAAACCATCCTTTTCCGGCAGATTCAGATCCAGCAGAATCAGGTCGGGTCTGAGTGAAGCCGCCTGTCCGGGAATATCGTGGAAATGCTCTACGGGGATGGCCTGCCAGCCTTCGTTTTGAAGCAGGAGAGCAAGCTCCTGACGGACGGCAGGCTCATCCTCAATAATCATAATTTTCTGCATATACAGCTATCCTTTTCAGCGTTTATTTTATGTGGAAGCAAATAGTAATGAAAGTATAGCACACAGCACATCAGAGAGAAATAGAAATTGTATCTGCCTGAATTTTCGCTATAATGAAAGCAGAGGAACCGGAGGTCAAAGAACTTCGGCAGGCAGGTAAGCATATCTTTTCAAAAAAAGTACATAACAGTGCGTGGACAGGAGCAGAGCATGGAGAGAGTTTTGCGGGAGCAGGCAGGAGCAGAGATGAGAGCAGATACAGAGAAGGAGGCAGGCACAAAGGGGCAGGCAGGCGCAGCGGTTCAGAGCGCTGCCGGGGATGGGAAAAGCGGCTTTTCCCGCCGCCGGCTGTGGGAGCGGGAGCTGTTGGATTTCAGTCTGCGCAATACCCTTTTGAATTTTCGTGTGACCCAAAAGGCGCTCCAGCTCATGGCGGCAGAGCTGACCGGATTGGAGGATGCACTGGCGCAGGGGAGGGAGCTTCTTATTCTGGAGGCGCTGCCCGGATGGACACAGCCAGCGCAGGCAAAGGAAATCCGCACAGACCGGGAGAACGGGGGACAGATGGCAGAGGCGGCCCGGGAGGCTCTTGAAAAAGGGAGACTCCGTACTTTTCTGGAGGAAGCGGAGCTGGAGAAGCATTTAAAGGAGCTGTACCGTTCAGCCAGGATGAGTATGGAGGAGAATGGCACAAATACCCTTTACCTGGCGCTGGGTTTCCTGCGCTGGTTTGAGGATGACCGGGCGGAGCGTGCCCGCTATGCGCCGCTGGTTCTGGTTCCGGTGGAGCTGGTGAAGCGGATCAGAGGGCAGAGGTATCTGATCAGAAGCCGCCAGGAGGAGGCGCAGGTCAATATTACCCTGCTGGAATATCTGCGGCAGGAGTATGGCGTTTCCATCACCGGCCTGGATCCTCTGCCTGAGGATGAGCATGGCCTGGATCTGTCCCTGATTTTTCAGACTGTCCGCCGGGCGGTTGGGGACAGGAAACGGTGGGAGGTGGAGGAGATCGCCTTTCTTGGTCTTTTTTCCTTCGGGCAGTTTGTGATGTGGAACGACATTCACAGCCGGGGGGAGGAGCTGGAGCGAAGCCCGGTAGTTTCCGGCCTGCTTCGGGGGGAGATGGACTGGACTGCCATGGGCGAAATGGTGGAGGAGGAGAAGCTGGAGCAGGAGATTTCGGTGAAGGACACAGTCGTTCCGCTAAGTGCCGATGCCTCTCAGCTTGCGGCTGTCTGTACGGCGGCAAAGGGGCAGAGCTTCGTCCTGCACGGCCCTCCGGGAACCGGAAAATCCCAGACCATTGCCAACATGATTGCAAACGCGCTCTACCATGGCCAGAGCGTGCTTTTCGTGGCAGAAAAGATGGCCGCGCTGAACGTAGTGCGTAAAAGGCTGTCCCAGATCGGGCTGGATCCCTTCTGTCTGGAGCTGCATTCCAATAAAACGAATAAAACCACGGTGCTCAGGGAGCTGAACAGGGTTCTGGAGCTGGGCAGGACGCAGCCGCCTGAAAAATATGGGGAGACTGCAGAGAAGCTGGAACGCCTGCGGAGCAGCCTGGGGCATATCGTGGACGCCATGCACCGCAGGCGGGAATGCGGTATGTCCCTGTATGAAATGATTGAGACCTATAAACGGTATGAAGCCTATAAAGGGAAGCTGTCGTTTCTGGAAAAAAGATCTGCGGCAGGATGCGCTTCTCAGGAGGAAGCGGTTCACTGCGGCCGCCGGGATGTGGTCTGTGGGGGCGGGCTATTCCACATCGGAAGGGAACGCCTGGATGCCTGGGACGAATTGATCTTCCGATACAGGACGGCGGCGGAGGCAGTCGGGGATTACCGGATTCATCCTCTGCGCGGGATAGGATGCAGGGAATACTCCCTGGAAATACGGGACGGAATGGCCGCCGATATGAAGAAGCTTCTGTCCGCCTGCGGACAGGCTGGGCGTGATCTGGAGCTGCTGGAGGCCTGGGCGGAGTATCGGACGGAGGATGAAGCTTCTGTCCATACCCTGCTGGAGCTGGTATCTGCGCTCCGCTTTCCTGCGCCCCTTCTGTCCGCCCTGCTCCAGGCGCCCCACTACGAGACGGTGAGGGAGGAGATCCGAAGCCTGATCGTTACCGGAAAAGAGTATGGGCAGCGCTGCGCCCGTCTGCGGGAGGATTTTGAGGAATCCGTTTTTTCCTATCCCGTCCGTCAGGCACAGCAGGATTGGAAGAAAAGCGGGGAAAGCTGGCCGGTCATGCGGTGGGTGGGACAACGCCTGCTGGTAAAGGAGCTGCGCGCGTATGCCAAAACGCCCGACAGGGTGACGAAGGAAAGTCTGCCTGCCATCTATGAGGAGCTGGAGCTGGCAGACGGCCAGAAAAGGCTGTTGGAGGAAGTGCCGGGGCAGTTGGTTTTTCTGCTGGGCGGGCTGTATCAGGGGACGTTAACGGACTGGCAGCTGCTGGAGGCGGCACTGGAAAAGACGGACAGACTGCACTGTCTGTGTCAGAGGCTCCCGGAGGGATACCGGATTGTGGAAAGGGGAGAGGGATTTGGCTCTGCAGAAAACAGCCTGGGACTGGCAGAGGCCGCAGACCGTCTGGAAGCCTTCTGCCGGATGGCAGACGATCTGGCAGGAAGGTATGAGATCTCCTTTTTGGAATGGGAGATAGGCGGAACGGGCGAAAGGAGAGAAGGCGGGGAAAAGTCCTCTGCCCGCCCTGGCTGGCCGCAGAAGCTGGAGGCTGTACTGAACCTCTGTCTTGCCCATATTTCAGAACTGAGGGATATGGCAGCCTTCAACCAGATCGATTCCAGGCTGCGTGGAGAGGGGCTGTCCAATGTGAGTGAGGCCTTTCGGTCGGGAGCCGTAAAGCCTGTGGAGCTGGAACCGGCTTATCGCTGCGGCCTGAGCTATGCCCTTTTGCTTCAGACGATAGAGGAGGATCCTGCTCTGGCTGATTTCCAGGGAAAACAGTATGACAGCATCATTGCCCAGTATAGCCGGATTATGGAGGAATTTCAGGGACTGACCCTTCAGGAGCTGTCTGCCAGACTGTCCTCCAGGGTTCCCGTTTCCGGAACGCCTGGCTGCGCTTCCTCAGAAATGGGAATTCTGCAGAAGGCCATACGGAGCAATGGCCGCCGTATATCGCTGCGCCGCCTGTTCCGTCAGATTCCCAATCTGCTGAAACGGCTTTGCCCCTGTATGCTGATGAGCCCGATCTCCGTGGCGCAGTACCTTGACCCTTCTTTTCCGCTGTTCGATCTGGTGATTTTTGACGAGGCTTCCCAGCTTCCCACCAGCGAGGCCGTGGGAGCGATTGCCAGGGGCAGAAATGTGGTGGTGGTGGGAGATCCCAGACAGCTTCCGCCTACCCGGTTTTTCTCTGCCAACAGGCCGGAGGGAGAGGAGGAAGAAGGAGAAGAGCTGGAAAGCCTGCTGGAGGACTGCCTGACCATTTCCATGCCGCAGAAATATCTGAAGTGGCATTACCGCTCACGCCATGAAAGCCTGATTGCCTACAGCAACAGAAGGTATTATGAAAACAGGCTTTATACGTTCCCCTCCCCCTGTGATCAGGCACAGGCAGTGCGGCTGATCCCTGTGGAGGGCTGCTATGAGAAGGGCGGGAGCCGCCAGAACAGGGGAGAGGCGGAGGCTGTAGTGGCAGAGCTTGTCCGCCGTCTTCGGGATGAACGACTGCGGGAGGAAAGCTGCGGCGTGGTGACGTTCGGCTCCGCACAGCGGAATCTGATTGAGGATCTGCTCCAGGAGGAATTCAGAAAAGCTCCTGAGCTGGAGGAATGGGACAGAGAGAGGGAAGAACCTGTTTTTGTGAAGAATCTGGAGAACGTGCAGGGTGACGAAAGAGATGTTATCCTGTTTTCTATCGGTTACGGCCCGGATGAGAAGGGGAGGATTTCCATGAATTTTGGGCCGCTGAACCGGGAAGGAGGATGGAGGCGGCTGAATGTGGCAATTTCCCGTGCCAGAAAATCCATGCTGATTTACTCGGCGCTCAGGCCGGAGCAGATGGATCTGTCCCGTACCCGCTCAGAAGGAGTGGCCGGACTAAAAGGTTTTCTGGAATATGCCGCTGTGGGCCAGGCTGCCCTTCCCAAAACGGAGGAGCCCGAAGAAAAGCAGACGGATGGCCTGATCAGGGAGATGGCCCAGGCTGTTGAAGGCATGGGATATGAAACACGATGCAGTATCGGTGTCTCCCGGCTCCGGGTGGACATCGGCGTGGTCGATCCCGCCCGGAGGGATACCTGCCTTTTGGGAATCCTTCTGGATGGGAGAAGCTGTCTGGCGGCCGTTACCTCCCATGACCGTTTCCTGCTTCAGCCTGCGGTGCTGGAGGGGCTGGGATGGAGGCTTCTGCGGCTTTGGACGCTGGACTGGCTGGACGACCCGGCCGCTGTGGCGGAGAAGGTGAGACGGGCGCTCAGGGAAGCGGAAGAAGGAAAAGAAGGGAGGAGGGAAAAGCATGCCGGGAAGGAAAGCGGCCGCCTTCTTTCCACGGCCGGCATCCTGCCGCCCAGTATTTTGCCGCTGGAAAAGACGGGGCAGAAGGAGTATGCTCCTGTCCGTGCTCTTTCCTATATAGATGCACCGCTTTCTGTACTGGGTACGGCTGACGACTTTTACCGTTCCGATATGCAGCAGCGGATCATACAGACAATCAGGGAGATTCTGGAAAAGGAGGCTCCCATCAGCCGCCGCCTTCTTCTGAAAAAAGTGCTGGGCGCCTGGGGAATCTCCAGAGCCGGAGCCAGAGTGGAGCGTATTTTTGACCAGGCTCTTGCCGGCGTGAGCCACAGTGTTACGCAGGAGGGAGGAAGAAGCTTTCTCTGGAGCCCTGGACAGGAGCCGGAGGAATATGCTGTTTACCGGGTGGAGGACGGGGATGGCGGGCGGCGCGGCATAGAGGACATTCCCTTTCAGGAAATACGGAACGCCATGCTGGAGGTTCTGGAGGAGCAGATCAGCCTTCCGGAGGAGGAGCTGAACCGTGCAGCTGCCCAGAAGCTGGGATTTGCCAGGGCAGGGAGTGCGATTACGGGCCGCATGAGCCAGGTGGTATGCAGGGCAGTGGAGCAGGGAAGAATGAAAAGGACACAGAATGGGAGCCTGACAGAGGGCTTCTGAGGGAACCTTGTGGATGCGCATTCGCGCGAGAGGCAGATATTGCCTGACGGCAATCGCGCTCGGCGCGGGTGAGTCTCAAGACGCACACTGTTTTATTTAGAACATGTTTGAATATTTAAAAAAATTAGCACTCAGTACTTGACAGTGCTGATTATATGTGTTATATTACGAATAGAACAAAGGAAAAGGAAACAAAGAAGCTTCCGGATTCTCTGATTCAGAACACAACATACCAGATTTCCTGGCAATGCGAAGATACGGTTTCATTTTGCGAAAGGAGAGATGACTTATGTTAAGACCCAGTATTTTTGGAGAAAACCTGTTTGATGATTTTATGAATGGATTTGCATTTCCAGCCTTTGAGGATTTTCCGGATGTGGACAGAGTGCTGTACGGAAAGCATGCGAAGAATATGATGAAGACCGATGTGCGTGAGACGGAAAACGGCTATGAGGTCGACATGGATCTGCCCGGCTTCAGCAAGGACGAGATCCAGCTTCAGCTGCACGACGGCTATCTGACGATCACAGCCTCAAAGGGACTGGACAAGGACACGGAAAACAAGAAGGGCAGATACGTGAGACAGGAGCGGTACGCCGGCAGCATGAGCCGCAGCTTCTATGTAGGAGAGCATGTGACGGAGCAGGACATTCATCCCAGATATGAAAGCGGGATCCTGAAATTCTCCCTTCCTAAGGAAGAAAAGAAGGCAGTGGAGGAAAACAACCGCTTTATCCCCATTGAGTGATAAGCGGAAGGCACTGTGCCGCATCGGAAGCCCTGACAAGGCTTTGGACGGCCAGCGCCGCTGAACAGCTGCAAATGGAATGGCGGGCGAGGGCTTTAAAAGAAACTCCGTCATCTGAAATAAGACCCTGCAGGCCTTGCCTGCGGGGTCAATTATTATCAATATATTTTGTGGAGGTATGGGTATGGACGCAAAGAGAGACTGCTACGAAGTCCTTGGAGTCCCGCGCACCGCTGACATCGGTATGATAAAGAAGGCATACCGGAGGCTGGCGAAACAGTACCACCCGGACAGCAATGCGGGAAATGCGCAGGCGGAGGAGCGTTTTAAGGAGGCTACAGAGGCATATGCCATTCTCAGTGATCCTGAGAAGAGAAAGCTCTATGACCGGTATGGATTTTCCGCCTTTGACGATACCGGCGGGCAGGGCTCTGCAGGCTCTGGCACAGAAAGAAGGGAATATCATTTTACAGAATCGGACATGGATGATATTCTGAGGGATATTTTCGGAGGAAGCTTTGGCTTTGGCGGATCCGGAGGAGGATTCGGGTGGGATATGCCTCAGGGTGAGGGGGCTGATCTGCATGCAGAGATCAGGATCGGCTTTGACGAAGCCATATCAGGCTGTGACAAGCTGATCCATCTAACAGATGAAAGGGGGGAACGGCAGTCTCTGAAGGTGCATATTCCGGCAGGGATAGATACGGGCAAGACGATCCGGCTGCGCGGCAGGGGCCAGCCGGGGAGAGGAGGCGGCCGGCCAGGGGATCTGCTGATTCAGGTACAGGTCGGCTCCCGCCCTGGTTTTGAGAGAAAGGGGATGGATCTTTTTACCACGGCCCGCATTCCCTTCTCAACAGCGGTTCTGGGAGGGGAGGCGGTGGTGGAAACTCTTTCGGGCAGAGTAGCCTGCCGTATACGCCCCGGCACACAGTCCGGTACCAGAATCCGCCTGAAGGGCAAGGGTGTTGTATCTATGCAGAACGCTTCACAGCGGGGCGACCAGTATGTGACGATACAGATTGATGTGCCGAAAAACCTGAGTGAGGAAGCCAAACGGAGGCTGAGGGAATTTGACGAGGCCTGCGGCCGGAAGGGGCGCGGGGCGGCGTGATAAACCATACAGGGCGGTGCATGGCCGGGGCAGAGGCTGTCTTACCTTCGTCCCGGTTTCCTGGGTTTGCCGCTTCTGTCTGCTTCCTTTTCCCTTCTCCGATCTCTGATCCCCTTCAATACGGTCTGCTTTTTCAGCAGCAGGGCAGGACGTTCCATGGCGGGAATGCCCTCCAGGCGGTAAGGGATCCCCAGCTTTTGGTATTTGGCGACTCCCATGGTATGGTAGGGAAGAATATCCAATGCTTTCAGGTTGCTCAGTCCGCCGATGAACCAGCCCAGACGGTAGAGGCAGGCTTCGTCATCGGTGACAGTGGGAACCACCACATGCCGGATCCACACGGGAATTTTTTTCCTGTCCAGATAGTGGGCAAAAAGAAGAATGTTGTCGTTGGGGCATCCGGTCAGTTCCCTGTGGCGTTTCGGGTCGATGTGCTTAATGTCCAGCATGACCAGATCTGTCATGGAAAGGAGAAGGTCGAGCTTCCTCATCCAGTCTTTATCCGATGGGTTGAAGGGAATACCGGAGGAATCAATGCAGGTGTGGATTCCTTCTGCTTTGGCCAGGGTAAAAAACTCCAGAAGGAAGTCGAGCTGAAGCAGGGGCTCTCCTCCGGTCACGGTGATTCCGCCGTCCTTGTAGAAGCTGCGGTTCCGGTCGAAGGCCTCCATCAGCTCCTTCGGTGCGGTGGGCGTTCCCGCATTTATCTCCCAGGTATCCGGATTGTGGCAGTAGGCGCAGCGCATGGGGCAGCCCTGCAGAAAAACGACGAATCTGACGCCGGGGCCGTCCACGGTGCCAAAGGTTTCAATAGAATGTATGTTTCCCAGCATAGTCAGTCTCCTTCCTGAAAATATTTGGAATATAGAAAATCCAGGCCGGACAGCCTGTTATTTTGCGTCAGCCGGCTCCGGCGGCTTCCATCCCGTGAGGGAAGAACAGCCCCGGGCAGGATGGGTAAACCTGCCGGGGCTGTTCTTTTTTTATACAATAGGAAAGTGCCTTTCCTATTGTATAAAAAAGGACGCTCCGCTGTGGATGCGCACTCGCGCGGAAGGCAGATATTGCCTGACGGCAATCGCGCCCGGCGCGGGTGTGCGTCAAGACGCACACTTTTTTACAGAGCTTCGTGGAAGGTACGGGAAATCACGTCAGCCTGCTGCTGAGGGGTCAGCTTGATAAAATTCACCGCATAGCCGGATACGCGGATGGTAAGCTGGGGATATTTCTCCGGGTGCTTCTGCGCATCCAGCAGGGTGTCGCGGTTCAGCACGTTCACATTCAGATGGTGGCCGCCCTTTTCGGCATAGCCGTCAAGCAGGGATACCAGGTTGTCGATCTGCGCTCTATTTGCTTCCATAGTCTTATTCTTCCTTTCGTCTAATCTGATTGTAACAGCTCAGCCATATCGGTTTGTTCGGTCAAAACCATGCCCGCATGTTTTTGACCGTGCATACCGATATGAAGTGTCATTCATTTTCCGGCCGGTCAAGTCCCTCATGCAGGGTGGGGACGCTGCAGGCCAGGGGTGCTGCCGAACAGTCGGGGCATCCTAAGGTCTGCACCTCTCTGCCGCAGACATTTGGGGCGCTGCAGGATACGTTGATGTGCCCCACACCCTGCATCGTGCCTGAATCCAGCATACGGATCAGGTCATCTATCCTGCCGTCATGAGACGGCATGCTGTTTGTTTTCTTCTGTTCCATGGGCGTTCTCCTTTAGGCGGGCGGGAGGGGCGGATCCGCGGCCTCCCGGCCTGCTGTGAGGGATTCGTGGTTACTGTTTATAAGCCTGCCGGCGAATATAGCGATTATTCTCCGTCATTCAAATCCAGGTCGATTTCAATGTCTCCTGCAAACACAGCGTCATCCTTGCCAAGCGCGCCGGGAATGATGGTGAAGGTATTGGAAATACCGTCCTGGGCGTCGCGGAAGGGCAGCTTGGAGACGGAGGATAAGGAGGCTACAGCCCCATGGGTGTCTCTGCCGTGCATGGGATTGGCTCCGGGAGCAAAAGGCACGCCAGCCTTGCGTCCGTCCGGCGTAGCCCCGGTGGCTTTGCCGTACACCACGTTAGAGGTGATCGTCAGCACGGAGGTGGTGGGGAAGCTGTCACGGTAGGTGTGATGCCTTCTCACCATGGTCATGAACTTGGATACCAGCTCTCTGGCAATTTCGTCCACCCGGTCGTCATCGTTTCCGTATTTGGGGAACTCCCCGGTGGTCTTGAAGTCTACGATAATACCGTCCTCATCCCGGATGGGCTCCACTTTGGCGTATTTGATGGCGGAAAGGGAATCGGCCACAACGGACAGTCCCGCGATTCCCGTTGCAAAATAGCGGCGCACATCTCTGTCATGCAGCGCCATCTGCGCCTTTTCATAGCAGTATTTGTCGTGCATATAGTGGATAACGTTCAGGGTGTTCACATATACGCCCGCCAGCCATTCCATCATATCGTCAAAGGCGTCCACCACCTTGTCGTATTCCAGCACGTCGCCTTCATACTTCCGGTATTTGGGGCCGATCTGCTTCTTCGTCTTTTCGTCCACGCCGCCGTTCAGGGCGTAGAGCAGGCACTTGGCCAGGTTGGCCCGTGCGCCGAAGAACTGCATTTCCTTGCCGATCCGCATGGAGGATACACAGCAGGCAATTCCATAATCGTCGCCGTGGGTGACACGCATCAGATCATCGTTTTCATACTGGATGGAAGAGGTCTGAATGGACATCTTCGCGCAGTAACGCTTAAAGCCCTCAGGAAGCCTGGTGGACCACAGAACGGTCAGGTTGGGCTCCGGGGAAGGCCCCAGGTTGGTCAGGGTGTGCAGATAGCGGAAGGACATTTTGGTTGCCATATGGCGTCCGTCCACGCCCACGCCTGCCAGGGATTCCGTTACCCATACAGGATCGCCGGAGAACAGGTCGTTGTACTCAGGAGTACGGGCAAACTTGATGATCCTCAGCTTCATAATAAAATGATCCACAAATTCCTGGATCTGTTCCTCTGTAAAAGTACCCAGCGCCAGGTCGCGCTCCGCATAAATGTCAAGGAAGGTGGAGGTGCGGCCCAGGGACATGGCTGCGCCGTTCTGCTCCTTCACTGCGGACAGATAGCCGAAGTAGGTGGCCTGTATGGCTTCCTGCACATTGGAGGCAGGTCTGGAAATATCGCAGCCGTAGGAGGCGGCCATCTGCGCCATCTGCTTCAGCGCGCCGATCTGCTCGGAAAGCTCCTCCCGCAGGCGGATCACATCATCGGTCATGATGCCGCCGGTGGAAGCCTTCTGAGCTTCCTTATCCTCGATCAGACGGTCGATTCCATAGAGAGCAATCCTTCTGTAGTCGCCGATGATACGTCCCCGGCCGTAGGCGTCAGGAAGCCCTGTAATGATATGGGCGCTGCGGCAGGCCCGCATTTCAGGGGTGTAGGCGTCAAACACGCCCGCGTTGTGTGTTTTTCTGTGGGTGGTAAAAAACTTCTCCACCTCGGGATCCAGAGTGTATCCGTTGTCCGCGCAGGCCTTCTGCGCCATACGGATTCCTCCGTAGGGCTGAAGGGAACGCTTGAAGGGCGCATCCGTCTGCACGCCCACGATAGTTTCTTTGGACTTGTCCAGATAACCGGGGCCATGGGAGGTGATGGTGGAGATCACGCTGGTATCCATATCCAGCACGCCGCCCGCCTCCCGTTCCTTCCGGCTCAGCTCCAGAACCTGATCCCAGAGCGCCAGAGTATTCTGTGTAGGGGGAGCAAGAAACTCCTCGTCCCCGTCATAAGGGTGGTAATTTTTCTGGATAAAGTCGCGTACATCGACTTCTTTCTCCCAGTTACCGCCGATAAAACCATTCCATTCTGTTCTCAAGATTGTCCTCCTGTCTGCCGCATAGGGGCAAATGTCAACATAGATGAAATTGTTAAATT
Organism: uncultured Eisenbergiella sp.; assembly: GCA_963559585.1. Taxonomy (GTDB): domain Bacteria; phylum Bacillota; class Clostridia; order Lachnospirales; family Lachnospiraceae; genus Eisenbergiella. The sequence goes on along the minus strand of CAUWLJ010000004.1, from coordinate 9,435 downwards.
GTACCTTTTAAAGATAAAAACAGGAATCGTTTCTATCTCTTGCAAAAGTATTATATGTTACATGGGCGGGAGCGTCAAGGGTGGAATTTCTGGATAATCGGGAAGGATTCCTGCGGCGTTACCGTAACAATCCCTACATCTGTCATTGAGTTCCCATTATTTCCCATGTTAAAATAAAGAAAAAGGACGGTTAAAAAGATGCAGACGTTATTTCATATGGTATATCTGCCTCTTAGAGTTTCCCTTATTTCTTTGAAATATACAGAGCTTCCGCCCTATCTGGGATCCACTCTGCGGGGCGTGACGGGACAGGCACTGAGAGAAATCGACCGGGAGGCGTATCATTTTTTGTATGAAAATGGAAAGAAGGGAGGTGGGGAGCAGGATGTGGGAAAGCCTTATGTGATCGTTCCGCCCAGGGCCTGCGGAGTAAAAACCATGGTGGAGCAGGGAGAAATTCTGGACTTTGATTTTCTGCTTTTTGGCAGAGGAATCCAGTATGCGCAGGCTTTGATAACGGCTTTTGGGCGGATCGGGGAATACGGTCTGGGGGCGCAGAGAGCGCCGTTTGGTCTGCTTCAGATTGCGCACGGCGAGGACGGCAGGATGATCTGGCGGGAGGGGCAGGCGTATCCGGCAGGTCTGCGCCCGGTGGAACTGCCCTGCCGCAGGCTGCCCCAGGCTGCCGGGGCTGTGGTGAGACTGGTTACTCCTCTCAGGATCCGGCGTAAGGGACAGCTGGTGACCAGTATTCCCTTTCCCACGCTGATCAGGAATATTACCACGCGGACAGCGGCCATGACGGAGCGTTACGGAGGCTGGACGGATCAGGAGGAGGCTGCCAGGCTGCAGCGGCTTGCGGAACAGATCAGAATGACGAGGGAGGAGCTGCGCCTGAAACGGCTGGAGCGGTATTCCAACCGCCTGGGTGAAAAAATGGATTTCAGCGGCCTTCTGGGAGAATTGGCGTATGAGGGCGATCTGACACCGTTTGTCCCCTGGCTGTATGCCGCCCAGGTTTTGCATGTGGGGCGGAATACCACATTTGGAATGGGAAGGATACAGGTATACTTTTTTTGAATTTTTGAAAAAAGAAATTACAGCCGGTGAAACGCATATGCGCCGGAAACTGACGGGTAGAGCGTGTTTAAAATGGAGGGAGATTGAAAATAAGCCTGATGGCTTATTTCCAATCAACAGTTTTGTGCGGAGCGTCACAAAACTGTGAGTATCGCAGGTGAGAAATCACATGCGTGTTTTCTCACCGCAGCCGGAGCAGAAAGCGCTCCGGCAGGGAGTTAAAAATGAGAGAAAATACACAGGATAAGGAAATCCAATATTCGCAGAATCCAGACGATCAAAATGCGATATGGGATATAAAAGAAAACTACAGGCAGATGGAAAGGGTGATTACCAGTCAGCTTTCTTTTACCGTTCCCCATGGAGGGACGAGCGGGCATAACAGGGAGCAGATATGGAGAGAAATGTTTGCCAATCTGCTGCCGCGCAAGTTCTGCATAGAACAGTCGGTGTTTATTATTGATTCAAATGGAAAGGTTTCCAAGGAAGTAGATCTGGCGATTTTTGACGAGACCTACACGCCTTATATTTTCAGAGCGGGGAAGATGAAATTCATTCCCATTGAGGCGGTAGCAGCGGTTATAGAATGTAAGAGCCACTCTATCAAAGATTCCGATATTGAAAAATGGATTGACAGTATACAGAGCTTGCAGACTTCAAACCGGTCTTATGCGAGAATGGCTGCATTTATCGCGTGCGGAGAGAAGCAAAGTGTGAACACACAGAGCGCAACACGTCCGCTGTGTCTTTTGTGCTTCATGGAGGGAGACAAAAATCCGTCCCCCAAAGTCATAGCTAAGCTGGACATTGTGATCGAGGCCAAAAAGGAGGGCAGACTGAAAATAACATGGAATAATGCCAGGAAGAATCTATATGACTGGTACTATTCCCTGAACCATGCAAAGGATGAACTGAAGCAGACGGAGCAGGAGGATGGAAAGAAAGAGGTATCTGAAGGTGGGAAAGAGGCTGTTGAAAAACAAGGGGTGAAGGCCAGGAAGCTGGAGGACTACATCGTGCAACAGGGCGGATCAGAGCTTTCCCTGCTTACATTCAATTTTCAGTTGAATCAGGTTCTCATGCTGATCAACAATCCCATGCTGTTTCCGCATATCGCATATGCGGAGATGTTCAATCAAAATGGAAGACGGAAAGAGACGAAAAAGGAGGAGGAAAAAGAGAAAGAAGAAAAAGAGAAAGAAGGAAAGGGGGGATGAGCATGACGGAATGGATCGTTGCGCTGTCCGTGGACAAGATTCAGACATTTCTGACGGAGGTAATACATTCCCATGTGCAGGAGAAACAGACGGAGGAAGCCACGCTTAGAGATATTATGGATTCGTCCGTTCAGATTTCCAAAGATTTTTTTGAGGATGTGGAGAAGGCATTTTTCGTGGAGGAGGATGGGATTCTTCTGAAATGCTCCGGCGTTTATATTTTTCGTTCAGCTCTGCAGAAGAAAGAACTGGAATGTAAGCTTGACATGCTGTTTGAATCCTGTTATCGGATGTCAAACGGACAGAAGCTGATCCGCTGGGTATATTTTTCCTCCGAAGGATCGGACAGAAAAATCGATATGATTCAGAAGGCCAAAAAGGAACTGAAGCGGACGGAGAACTGGAACAGAATTCTGGAAAGGCACAGAGACATGCTGTTTTCCTTTCAGCCTGTGAAGAAAACCGGCAGAGAAAAGAAAGACTGGGATTTCCCGCAGTTTGCCGGTGACATCAATGCACTGGGGCCGCAGGAAGGCGATGAAGGCGGGAGAAAGAACCGCTTCCGCATTGCGGTGATAAAGGCGGATCTGGATGGGATGGGAACCATATTCCAAAATATCCGTGATTATGAAGAATACAGAAGGATCAGTGAGATTTTGAATGAGGAAATCTCCATAGAGGGACTGCACAGGGCGGCGATGGCGTGTGCCCCGGAGCAGACTGCCCCGGAGCAGATTGCTCCTGAAAATAAGAAGGGATGGCTGTTTCCCTTTTATATTGCGGGGGACGACATTTTCTTTGCCGTGGCAGTGGAGGATCTGCTCAGCGGCGTTCAGGTATGCAGCAGGATCATGGAGAAGGTGAACTGCAGGATCAGGAAGGATGGGAATGGCCTGAAGCTGGGAGTCAGCATCGGAGTGGATATTACGTTTAACAGGCAGCCCGTCCGCTATTATATGGAAATGGTGGAGGAGCAGTTAAAGCGTGCCAAGGCCAAAACGATTCCGAAGGCTTTGAAGCCATTTGCCGGGGATATGAAGATCTGCGTGGGCGGACTGCCCTTTGTGAGTGTGGAATATGACCGGATGAAGGCGGCAAAGGCGGAATTGGGAGCCGCCTGCGGAAAGAGAGGATGCCGCTGCAGCAGCTGCCGGGAAAAGGCGGCAATTAAAGAGGAAGAGGAGAATGAACTGATCTGGGAATTTTTCAAGAATGATGTAAAATTCCTCAATTATATCAGAAGCAGAAAGGGCAGATGCAGCGAACTGCTGGGAAGGCCGAATTTCTTCTATACACTGCTGGAGGACATTGCGGCGGAGGAAAGGGGAGATGATAAAGAAAAGAGCGATATACGGTATATGAACCATATCCTGTATCATCTGCTGCCCCGGTATCTGGGAGATGCCGACCGGGAGGTGCGGGAGTCGGAGCTGGCCCTGAACATGATGCTGATCCGGAGGCTGTTCAGAAGAGAAGGAGGGGTAACAAAGATCTGCATAAAGAATGAAACAAAGCAGCAGTTTGAACGCTATCTGCGGTTGCTGCTTCTTTTCAGCGACGTCCGTTTCCGAATCTACGGAGAGGGGACAGCGGCAGACAACAGGAAAGATGAGGTCAAGCAGTATCTGTTCAGCGGCCCGGAGAACTATTTATATGAGAAATGTGGAAATTGGGATGAAAATGGCGCGGGTAAGGAGCTGAGAGAGGTTTTGATCGACCATCTGTACAGAAAAGACTTGCGGAGGGGTGGATACAAACGTCTTGTGCTGGATAAATCCACATTTTTCCGTATGAGGAGCGTGGGGTATGACAGAGCGGCCGACATCATAGAAGCCCGGAATCCTTCCACGGACGAAGAAAAGCAGAATGTAAAGGATTTAAACGATAGACGGGAAAAAGAGGGAAAACTGCCGAACCGTCTGTTTTTCGACCGGGAAAGGTTTTTGAAGCTTGCAGAGCAGTCCGGCCTGTGGAGCGAGGATTATGTGGACGCCCTGATGCTGCTTTATGAGTACAATGAGAAAAAAATGGAGTATCTGAAAGAGGATGCTTCCAAAAAGAAGGGGAACAGGAAGGGCAGTTCACCAAAAAGCACATTTCAGAAGGAGGGCAGAAAGCATGAGAAACGTAATCGAAATAAGAGTTAAGACTCTTTCCAATCTTTTCATCGGAGGCTCTCCCATGCCCTTTGAAATAGGAGGGATCGACCTGTGGACAGCGGTGGATGAGGAGGGATTTCCCTGTATCCCGGCTTCTTCCCTGAAAGGAGCCCTGCGCAGTATCGTGAGCGGCGACGACAGCAGAGAGGGAAAAGAGATCGCCCGCTGGTATCAGGAGGAGCTTGAGAATGAAAGGAATGCAAACTGGGACAGGATCAGCAGTATGCTGAACAGAGAGGGACGGGAACAGGAACTGGAACGAATCGGCAAACGGTATGAGGGCGCGGTTAGGGAGGCTTCTGCGGCATACCTGTTTGGCATCCGGGAATTTAACAACACCCCAAAGCTATTGTTTCATGATCTCAGATTGAGAAAAGAGTATCGGGATCGGAAGAAGTGCTTTTCCATTGATACCAAGACCGCGATCAGCCAGACGGGATCGGAGCTTCGATCGAATCCCAGAACCTACAAGGCGGCCAGAGGCGGGCTTGTGTTTGAGGGAGAGGTAGAGCTGTATCGTTTCACCAATCCTCCATTTGATGAAAAGGCGGTAAAAGCGTGCAGAGAATACATCATTTTTAACTTGAAGAAATTTAACAACGGCGCTTACCGGCTGGGAAATTCCAAAAGCCGCGGATATGGGAGAATAGAAGTAACGGTTGTGGAAGGTGAGGGACAGGAAGGTGAGAAATTATAAAATTATGCTCAGCTCCGCCGGGGGAATCACACAGCTCCCGGATTCCCAGAAAATATTCGGGGCGCTGACAACGAAATATGCGGAAAGCAGAGGGGACGAAAAAGCGTCAGAAATGGTAAAAGCCGTTCTGGAAAAAAGAGTTCATCTGGCACTGTCCAACGTATTTCCTCTGGACTATTTTCCTATGCCTCTGGACTATGCCTCGGACAGGCTGGTCAGGGAGGGGAGCAGGGAGGGCGACGAGGAAGTCAGCCTGAAGGAACGGCGCGCAGAATTGAAGAAAAGGGATTATATAGGTAAGCAGGGGCTGAAAAGTATCATGGAAATGGGAAAGCCCGGCTGGGAGAGTTCAATTTTTCCATATGTGAAAAAAACGGATGCACAGCAGCTTAGGGCATCCATAGAAAGTACTCTTTACGGCATGGAGGGCCTGGAAGCCAGGCTGTATACCGTTCCTACATTACAACTGCAGGAGGTAAGGCTGGACAGGAATGGGAAGCAGGAGGCAGGCGGCGTGTCAGAATTCTGCTTCTATTTCCAGGGGGACGAAGGTGAAACCACAGATGATCTTCTGAAGCTGCTTGGGAAGCTTCAGCGGGATGGCGCCACGCTTATTTTGGGAAAAAGAGCATCCCAGGGGCTGAACCAGTTCCTTGTGGAAGGAATGGAGGAAATCCGGCTTCCTCAGGCCAGCCGGTACTTAAATATGGGGATGCTGCTGCCTGATCAGATCAATTTTTCACGTTCCACCCTCAGGCTTTTTACCTCGGAGCGCCGCCCGTTTTCCGTGATGGGAGGATGGAGCTGTCAAAAGCAGTTTATCAGCTTTATTGACTGCGGCAGCGTGATCGTCCTGCAGAAGGGAATAGAGCAGGCAGGAAAGTGCATACGTTCTCCCTTCTATGCAAACAGAGACATCGTGTTTGGCAGTGCATTTCTGTACCCTATACTATAGCAGAAGATAAGAAGTATCCGAAAAAACACGGGAAGGAGCCTGTATGAAAAAAGCTGTGTATCAGATAAAAGTATTATCCAGCCTGATTCTTTCACCGCGTTCAGGCCAGGCGCTCTATCCGGGAATAGATGAGTTTGCCAGGGAGCCGTTCATTGAAGAACCTGGGAAGCCTGAAAAGTCTGAAATGCAGGTACAAGACAGAAAGCCTGCCAAAGTGGTTTATCCGTTTTACCAATACGGAGAATATCAGGAGTATGATCCGGAAAATGCCTCGTATTATCTGCCCGGAAGCTCTGTAAAGGGAGCACTTTTGCAGAGGGAAAGGACAGGGGATGAAGCAACCCGCCTGATGGCGGATGACATTTTGGTTCCCAATGCCGCTATTGTCCTGCGGAATCTGCAGAAGGTTCAGTATCTGGATAAACCGCAGAAAACAAAGCTGGCTCCCTTTTTTGACAATGTGGGAGTGGAAATGATAAAAAGCGGCACGATACTGGAAGGGGAGCTGTATCTGGAGGAGAACACTGAATTTGGAAATCTGTTGAGTGCGGCGAATGCAGTGACGGTTAAGAAGATGAAGCAGATGATTTCCTATATTCAGATGCTGGAGACAGGATTGACGAGAGCGGGGAAGAATGAAAAGAAGGGGGAGTGTGCCAAAGGAAAAAGTGCGCTGGAGCGGGAGAGAACAGAACTGGAAAAATTATGCAGAAATAATAAGATAGTCCTGATGGGAGGTTATAAAGGGCTTCTCCATTCTATTTTACAGGATCCCAGGGCAAACGGGGAAAAAGGCAGCCTGTTCATAGATATTGAAACAAACCTGCCTCATGGACTGGTGGAGCTGAAGCTGTTTTCTGAATCACCTGTGTAAGACAACTTCAGAGGAAATAGGTGCGAATGTGGAGTGCACATAAATTCCCTGGGGGATTCGCACCGAATTAAATTGTTTTATAGTGCTGGAATGAATGTTATATGGAATTTGGCTTGTAAAAAGGAGGCAGGACAGGTATAATTGCCTAAGAAGATGTGGGGAGAAGGGGGGAGTTTTGGCGGATTTTGCAGTCGCTCCCTGTGTGGGAGCGTGGATTGAAATTGTCGTGATCTTATTTGTGCTTCCGAGCGTTTCGTCGCTCCCTGTGTGGGAGCGTGGATTGAAATCTGTGGCAAACATAAGCAGTATGCCAAGGTTATGGTCGCTCCCTATGTAGGAGCGTCAATAAAAATTGCGTCCGATACGACTGGCAATGGTCATGCTTGACCGTTCCTGAGTGGAATTATGAATTGAAATCTGCCCTATTCACTTCCCGCAGGAGAAAAGGGAGGGCTGCTCGTTTGCTCCTTCCTGCCCAATAAAGAAAAATGAGATTCCCTCTCATGCCAATAGGAATTGGAATCGACACCGGCGGCACCTGCACAGATGCCGTCCTGTATGATTATGACACCCGCTCCATCCTTGGAAGCGCCAAAACGCTCACTACACGCCATGATCTGTCCATAGGCATACTAAACGCAATAGACGTTTTGCCGATTGAAATTGCGCGGCAATCGGAATTAATCTCTCTTTCCACCACTCTGGCCACCAATGCCTGCGTGGAAGAAAAGGGCGGCCGCGCCAGACTCATTTTTTTTGGCGGAAAAAAAGAAATCATTGACCAGTACGGCGCGCAGTATGGCCTGCCCCGTTCCGAAGAAATCGGCCTTTTCGATTGTTTCACTCATTTTTCAGGAGCCATTGACAGATAGCCTGACTGGGAACGGTTCCGCCGGGAACTGAAACAGGGTTATGAAAACCTGGACGGTGTGGGTGTCATCGAGATGAATGCCATGCGCAACGGAGCCGTCATTGAGAAAAAAGCCAGAGACATCATCCGGGAAACCTGCGATGTGTCCGTAGTGTGCGGACACGAGCTTTTCTCTGAACTCAACAGCCTCCAGAGGGGAGCCACCACCCTTCTGAACGCAGGCCTGTTTCCTGTGATCAGGGAATTCCTGTCAGCGGTAAGAAAGGCCCTTGCTGCACGTGGGATCCGTCCCAAACGGCTGGTGATCATGCGCAGTGACGGGGGACTGATGTCGGAGGATTTTGCTGCTCTGCATCCTGTGGAGACCCTTTTGTGCGGGCCTGCGGCAAGCGCGGTGGGATGTATGCACATGACGGACAGCTCCGACAGCATTATGGTGGATATGGGAGGTACCACCACGGATATTGCGCTGATACGGGAAGGCAGACCGGTGACGTTTACCGAGGGCGTATCCATCGGAAAATGGAAAACCTTTGTGAACGGTCTGTATATCAGGACGCTGGGGCTGGGCGGCGACAGCGCGGTTCACTATAAGGATGGAAAACTGGTGCTGGAGAGCCGCAGGGTGGTTCCCCTCTGCGTAGCGGCCTGCGAGCACCCCTGCGTGCTGGAAAATCTGAAAAAAATGCCTGTCAGAAAGCATACCCGTTTTCTGTATGAGCATTATCTTTTGGTGCGCGACATCAGCGGCAGCCCTGTTTATACCGAGCATGAGAAAAAATTCTGCAGTGTGCTGCGCAGCGGCCCGCTTTCCATTGAGGAGGCCGCGGCAGCAGTTGGAAAAGACGTATATACCCTGGACGTTTCCCGTCTGCTGAAGGACGGCGTGGTTCTGCTTTGCGGCCTGACCCCCACGGACGTAATGCACCTTTGCGGGGATTTTCAGAAGTACTGTACAGAAGCCTCCGGGCTTGGCGCACAGTGGGCGGCATACAACCTGGACATCAGCGTAGAGGAGCTCTGCCGTCAGGTTTATGATGAGGTGAAAAGAAAGCTTTACCTGAACATTGTGATCGCCCTGCTGGAGAACAAATACCCTCACTACAGGAAAAATGGAATCAGTCCAGAGCTGGAACGCTTGATTGGAGAAGCCTATGAGGAGGGAAGGAGAGGGGAGAGGGATCCCCTTCTTACCCCCATGTTTCATACCACATTTTCCCTGGTGGGCGTTGGCGGCCCCGCCCATGTCTTTATCCACGATGTGGCCCGCCTGCTGGGAACCCACGCTGTGGTTCCTGAGAATGATACGGTGGCCAACGCGCTGGGAGCAGTGCTGGGAAGCATCAGTGTCTCCAGCTTCGTGGAGATCAGGCCCAGCATGGATGTGGACGGAATCACCGGCTATACAGTGTTTGGAAGTCATGAGCCCAGGAGCTTTGAGGACGAGGAGGAGGCCGTGGCGTATGCGGTGAAGGAGGCGGAGGCCGCCGCCCGGGAAGAAGCCCTGCGGCGCGGCGCAGCGGGAGAGGTGAAGGTGACCAGCAGGGTCTGTACGAGCAGTACACAGGCGGGGGCAGGAGCC